>JACQXE010000057.1 GCA_016208915.1 Nitrospirota bacterium | reverse complement strand
CCCGATTATGTCCTTTCCTGCCATCTCGCCTCCTTACTAAAAAAGAGGCAGTATAGCACTTGTTGGATTAGGACATTTCTATTGTGGCAAAACCGGACATTTCTATTTTGGTATTACATCAGAAAACAAGATTTCTTTAAGCAGGCTGCTAAGGTGGACATTGTTTTGGTATACTATTTCTCTACAATGGATAACATCTCAATTATGAAAAAAGTCCTCATACTTGCCGCTAAGGCAAGCGGGATGACAAGTCCGAATCCAATGGTCGGTGCAATACTCATGAAGAATGGGAAGATAATTACCGAGGACTACCACAGAAAACCCGGCACACCTCATGCAGAGGCGCTCGTCCTTCAAAAGGCAGGAGAAAATACAAAGGGCGCAACTTTATATGTAAACCTTGAACCCTGCTGCCACACAGACAAGCGGACCCCGCCATGCACAAGGGCGATTATCAATGCAGGCATCAAAAAGGTTGTCATAGGCATGAAAGACCCGAATCCAAAGGTCTCAGGAAAAGGGATTCAGGAGCTTGAAAAGGCTGGGGTAAAAACAGTGTCAGAGGTTCTTGAGGAAGATGCAAAAAAATTGAATGAGGCCTATATAAAAAACATAAGAACAGGCAGACCCTTTGTGACATTAAAAGTCGCCATGACGCTCGATGGAAAGATCGCAACACCTGAGGGAGAATCAAAATGGATTACCGGAGAGAAGGCAAGAGGTCTTGTGCATAAAATGAGAGGCAGTGTTGATGCAATCATAACAGCCATAGGAACGGTAAAGGCTGATAATCCGTTTCTCACAGCAAGGATAAAAAAAGGGTCAGGGGTCAAGGGTCAAGAGGTGAAGAATCCGAAACGTATTGTTATAGACCCTGAGCTTGAGATTCCGATGAATGCCAATGTCTTAAAGATTCCTCCACAGACGATTATAATAAGCAGTAAACAGAAGGCAGTCTCCATAGGCGACTCGCCGAGGCGAGAAGGCAAAAGGCAGAAGGCAAAGACACTAATTGATAAAGGGATACAATTTATTGAATACAAAGGCGAGCGTTTAGATATGCAGTGGCTGATGAAACAGCTTGGAGCGCTGGGAATAACATCTATTCTTATAGAAGGCGGTTCTTCGCTTAACAGCTATGCCCTTGAGGCTGGCATCGTTGATAAGGTCATGTTCTTTATAGCCCCAAAAATTATCGGAGGAGAAAAATCATTCCCCGCTGTCGGCGGTAATACGTTTAAAAAACTTTCAGAAGCATATCGATTAAGGGATATGAAGGTTAAAAAAATTGGAGATGATATATTAATTGAAGGGTATATTAACAGCAATAGAAAAGACAATTATAGAGAAGACTTTTTAACTTGTATTTAAAGGTATTTTTGAATAGACTATTACAACAAATAAAAATGACTATGACAGGGACGATATTGGCAGGAGGCGAAAACCGCAGGATTCCATTATTAAAGGGGCAGATTGAGATAAATGGAAAGAGGATTATAGAGACGAATATAAATCTGCTGCTGAGATTTTTTGATAAAGTCATAATAAGCACGAATACGCCAGAGCGTTATTTTTATTGCGGGATGCCGATGATAGGCGACCTCCTTGAGCAGAGGGGACCTCTGACAGGAATATACTCAGTTCTGACCAGTACACAGGATGATTCGATACTTGTAGTTGCCTGTGATATGCCTTTTATAAGGCCGGAAATCGTATCTTTGCTCATTACTAAATATGCATCAGGCCAGGGGGATTGGGATGCAGTAATCCCTCAATTCGAAGGGAGAAGCCAACCTTTGATAGGAATTTATTCAAAAAATGTAACTGGTATCATTGAAGATAGGATCAAGAAAGATCAGGGGAGCATCAGGGATATGTTAACAGAGTTACGGGTCTTATATGTAAAGGAAGAGGAAGTAAGCGCTGTAGACCCTGAAGGCAGATCGTTTGTGAATATTAATACGATGAAAGACTATAAAAAGGCAGTGAACAGTGTATAGTGTTCAGTGAACTGTGTAAAATTATTTATGACTAAATACTATTCACTAACAACTATTCACTATTAAATAGGAGGTAAGAAATGTTTGGTTTAGGCATGCAGGAATTAATAGTTATCCTGATAATAGTTCTTGTGCTTTTTGGGGCGTCGAGGCTGCCGCAGATTGGCGAGGGTGTTGGAAAGGCTATAAGAAACTTCAAAAAATCCATGTCAGAGCCTGAAGAAATAGATGTTACCCCTAAAAAAACAGTGTCTGAAGAAAAGAAGGAAAAAAAGGAGGAAGAAAATTCTTCCAAGTCATAGTTGTTTCTGGAGAACGCCTGAGTGAACAGAGGAACGATAGCAGAGATAGACCTTGAGGCTATCGCTCACAATTTCAGGACTGCAAAAAAAATAACCCGGAATAAAACGGTCATCGCTGTTGTGAAAGCAGATGCATATGGTCATGGGGCTTGTGAAGTTGCTGCCCGTATTCTGAAAGAGAGAGTTCTCTGTTTTGCAGTTGCCTACACATCAGAGGCTGTTGCCCTCAGGGAGGCTGGAATTAAGACGCCGATTATCGTGCTTTTTGACAAATACAACATCGGCGATTATTTTAAATACAACCTTATACCTGTTATTCATGATATAAAAACAGCCAGAAAATTTTCTAAAGAAGCTGCAAAAAGAAAAAAGCCCATAAGTGTCCATTTAAAGATAGACACAGGAATGGGAAGGATTGGCTTTACTGTACCAGACATGCTAAAGGATATATTTGCAATATCAGGGATGGATTATATGGTAGTCAGAGGGCTTATGAGTCATTTCTCAGAAGCAGATCTTTCTGACAGGTCATATGCCTTAATACAGCTCAGGATATTCAATAACGTAAGGAAGTTGCTGCTTGACAGGGGTATCAGGCCTTCTATCTGTCATATTGCCAATAGCGCCGCTATAATGACTCTTCCGGAATCTTATCTTGATGCGGTAAGACCAGGGCTTATGCTGTACGGATGCTCGCCGTTACAGAAATCAGCTATCAGCTATCAGCCTTCAGCTAAAGACTCTAGACTCAAGACCCCGGACTCCAAACTGTTTCCTGCAATGACTGTAAAGGCAAAGATATTGTCACTGAGGAGGCTAAAAAAGGGTACATCTGTAAGTTACGGAAGGACGTTTATTACAGTGAGAGACAGCATTGTAGCAGTCCTGTCTGTTGGTTATGCTGACGGCTACAGCAGGGCTTTCTCAAACAATGCTGATGTCTTGATCAGAGGAAAACGTGCGCCTGTTGCAGGACGGGTTTGTATGGATACGACTATGGTAGATGTTACAGAAATTGAAGGAGTTTCAGAAGGCGATGATGCCGTCATTCTGGGCAGGCAGAAAAGCGAATATATAACAGCAACAGAGCTTTCAGAGCGGACAGGTACGATCTCTTATGAGATACTGACCTCTCTCGGTGGAAAGGCAAAGAGGATATACACTACTCATTGATATCATGATAAGACTTATCGAACTCATAGGGCGTTTTGTTGAGATCTTGTGGAGCACATTGATGTCTTTCGCAAGAGAACTTGGCAAGATTCTTCTCCTTTTATGTGCTACCATGAAACAGCTTATATTGCCGCCGTTCGAGTTAAAAAATACATTCAAGCAGATTATAGAGGTAGGCATAAAATCCCTGCCTGTAGTAGTTATCACAGCGGTATTCACAGGCATGGTTCTTGCCCTTCAGAGTTACACAGGGTTCAAGAGGTTCAACGCAGAAGTGCTTGTCGGAACAGTTGTTGCGCTTTCTATTACACGCGAACTTGGGCCTGTCCTGACAGGACTGATCGTTGCCGGAAGAGCAGGAGCTGCTATGGCGGCTGAGCTTGGAACAATGCGTGTCACGGAACAGATAGACGCACTCGAAACCCTCGCTACAAATCCAGTGAAATACCTGATAGTCCCGAGATTTATTGCCGGAGTAATCATGCTGCCCTCGCTTACAATTGTGGCTGATTTTGTCGGGATCATTGGGGGATATTTTGTTGGAGTGACGGTTCTTGGGGCGAATTCATCTGTTTACTGGAAAAGGACTTGGGATTATTTAGAGATCACAGATATATATAACGGACTCATCAAGGCGTGTTTTTTTGGCGCATCCATTGCTATAATAAGCTGCTATAAAGGTTTTTATACAGAGGGCGGAGCCGAGGGTGTTGGAAAGGCTACGACAGGAGCAGTGGTTCTTTCATCTATGACTATACTGATTTCTGACTACTTTCTGTCAGCATGGTTATTTAAATGATAGAGATTGTAAATCTGCATAAATCTTTTGGAAAAAACCAGGTGCTGAGGGGAGCAACACTGAAGGTTGAAAAAGGTGAGAGCATGGTTGTAATTGGCGGAAGCGGCTCAGGGAAGAGCGTGCTGATAAAGCATATAATAGGGTTTCTTAAACCTGATGAAGGATCAGTGATGATTGACAGTGTTGATATAGCAAATCTCAGCGAAAATGAACGCTATGAAACAAGGAAAAGATTTGGTATGCTTTTTCAGATGGCAGCCTTATTCGATTCTATGAAGGTATGGGAAAATGTAGCTTTTGCCCTGATAAGGCACGGTAAGCTGAAAGATAAGGAAGCAAAAGAAATCGCTGTCGAAAAACTAAGAGCAGTAGGGCTGGTGGGCGTGGAAGACTTAATGCCTTCAGAACTCTCAGGAGGGATGAAAAAAAGGGTCGGACTTGCAAGGGCAATAGCCCATTCGCCTGAGATACTATTATATGATGAACCTACTACAGGCCTTGACCCAATAATGGCTGATGCTATAAATGACCTCATAATCGAGATGAAAAAGAGGCTTTCTGTCACCTCAGTGGCAATAACGCACGATATGCACAGCGCATACAAGATTGCTGACAGGATTGCCATGCTGTATGAGGGCAGGATAGTGCAGACAGGCACGCCGGATGAGATTAGAAACACAGACAATGCTATAGTCAGGCAGTTTATAACAGGGAGTGCAGTAGGGCCAATAAAAATAGAAGGAGTAACGGCATGAAAAATCTTTCCACAGAACTGAAGGTAGGAGCTTTTTCTCTGGTTATTCTGGCGCTTCTTACATACATGACGTTTAAAGTGGGGGGATTTGAATGGATAGAGAAAAAGGGGTATGTTCTTCATGCAGAGTTCAAGAATATTGGCGGACTTGAAGATAAGACAAAGGTAAAGGTTGCTGGTGTGGATGCAGGTGTTATCGAAAAAATCGAACTCAAAAATGGAAGGGCAAGTCTGATAATCAGGGTTAGCGAGCATGTGGTCTTATATTCAGATGCATCCGTAAGTATAAAGGCAACAGGGCTTCTCGGCGATAGTTATCTCGAGATAAAAATAGGCTCCCAAAAACCCCAGCTCAAGGACGGCGACACCATAAAGAATGTGGTGGAACTGGTTGATATGGATGACCTCGTCAGGAATCTTTCGGTGGTTGCCTCAAATATTAACAGCCTTACCTCTTCGCTTAATGAGGCAATCGGAACTCCTGAGGGAAAAGGGGCGCTGAAGGAATCCGTAATGAATATAAAGGATATTACTGTACGCCTCAAAGAAACCATAGCGGTGAATGACAAAAAGCTGAGAGATGTCCTCGACAATATAAACAATCTCGTTGCCCAGTTAAAGGATATTGTGGAGAAGAACAAAGAGCCGTTGACAGCCACGGTGGAAAATATAAGAGACTTCTCTGCATCCCTGAAGACAGAAGGCCCTGATCTTGTTTCTAATCTCAGCAAATCGGCAAAGGAACTCAAGCAGATGATAGAAGAGAACAGGCCGGCAATAAAGAGCGCCACGGAATCTATCGATACTATTTCCAAGAAGATTGCACAAGGAGAAGGGACACTTGGAAAGCTTGTTAAAGACGACAGGCTTTACGAATCTGTCAACAGAGCTGCGGAGGGCGTCAACAAGACAATAAGCGCGGTGGATAGATTCAAGACATTTATAACATTTCAGGGAGATTATCTGACAAAACCGAAGGACTCCAAGGGGCAATTTTATGTAACGCTCCAGCCCACGCCTGAGAAATATTATATAATAGGCATCATAGGCGATCCTGTTGGAAACGTGAAAACCACCACGACAATAACAAACGGCGTGACTGTCAAGGAAGATAAGATAGAGAAGAAGATAGAATTTACCGCGCAGTTTGCAAGAAGGTTCAAGGATATAGCAGTCAGGGGAGGCATTACTGAAAATACCTTCGGTATAGGCGGAGATTATTTTTTCATAAATGATAAGGCAAAACTCTCTGCTGATGTGTGGGATTTCTCTAATGACGAAGAGAATGCAAAAAATCCTCATGTAAGAGTGGGAGTTGATTATTTTGTTTTTAAAAATATATTTGTCTCTGCAGGTGCTGATAATGTTCTTAACAAAAAATGGCGCGGTGCATATGTCGGTGCAGGTCTGAAATTTGAGGATGAAGATTTTAAATATCTCTTTGGAACACTTCCAAAAATACCTACGAGGTAGATATTATGACCAATAAGATAGGACAGATACTTTTAGATCTCGGTTATGTAAAAGAGTCGGACATAGATAAGGCTATCGAGATTCAGAAGACAGAGGGCGGCAAGAGGAGGCTTGGAGAGATACTGAATGATATGATCATCAAGGAAGAGGAACTCCTTCATGCGCTTTCATTGCAGTTCAACATACCGATAATATCTGAAAATGAATTCCCTCAGGCCATGCCGCTCGAAAAGATATCATTCAACTTTCTTAAAGAGAATCTTATGCTGCCCATTTCTGTATCCGACAATACCATTAATGTTGCTATCGGGGATCCGCTGAGGAACGAGGCCATAGATTCTCTGAGGATATCTTACGGTTATAACATAAATCTGTTTCTTGCGAGGAGTTCTGCCATCCTTGAACATCTGAACGTTCTCCATGGCTCAAGAGATGCAGTTATGCAGAGATTGATAGAAGATGCTACAGAGGAAGAAAAGGCTGTTTCAGGGACTGCAGAAGACATCGGACATCTCAAGGATCTTGCGCAGGAAAAGGGCGTTATACAGATTGTGAATATGGTTATCGACAAGGCTGTAAAGGAGAGGGCGAGCGATATCCATATTGAGCCTGCAGAAAATAATGTCAGGGTCAGATACAGGGTGGACGGCATACTCTACGAGAAAGAGATAATGCCTGTAAGGATGCAGTCAGCGGTATCTTCAAGAATAAAACTGCTTTCGCAGATGAACATAGCCGAAAGAAGACTGCCCCAGGACGGCAGGATAAGGGGCAAATTCGGAGGCAAGGATATAGACATCAGGGTCTCGACCATTCCTACCATTTACGGTGAGAGCATAGTCATGAGATTGCTCGACAGGGATACATATTTCCTTTCACTGCCTGAGATAGGGTTTGATGACTTACTCATTGACAGGTATGAGGCTCTTATAAAAAGACCGTATGGGATGATATTGATTACAGGCCCTACGGGGAGCGGGAAGACCACAACCCTCTACGCCTCTCTGGACAGGATAAATTCTTCTGAAAAAAAGGTAATCACGATTGAGGAGCCTGTTGAATACCTGATGCCGGGGATAAACCAGATACAGGTGAGACCCAAGATAGGACTTACATTTGCGAGCGGGCTGAGGCATATAGTCAGACAGGATCCTGATGTGATCATGGTCGGAGAGGTCCGTGACCTTGAGACAGCAGGGATCTCAATACATGCAGCGCTCACAGGCCATCTAATATTCAGCACCCTTCACACAAACGATGCTCCAGGCGCTATAACAAGGTTGATGGATATGGGTGTGGAGAATTATCTCGTATCCTCAACGCTTATCGGCGTGATGGCACAGAGACTTGTGAGAAAAATATGCCCTGCATGCAAGGAAAGATATCCGGCCACAGATGAGATAAGGGCGGAATTCAGGGCAGATGTACAAGAGATATGGAAAGGTAAGGGCTGCGACAGCTGTATGGGGACAGGTTACAGGGGAAGAATGGCAATATTCGAGCTGTTGATTGTTGACGATGTTATACGTGAACTTGTCATGAAAAATGCAACAGTGCTTGATATAAAAGAAAAGGCTATTTCACTTGGAATGCGTACACTGAGGCAGGACGGCATAGAAAAGATTAAGAATGGTATTACCACAGTTGATGAGGTGATGAGAGTCACACAATTAGGGTTATAGGATTCCCTAAACCTTAAAAGATGAATATCATTGCCGTTGATATTGGTAATTCCTCAATAAAGATAGGCCTTTTCCGAGGCTTAGACCTTTCTGTCAGAAAAATTGAAACTCACCCGAAGAAAGCCATTTCAGAATACGAGGCTGTTATTAATGGTTTAATAAAAGAAAAAAATATTTACAACGCATTATTAGGCGTTATAATATCGTCTGTTGTGCCGGCTCATACAGAGGCTTTTTTTAAAGCGTGTAAGACATTGATAACAAGAGAACCACTTATTCTGACCCATAAAATAATGACAGGTATTGCTTTCGATATAAAAGAACCCGAGAGGCTGGGAACAGACAGGATAGCGGCTTCTGTCGGTGCATGCGAGTTATTTGAAGCGCCGGTTGCAGTAGTGGATTTTGGGACAGCAACAACTGTTAATTTTATCGGGGAAAATAATGTGTATAAGGGCGGTGCAATAGTCCCGGGTGTGCGGCTCATGAAGGACGCCCTTTCTGGAGAGACCGCGCAGCTGCCTGACATAGATATCTCGATTCCCATAGCACCTTTAGGAAAGGATACAACAGAGAATATTCTTTCTGGTATTATATACGGAACAGCAGGCGCGGTAGAGAGGATTATCGTTGATACTGAAAGGGCAGAGACGACAATTTTCAAGGTAGTTGTAACAGGAGGCTATAGTGAGCTTTTTATCCCTCTGCTCAGAAGGGTTGATCATATCGAGCCATATCTTGTCTTAAAAGGATTGAAGTTTATTTATGAGAGGAATGCATAATGCATGAACTAAGGAAAGACCCTTTGCTCAACAGATGGGTAGCTGTACAATTTGATTCCAAGCCTCCCGAATATTACAATTTTGAAGAAGAGAATGAGAAAGAACATAGCTGCATACTCTGTGCAGGAAGGGAAAAAGAAACCCCTTCTGAAATAACTGCAATAAGAAATAAAGGCTCACAGCCGAATGATTCCGGCTGGTTAGCGAGAGTAATCCCGAACCCCAACCCTATTCTCCGGATCGAGGGTGATCTTGGAAGACGCGGAATAGGCATGTATGACAAGATGAACAGCATAGGCGCAAATGAGATTATTGTTGAAACCCCGGAGCATGATAAAAGGCCTGAAGATATGGGCTTAGAGCAGATGGTGAGGGTGGTTACGCTTTACAAAGAAAGGGTTGCTGATCTCGAAAAGGATTCAAGGTTGAGATATGCGCTGATATATAAAAATTCAGGTAAGGAAGCAGGGGCGGTGTATACCCATTCACATTCACAGATTATTGCAACCCCGATTATTCCCATGCGCGTGAAGGATGAGCTCGACGGCGCAAAGAAATATTATGCCTATAAGGAGCGTTGTATATTTTGTGATATGATGAGAGAGGAACTTCGCTACGGCGACAGGGTAATCTTCGAAACCAAGAATTTTATTGCCTTCTGTCCTTATGTTCCGAGATTTTCGTTTGAATTCTGGATTCTGCCGAAAAGACACTCCTGCGCGTTTCAGGAGATCTATGCTGAGGAGTTGGAGGATTTTGGGCTTATGATACTTTCAATGATAAAAAAACTCAGATCAGTGCTGAAAAACACCCCTTACAATTATATTATTCATACGGCTCCAAACAGAATACCGCGGCGCGACCATTGGCATACACTCGGAGAAGACTTCCACTGGCACGTAGAGGTGGCCCCGAGGCTTATGAGGATAAGCGGATTTGAATGGGGTACAGGTTTTTATGTTGTCACAACATCCCCTGAGGATGCAGCAAAATATTTAAGGGAGGCTTAATAATATGGAGATGAAAAGGATTCTTTTCCCGACAGATTTTTCAGAGGGCTCAGACAATGCCCTGCCGTATGTAGTTGATATCTCAAAGCACTACGGCGCAAAGCTTTATGTGCTTCATGTTATGCATGACATAGCGCAGGCTACGGGATGGTATGTGCCTCATATATCCATGGATGAACTCTATAAGGATATAGAGGTTAATGCCAAAAAAGAGATCGAAAAATACGGGGCCGAAGAGCTGAGAGGTCTCAATGATGTGGAGCGCAGAATTACAAAGGGCATTCCATATGATGAGATTATAAAATTCGCTAAAGAAAATAAAATAGACCTCATAGTGATAGGAACACACGGCAGAAAAGGATTGGACAGGGTTATATTCGGAAGCACAGCTGAACGCGTTGTGAGGGAAGCGCCATGCCCTGTTATGAGCGTAAGGCTGCCGGGGCATAGCATTAAGGGATGAGAGTCTATTTATCAGAGAATGCCTTTATAGACCTTTTATTAAGTTCTGCCGAGGTCTATAAGAAGGAGAGCCTCGGTTTTCTCCTCGGCTATAAGCCTGAGGGTAGGTTCATCATCGAGCATGCCTTCAGCTTCCAGACGGCGAGACGGAAACATAAAGGCGTTATCTTTCAGCACAAGAACCATAAGAAGATAGAGCCGATACTCGAGAAATTCGACCGGCTCCAGATCATCGGAGATTTTCATTCGCATACGCAGTTTGGCGTAACAAAGGGATTGCCTATCCCTAGTGAGGAAGACACAAATGAGATGAAGGAAGGACAGGTATATCTCATTGTTGCTATCAACAATAATGAGAAGACGCTTAACTGGGGTGAAAACAGAGACGGCACCATATCAGGTTCTGTCGGAGATTTCTTTTTCAAAATAGCGGCATATTATCTTAAGGGCGCTAATAATATAAAAAGGGCAAGGATTCATTGTCCGTTTCCGCCAGGATTTTGAAGAAATATTATGTGCTATTAAATATAGAGCAATGAACGATCCTAAAGTAATTAAAATACTTGGAGCTGGCCCGTCAGGTCTTACTACAGCAATAAACCTTGCACAAAACGACTATAAAGTGATTATTTATGAAAAAAATCCAGATGTTGGAATGAGATTTCACGGTGATTTTCAAGGTTTAGAAAATTGGAGCTCAAAAGAAGATGTTTTGACTTCAGTTAAAAATATGTCACTTGCAGTTAATTTCTATCACAAACCATTCTACAGTGGATATTTTTATAGTTTGTCTTCGAGTGCGCATGTTGAATCCACCGAACCAATGTTTTATTTAATCCAGCGAGGAAAAGGTGCTGGGACATTGGATTACTCGCTAAAAGCACAAGCAATAAAGTTAGGAGTAAGCATTATATTTAATACATCTTTAGATTATGCAGATGTTGATATTATAGCGACTGGTCCTAAAAGGATTAATATGATGGCATTTGGCATAACCTTTGTTACCAATTTAAAAGATATTGCTATGGTTATTCTTGATAATGACATTTCCCCTAAAGGTTATGCCTATCTTTTGGTTTCTGACAAAAAAGCTACACTTGCGACGGTTCTTTTTGAGCAGTTTAAGTTGGGAGGTAAATATCTCGAAAAAGCAATAGAGAAGTTTAAACAAATAAGTGAGCTTGACATAATAAATGCTAAGAAATTTGCTGGCTATGGGGGTTTTTTTTTATCAAAATCAGCAATTAGAGAGAAAAAAATATATGCTGGTGAGGCTGCTGGTTTTCAAGATTTTCTTTTTGGCTTCGGTATTAGATATGCTATTACATCAGGTTATTTAGCCGCTAAAAGCATAATAGAAAATGTAGACTATAATGCGCTATGGAGAAGTAAGTTTTATCATCAAATGAAAACTTCTTTATCTAACAGGGCATTTTACGAATTATTTGGTAATACTATATATGATTATTTAATGGAAAGAACAAGAAAGAGTAAAGACCCGAGAGGGTTATAAGACCCGAGAGGGTTATGGCTGAAATTTTATAATCCGTCATTATCAAGAAAGCTCATTTATCCTTTTGGAACATTTCTTGCAAACTATAAAGTAGTAAGTTCAAAGACATGAACAAAAGCGGTAAATTTAACAGTGTAGTACAGAAAAATTATCCTTGCATTCTCGGAATACTTTTCTTTGTAATGCCAGCTTCAATCCTATTTATAGGTACCGAAGAATTTTTGACTATAAAAAAAGCATTAGGGGCTTTATTCCAATGGATTACTACTGGGTATATTGCATGGGCTATACTATATAGTTATAGTACTCTCAATAGAAAAGAGAATATATTTTCAGAGTTGATGAAGCCGAACAATTCATTTAATTATCAGGAAGAAATCAATAATATCCATAAAGGAGCTTTAAGCTATACCATTTTTTTGGTTGTAGCTATATGTCTTTTTTTTACGCCTTATTTTCTTATCGGGAATCCTCTCCCCGAATTGTCATATCAATTCTATATTGCTTTTTTGATTTTATCTTTTGTTATGGGTATTGCTGCAAGCACTGTTTATTTAATAGCCCACTTCATGGCACGATACGCAAAAAATCAGATAGTTTTTTCTATTTTCAACTATTCACATTCTAAATTTCAACTTATTGTGAAGCTGCAACTAAGATTTGTATTTATAACATCAGTAGGATACATTTTTACTGCTTTAACGACTTTTTTTTACTGGGGATTCAACAAAGTTACTGTAGGATGGTACTTGGCTGGTATAGTCTTCGTTCTTTTCTTTATTTTTTACCCTCAAATGGCTTTTCATAATTTACTCAACTTTTGTCACAATTTTACCCCATATTATTTTGATAATAAAGACCCTTATAAATTGATATGTTTCTTGTATTAAAGACACAGGATGTGACTATGAGGCTCTGGCTTGAAAAGTCTCAAGGCACGGGGAATCTGATTTCATTTATTAACTTCTTCAAAAGAATTTTAACTTGACACTAAACAGATTTATCTCATATTCCCTGATAATACACCTTCTTGTATTCTCTTTTGCTTTAATATCACCTGTCAGGAAGGATAGCAAGACCAGATTTTTTTATACCCATCTTGTTGTTCCTGATGAGATATCAGATAAGGGCGAAGAGAGGCAAGGTATAACACCGCCTTCCGGCGCTGTAGCAAGAGGAGTATTTCCATTGCCGCCTCCTGAGACAAAAAGCCAGAAGTCAGGAGTCAGGAGTCAGAAGTCAGGAGCCAAAAGCCAGAAGCAGGCAGTCGGTAATGAAAAGTCAGGAGACTTTAAAGGCACTAAGCCTGATATGCAAAATGGAAGTTCAGAAACCCTGCAAGCAGGCGGTGATATGAAGAGCATTTCGTCTGAGACTGCTTTTATTCCTCCGGGTACAGGCTACTCATTTGGCAAGAGGATAGACCTTCTGGACAAGGAAGTAGTTGAAAGGATTGCGCAAAAAGAGGCTGAGGAAAATAAGGGGAACAATGCTGTTACGTTTGATGCAAAGGAATTCAAGTTCTATGGATATATGAAACATCTCAGGGAAAAGATAGAAGGCATATGGAAGTATCCTTCAGAAGCGGCGATGAAAGGAATTTATGGAGACCTTTATATCAGTTTTACTATAAAAAAAGATGGAACACTCGGGGCCGTGGAACTTTTAAGGACGTCAGGACACAAAGACCTTGATGATGCGGCAGTAAAGGCGCTCAGGGATGCAGTTCCCTATTGGCCGTTGCCGGATGAATGGAAAAAAGATGGACTGACAATCACAGGTCATTTTTTATATTCGCTTTATGGGGTATATGTAAGATAATGTCAGGAAAGGTTTAATGCCCAAACCCAAAAAACATCTTGGACAAAATTTTCTCTACGACCCATCAATACTAATGCGTATTGCGAATGTGGCGAATCTGTCATCAGAAGATACAGTCGTTGAGATAGGGCCGGGTCATGGCAGGCTTACAAGGATTCTTGCTGAGAAGGCAAAAAGAGTTATAGGCATAGAGGTTGACAGGGAACTTTATCAGAAACTCAGTGTTGATCTTGAGGCATATAAAAATATTGAACTTGTATGCGGCAATGCGCTTACATATAATTATGAGGAACTTCCTGAGTTCAAGGTTGTTGCCAATATACCTTACTATATAACAACGCCGATAATCTTCAGGCTTATAGAGAGCAGGAAAAATCTGACATCTATGACACTTACTGTTCAGAAAGAGGTTGCTGAAAGGATCGTTGCAAAACCTGATACCAGAGACTATGGTGTGCTGTCAATAATGGTTCAGTATTATGCAATTCCGAGGCTTGAGTTTATAATCCCGCGGGGTGCATTCAGGCCTGTGCCACGGGTTGACTCTGCTGTTTTGTATATTGAGGTGCTCGGATCGCCGTCGGTTAAGGTGATGGATGAGAAGTTTTTCTCAATGATAGTAAGGACGGCATTTGCGCAGAGGAGGAAGACCCTGTCGAATGCGCTTAAGTCAATGTCTCAGGATGTAAAGCACAAGATTTCCCTTGCTGGTATTGATCCTCAGAGGAGGCCGGGGACTCTCAGCATTGAGGAATTTGCAAGACTGTCTGATGTGTTTTATAATTCGCAGATATAGAGGTATTACATTGTTCAAAAGCTTTGAATTCTTTAATAAGATAGGGCATGACATTCTCGCTCATTCCCTGCCTGCCGGCAGGCAGGTCGGTCGTTCCGCCCTCCGAGGTTTTTGCCTCACCCTCCTCAAATCCCCCCTTGCCAAGGGGGGACTAAGAGGGGTGGCTGGATATCGGCAAAAAAAACCGCTCAAATACCATGCCCTATCTTTGATATCCAATCATAGTTTCAGGTTTTTCATTTTGATTCTTAATAGTTGAGCTTTTTTGCATTTGCGTGAAAACTTTCGAAATCATAGACATATCAGGCGATATCGGCATTAAGGCCTACGGCAACAGCATTGAGCAGGTTTTTCTAAATGCAGCCCTTGGCATGTACAGCCTTAGCACAGACCTTAAAGATGTTAACGAAAAGCAGTCTATAGAGATAAGTGTTGAGAGTTATTCCATAGAAGGATTGTTAGTTAGTTATTTAAATGAATTGATATTCCAGTTTGATGCTTATGGATTTATTGGGAGGAGGATTGTGATAACTGAAATCACCCCTTCCCTTACCCTCCCCCCTCGAGGGGGAGGGATGGGTGGGGGGGCATATACGCTTAAAGCTTTTTTAAAAGGAGAGGAGTTTGATCCTGAAAGGCATGAAAGAAAGTTATTGATTAAGGCCGCAACATATCATAGACTGAAGATAGAAAAGAAAGATGACGCATGGGAAGCAGATGTTATATTTGATATCTGACAACAATTGTTTTTAATATCATTGCGAGGAAATCGTGAGACTGACGAAGCAATCTGAAATGAAAAAGATAGATTGTTTCGCTGCGCTCGCAATGACGTAAGGGGGGAAAATGCTGCCTGAAAAAATTCACAGAATTGATGATACAAAGATAAAGGTGCCCAGTGATTATAAATCAGGGATGAAAGTTCAAGGTATTATTTATGTTGATGAGGTGCTTGAGAAAGAACTCGAGAGCCAGGCCATTGACCAGGTTGCGAATGTAGCAATGCTTCCAGGGATAGTCGGTTCCTCGATGGCAATGCCTGATATTCATACGGGTTATGGATTTCCAATAGGAGGTGTTGCAGCCTTTGACCTTGAGAACGGGGTTGTATCGCCTGGAGGTGTTGGATACGATATTAATTGCGGGGTTCGTCTTCTCAAAAGTAATCTGAGAAAAGAGGATGTAGTCCCGAGAATAAAGGAGCTGGTTTCAGTCTTATACAATGAGATACCTTCAGGTGTTGGTTCAAAGGGTAAGCTGAGGCTCGGCCCTGCTGATGAAAGAGGGCTATTGGTCAAGGGCGCCAGATGGGCAGTTGAGCAGGGCTACGGAGATGCCTCAGACCTTGAAAGGATAGAATCAGGCGGATGCATCGAGGGCGCTGATCCTGATATCATAAGCAAAAAGGCATATGAGAGGGGAAGGTCGCAGCAGGGAACCCTCGGCTCTGGTAATCACTTTCTCGAGATTCAGTATGTGGATGAGATATACGATGATGAGATAGCTGATATCTTGGGTTTTTCTATCGGTCAGGTCACTGTTATGATACATACAGGCTCACGCGGATTCGGTCATCAGGTATGCACTGATTTTATCGAGGTAATGGAGAGGGCTGCCAGCAAATATAAGATCGAACTCCCTGACAAGGAGCTCGCCTGCGCACCGTACAAAAGCCGGGAGGCTCAGGATTATCTTTTTGCAATGAGGGCTGCTGCAAATTATGCATGGGCTAACAGGCAGTGTATAATGCACTGGACGCGGGAGGCATTCCTGAGGTTTTTTCAGATGACTCCGAGAGATCTTAGAATGAGTCTTATATACGATGTTGCGCACAATATAGCAAAGATAGAAGATCATATTGTTAATGATAAAAAAACGAAGCTGATTGTTCACAGAAAGGGAGCAACAAGGGCATTTCCTCCGGGACATCCAGAGCTGCCTGATGCTTATAAAAAGACAGGCCAGCCTGTGTTAATCCCGGGAGACATGGGCAGGGCATCATTCGTGCTCGCAGGCACTGAAAAGGCGATGAGAGAGACCTTCGGCTCGACATGCCATGGAGCCGGGAGAATTATGTCAAGGCATCAGGCAATAAAGAGGGCAAAAGGGAGGGCTATCTGGCGCGAGATGGAGGATAAGGGGATTATAGTCCGTTCTGCCGGAAGGGAAACCCTCGCAGAAGAAATGTCAGAGGCGTATAAAGATATCTCGAATGTAGTGGATGTTGTGCAGAGGGCAGGGATATCTAAAAAGGTTGCAAGATTGAGACCTATGGGAGTGATCAAAGGATAGGCAATCTGTATCAATAGCATATTTGTAGATATATTCTGATATAATCTTCTGTAATGAATAAGGTTCTTACCGTTGTGCCCCTCGGCGGGGTTGAGGAGATCGGCCTCAACATGACTGTCATTGGATATGAAAATGATATGCTTGTCATTGATGCCGGCCTGATGTTTCCCCAAGAAGACATGCTCGGTGTTGATTTTGTCATACCTGATTTATCCTATATCCTCGAAAACAGAGACAAGATAAGGGGAGTTGTGCTCACCCATGGACATGAAGACCACACAGGCGCATTGCCTTTTCTCTTAAGGGAGATCGACATCCCAGTCTATGGCACTCCGCTTACGCTTGGGCTTGTGAAGGAAAAACTTAAGGAACATTCCCTCGAGGACAGAGAGCTGATATCTGTTAAGCCGAGGGACATAATACAGCTCGGCGTATTCTCTGTTGAATTCGTGCGGGTAACCCACAGCATTGTTGACGGTGTGGGGCTTGGGATCGATACACCTATCGGCAAGGTTGTGCATACCGGGGATTTTAAGCTTGATCCAACGCCTGTTGACGGGCAGTTAATGGATTTTCATCGTTTCTCTGAATATGGTGAAAACGGGACATTGCTTATGCTCTCTGACAGCACGAATGCGGAGAAAGGCGGATTCACCTTTTCAGAAAAAGAGGTGAGGCGCGCCTTTGAGAATATCTTTTCAACATCGAAGGGCAGGATTATTATTGCAACCTTTGCTTCGAATATCCACAGGATTCAGCAGGCGATTGACGTTGCTGTAAAGTTTGACAAAAAGGTAATTCTTTGCGGTAAAAGCATTGTTTCCAATGCGCAGATAGCACTCGACTTGGGTTATCTTCAGATACCGAGGGAGACATGGTTAAAACTTGATGACTTGAACAAACTCAAAGACAGCGAGGTTGTGATAATAACAACAGGAAGTCAGGGAGAGCCGATGAGCGTGCTTTCGAGGATAGCCACAGACGAGCATAAACACATAAAGATTAAAGATGGAGATGTTGTGATACTCTCAGCAAAGATGATTCCCGGCAACGAACATTCCATCGGAAGGATAATCAACCATCTCTTCAGGAGGGGAGCGAATGTCATCTATGAGAAGGTCTCAGAGGTGCATGTGTCAGGCCATGCATCCAAAGAAGAGCTGAAGCTTATGTTGAATATAGTGAGGCCGAAGTACTTTATACCTGTTCATGGAGAATACCGGCACCTTGTGTATCATTCAATCCTCGCTGAAAAGATCGGCATTCCAAAGGAGAATATCTTCATCCTCGATGACGGAGATATGCTTGAGATTTCCGAGGAAGGCGCACGGAAAAATGGCAGGGTCAATTCAGGGAGGGTGTTCATCGACGGAAAAGGCGTTGGGGATGTTAAGGATATGGTTCTCCGTGACAGGAGGAGGCTGGGTCAGGACGGCATCCTGCTCGTGCTGATCGCAGTCGAAAATCTGACAGGCAAGATCGTATCGGGCCCGGATATCATTTCGAGGGGCTTTGTCTTTGAAGAAGCATCATCAGTCATTCAGGATGTGGGCAATCTCGTCTCAGAGACGTTGAAAGGATTGGACAGGGAGATAATGTCTGATCCGTCTCTGATAAAGGCAAAGATCAGAAGCGTACTCAAAAAATATCTCAGGAATACCATGGAAAAAAGCCCTATGATAGTGCCGATAATATTTGAGGTATAAAGGGGGGTGAATGTTTCGAAAGAAATACTCGAATTAATTGAGCGGTTTGACCGAAACAGGGAATCCTATCGCTCCGGGCAATATAACGAGACGCAGCTAAGGCGTGAGTTTTTAGACCCTTTCTTTGAAGCGCTCGGTTGGGACGTAAATAACAAACAGGGGTATGCCGAGGCTTACAAAGATGTCATACATGAAGATTCTATCAGGATAGGAAGCGCAACAAAGGCTCCTGACTACTGCTTTCGTATCGGCGGCACCAGGAAATTTTTTGTCGAGGCAAAAAAGCCTGCTGTTAATTTAAAGGACGATGTTAGTCCTTCATTTCAATTGCGCCGCTATGCTTGGTCTGCAAAGCTTCCGCTCAGCATTCTCACTGATTTTGAAGAATTTGCAGTTTATGATTGCAGGATTAAACCTGAAAAAACAGATAAAGCTTCGACGGCCCGTATTTTCTATCTCATAGATAAAGAATATGCACAGAGATGGAACGATATAGCATCTATATTCTCTCGCGAATCAATTCTTAAAGGCTCTTTTGACAAGTATGCAGAAACAGGCAAACACAAAAGAGGCACGGCTGAGGTTGATGCGACCTTTCTTAAAGAGATCGAGTCATGGCGTGATATGCTTGCGCGCAATATAGCCATGAGAAATCCTGACCTTTCACAGCGGGAACTAAATTTTGCAGTTCAGCGCACCATAGACAGGATTATATTCCTGCGTATATGCGAGGACAGAGGAGTAGAAGAATACGGCAAGTTAATGACCCTGATGAATGGGGCAAATGTTTACAGACGTCTGCTGGAGCATTTCAGGTATGCTGATGAAAAATACAATTCAGGGCTTTTTCACTTTCAGAAAGAAAAGGATCGTCATGAACTTCCTGATGAGTTGACCCCTTCTCTTTTCATAGACGACAGACACCTCAAGGACATTATGAAACGGCTTTATTATCCTGAAAGCCCTTATGAGTTTTCAGTCCTTCCTACTGAGATTCTCGGACAGGTTTATGAACAGTTTCTCGGCAAGGTTATACGCCTCACATCAGGCCACAGGGCAATAGTCGAAGAAAAACCTGAAGTAAGAAAAGCAGGGGGCGTTTACTATACGCCGGCATATATTGTTGATTACATTGTGAAGAACACGGTGGGGAGGATATTGGATAATGCCCCCGCCTTCGGCACCCCCTCTTTAGTAAAGAGGGGGACGGGGGGAGTTACGCCCAAAGAGGCGTCCAAAATCCGTATCCTCGACCCCGCCTGCGGTTCAGGCTCATTTTTGTTAGGGGCGTATCAATATCTGCTCGACTGGCATAGGGACTGGTATATAAATGATAGTCCAGAAAAATGGGCGAAAGGAAAGAATCCTGCACTGTATCAAGCGCAGGGCGGAGACTGGCATCTGACCACAGCCGAGAAAAAACGCATTCTTTTAAACAATATCTATGGCGTGGATATAGATTCACAAGCTGTCGAGGTAACAAAGTTATCACTATTACTCAAGGTCTTAGAAGGCGAAAATAACCAGTCACTTGAAAGACAGCTTAAGTTCTACCATGAACGTGCCTTGCCTGACCTCGGAGACAATATCAAATGCGGCAATTCTCTGATCGGCCCGGATTTCTATCAGCAGCAGTCCATGCTTGATGATGAAGAGCGGTACAGAATAAATGTTTTTGATTGGGGGAAAGAGTTCCCGGAGATTATGAGGTCGGGCGGGTTTGATGCTGTGATTGGGAATCCTCCGTATCTATATTCCGCTGGACAAAACTATCAACAGTATTTTTCAAATAATTATAAACTGAGCCAATACCAGACTGATTTTTATGTCTATTTTATTGAAAAGGCATTGTGTTTAGGACGCAAAGGTGGGCGAGTCTCCTTTATAGTGCCAGATTCATGGCTAAACTCTGAATATTTCTCGAAGCTTAGGAATTATGTTTTAACAAATCATCACATTGATACTATTACAATCTTCGATTATTTCGTCTTTAAAAAAGCGGCAATAGAAAATACGATTTTTAGCATAAGAATATCTGATAAACCATCAAATATTCTTATTAATTATTTTATTTCTCCAACATCTTTCAAAACTATTAATAAAATAGATCCAGCACAGGCTATTAATAATGGGATTATTGATCCTAGAAAATCAAAAGCTTCTGATTCTATTTGCATAAAAATGGAAAGAAACTCTGTAGAATTGGAGCATTATGTCTACCTCAATAGGGGAATTCATGCTTATCGCACAGATGGATACGGGCGAACTAAATTTGGTTCCGGACCACAGACAAAAAAAGATAAGGAGTTACAATCTTATCATGCAAATGCTCTTTTAGATCACACATACTTGCGAGAGCTGAAAGGAAAAGACATATATCGATTTACCTTTCAAGTAACAGGAATTTTTTTGTCTTATGGGCCATGGCTGGCCGAACCACGCACACCAGATTTTTTTTATCAACCCAAAGTAGTACTCAGAAAAATTCTTGGACAGAAACTTCACGGAGCATTAATAGAGGAACCAATGGCTTTAGATCAATCTCTTTACATCCTTATTCCTAAAAATAAAGATATTGATGATCTTAAATTTTTATTGGGTGTTCTGTTGTCTTCTCTTGGAGCTTGGTACTTAAGAACTAAATATTCCATCTATGATAGCCTTTATCCTTGGTATACAAAAAAACAACTTGCCACATTTCCTACAAAGAAAGTTGATAATCGAATAGTTCAACTCGTTGACCAAATACTTTCGCTGAACAAGCAATTGGCATCGGCCAAAACCGACCAAGAAAAAACATCCTTTCAGCGCCAGATAGAGGCAACGGATAAACAGATAGATAAACTTGTTTATGAGTTATATGGATTGACGGAGGAGGAAATAGGAATTGTAGAGGGTAGTTGACACTGATAGACCTGACAGACGACGACCGAAATAAGGCGCGGGGGCAACCAGCCTGAATGAAAACCAATCGGCGTTATTCCCCGTCGCCTTGATTGATGTGTTATGCATTGCCCTATTTTCTATTCGCTATTTTGTCCAGAGTATCAGCAATGCGTTTTAAATGTTCTGAACTTTTTTTGTCCCAGTTATGATCTGAAGCATCTGTATGTTCAAAGGATTTAATATCAAGTGGACAATTTACGGTGTATTTCTTCGGGAAAAGCGAGCCCGGTAGATCGCCCTTAAACCGCACTTTTACATTAATTACTCCATCACCAAGTGACGTATATATGCCGCCATATTGCCCCCATGTAATTATTCGCTTTGCACTTGGGCCAAGGGATGGGATACCAGTAAAAAGTGGCCCTTTGCTTAAGGTTTGAGGTTGTGGGGCATTTTCAAAGCCAAATGCGTCTTGCGGGAAGGACTTTGAGAACTCAAATTGCACATCTTTAGCTACTGACTTCCCGATATTCTCTATAATCAGAAGAATTATGCTCGGTCTTTTGTCGTCATGAGTCGCATACACAACTACATGAGGATCCACCTGTGACCGAAAGAACAAATAATTGATGATAGTTGCCGATACAGCAATAATTCCCGCAATTATACTTGACCAGAAAGCGCCTAGTAATGACCAATGGACATCATTAGGTGTCATATTATATCCTTATTTAAAATTATAGCCCGCTGCATCTCTCATATGCCCATTGTTTTCCCATAGTTCCCTCTCGATAATCTCCACCATCATGCACTATTACGCGGTCATTTTTAATCATTACGAAATGTAATTTTCAGTTTCTGCATATCTCCAAAAATCTTATCATATCTGCCAGGATTTTTCACAAAATCTGGTACTTTCTATCTGCATATCATCGAGTGCTATTCAGGACACCGAGTTTGTCTAAAAACTCAGATTTTGTCATTCCCAGGCTTGACCGTGGAATCCAGAACATATTGAAAAGACTGGATTCCCGCTTTCGCGAGAATGACGACTTTATATTGAAATGGCAGTTTTTAGACAGGCTACACTTTCCACATTAAACGAACTTTCTATAAATAAAAATGTCTGCCTCATCTCTCCTCTCTCCTTCAATCCGCCGGAGAAAGTGACTCTTTCAAATTGTTACTTTACCTTTTCCAAAAGCTCGAAGAATCTCTCTCGCGACATGCCTGCTGTGGTCATATTTGTGCGGATATGTGTTACAGGGACAAGTCTTGGGCTGGTTTTTATTACTAAAGGTCTCTTTATTCCTGCTTTTGTCATTATTATATGATCGCCTTTTTTTCTTTTGACGGCAAAACCGTCGAGTTCGAATATCTTTATTAGGGTTTCATAATGGACAGGGATAATTTTATGTTCGGGCATGTCTTATACAGCAAGGGCAAGGTTTTCTTCAATAATGGGCTTTCTTGATTCCCATGAATTATTAATCCTTGAAAAGCCTGACTCTTCCAGAACTTCTTCAAGTGTACCCATAGTCTGGCATTCTTCAACAAAAGCCTCGACAGCCTCTTTAAAGGATTTCTTTGCTTCATCAACAGTTTCGCCAAAGCTGGAGACATTTAATTCAGGCGATAATGCTACATAAACATCTCCTTCTTTAAATATCTCAATTCTTACAGATATGTTCATCAAAATCCACCTCCAATCTTTAATGCTATTTTAGCACATTCAAGACAATTATTTGAGCGCTGCCTTGTCTCTCCTCTCTCCCTCAATCCGCCGGAGTATACGCTGTAATATCGTTAGCGCCCTTTAAATGTTTTCCGCCTTGTGAGGACAAAGTAGTTTTTGTTTCTTAAACTCAAAATCGGGGAACACCATACCTAATTGCTTATGAATTAAGTAAGCTGTCCCCTGAATTTCTTAATAGACCCAATGCTAGCGCTCAATAAGCAACTGTCATCAGCAAAAACCGACCATGAAAAGACATCTCTTCAACGTCAAATCGAAGCAACCGACAAACAGATTGACCAGCTTGTTTATGAGCTTTACGGGTTGACGGAGGAGGAGATAAGGATTTTTGATGCGCCTTAAGTTCCTCCCCTTACCAAGGGGAGGGCAGGTGGGGTGAAATTGTTCAGGCTGACAGACGAAAAAATAAGGATTGCGGAGGGAATATAGGCAATGCAGAATGACACAATAACATGCAAGGTTTTTCTGCTATAAATAGCTTCAGTTGTTTTACTTCAATTTCTCAATAAAATCCTTTGCTGTTTTCAATGCTCCCTTTACCGTATCCACAGAATGCAGATTGCCTCTGTAATAGCCCGCAATATGAAGTTCGTCGTAAATATCGTCAAAAGCCCTCAAAAGTTTTCCATTATGAATTGCGACATGTTTCTGCAATGCCTTTCTATATTCCTCAACTTTTTTGGGCAATTCCTTTTTGGTAAGCCCTTTTTTAAGCAAAATTTCCTCAATAGCCTTTAATACCCCGAGATAAGCAACTCCGCAGGCAGACTTAACATATTTGTCGTCTGCGTATCGATTGTTTTCAATTGGAGACTTGCTCAAAAGTTCCTTTGCATTCTGTATATATCTGATTGTTTCTTTCATGTAATATTATAGCAAACGCCATGATTTTTGTGTCAATATAACTCCTGTAAATCTGGTATAATCATGCATCATGATAGAGGCGGTAATTCTCGGGATTGTTCAGGGACTCACAGAATTTTTGCCGGTCAGCAGTACAGCACACCTGATATTGTTCCCATGGTTTTTTGGCTGGAAGGGTGGAGTTGACACTCTTACATTTGATGTGGCGCTCCATGCAGGGACACTCTTAGCGCTGGTTTTCTGCTTCTGGAGGGACTGGTTAGATATTGTACTCAATGGCAGAAGATTACTTGTCATTATCATAATTGCGACACTGCCGGCAGGGATCGCAGGGTTTTTACTCAGTAATATTGTCGAGAGTACGCTCAGAAGCCCCTTTATTATCGTTGTTACGCTTGTGCTCTTTGGGATCATAATGCTCCTTTCAGAAAGGATGAAGAAAGACAAAGACATAAAGGATATAACCCTTGCTGATTCCATCATGATCGGTATTGCACAGGCAGTCGCGCTTATACCCGGAGTTTCGCGCTCAGGCATTACGATATCAGCGGGTCTTTTCAGAGGGCTTGGAAGGGCTGCGTCAGCGCGCTTTTCTTTTATTCTCTCCATGCCTGTCATATTCGGTGCTACTGTGCTGGAGGGGAGAAAATTACTCTCTCATACGGAGAACTATGACCTGAAGCTCTTTACGATAGGATTGCTTGCCTCTGCGATTACAGGATTCCTTGCAATAAAATTTCTCCTCTATTTTTTCAAGAGGCATCCGTTGAATATTTTTGTGTATTATAGGTTCGTTCTTGCAGTTATAATTATTGGAGGTATATGGCTGAAAAGGTAAACAGGATAAAAAGGATAAAGGAAGAAGTCGTCGGCGTTGTCTCGATTCTCGGAGGCATATACCTTGGACTGTCCCTTATAACACATACAAAATGGGATCAGTCTTCTTTTACTTTTTCTGCCTCTCCTGTTAAGAACTATGGAGGCATAATGGGAGCGTATATCTCAGATATACTTTTGGTGGCTTTGGGGATATCGGCATTTGCGATACCGTTGCTGATCGTCATATACGGCGTTAAAAGACTTTTCGGGATGGAAGGGCACAGGGTACATGTTATCGGCGCAGTGCTTTTTCTCTTCTCATCCTCAATACTCCTGTCTCTTATGTCAGTAACATTCGATCTCAGGTTTGAGATCACAGGAGGTATGACAGGCCTTTTCATATCAAAGATAACAAAGAGATTTCTCTCTACCCCAGGGGCGTATATCTTTTCCTTAGCTGTATTCCTTTCCTCAATAATCCTTCTGAGTCCTGTCTCGCTGGTCTCTGTTGCGTTGAAGAAAAAACCACGAAAGGCAGAGCAGATTAAAGAGGCAGAAGGGCATTTGATAGATGAAGCGCAGGCTGTTATTTATGACCCTAAAATGTCTATTGACCCGGTTCATGAACCGGTAGTTAATACTGAACCTGCAACCCTTTCTCTGTTCAGACATGAGACGCCAAAGACGCGCAGTCCAAAGGATGGGGATTATGAGATTCCTCCCCTCGAATTGTTAAAGATCTATGATTCAGGGATCAGGCCGTCAAAGGATGAACTCCTTGCCAGCTCTTCTCTTCTTGTCCAGAAGCTTGCTGATTTTGAAGTGGAGGGCAAGGTGACACAGGTTCAGGCAGGGCCTGTAGTAACTATGTATGAGTTTGAACCAGCGCCCGGCGTTAAGATAAACAAGGTAGTTTCCCTCTCTGATGATCTTGCGCTTGCGCTCAAGGCTCCGGGTGTGAGAGTAGCTCCTATTTCAGGCAAGTCAGCGATAGGGATAGAGGTGCCGAATAAAGTGCGGGAAACGGTTTCATTAAGAGAACTCATATCCTCAGAGAATTTCAGTAAGGGTCATTCAAAGCTTATATTTGCTCTTGGAAAAGACATATTCGGAAATCCGGTTGTTGCTGACCTCGCAAAGATGCCCCATCTGCTTGTTGCAGGCGCAACAGGTTCAGGCAAGAGCGTTTCAATAAACTCCATGATAATGAGTCTTCTTTATAAAGCGTCTCCAAGGCAGGTGAAGATGCTGATGATAGATCCGAAACTCCTTGAGCTTTCTGCCTACGAAGATATCCCGCATCTCATCTCGCCTGTCATAACAAATCCTAAAGAGGCGGCAGAGGCTCTGCGCAAGATGGTCTTTGAGATGGAAAAGAGGTATATGCTCCTCGCTGAGAAGGGCGCGAGGAATATAGAGGGTTTCAACAAACAAGTGTCAGATGAAGAAAAACTGCCGTATATTGTTATCTTTATTGATGAGCTTGCAGACCTTATGTTCACCTCTGCAAATGAAGTGGAAGATGCGATTGCCCGGCTCGCACAGATGGCGCGTGCCTCAGGCATACATCTTATACTTGCGACACAGCGTCCTTCGGTTGATGTCATAACAGGCGTAATAAAAGCAAACTTTCCTGCGAGGATATCATTTCAGGTTACATCACGGATAGATTCGAGGACTATTTTAGATGCACAGGGCGCTGAACAGTTACTTGGAAAAGGCGACATGCTTTTTAT
Source organism: Nitrospirota bacterium (assembly GCA_016208915.1). GTDB lineage: Bacteria > Nitrospirota > Thermodesulfovibrionia > Thermodesulfovibrionales > UBA1546 > JACQXE01. The sequence continues at coordinate 9,879 of JACQXE010000057.1, read as the reverse complement.
GCTTCCCGGCATAAAAATAATACGTGTGCATGGCCCGCTTGTTACAGAGGAGGAGATACAGTCTGTCACTGATTTTATAAAGGCTCAGGGAGAACCTGACTATTCCATGTTCCAAAGCATACGGATAAGCGAGCCATCGGATGATGAACCATCTGCTGACAGGGATGAGATGTATCATAAGGTAGTAGAATATGCAGATTCTGTGGGTGAGGTGTCAATATCATCTATCCAGCGGCGTTTCAAGATAGGCTATAACAGGGCAGCGCGCATTATGGAGCTGTTGGAAGAAGATGGACTTGTGGGCCCGCCAAAGGGCGCAGGAAAGCCGAGGGATTTTTTGAGGAGGAGAAGGTGATTAAAAGACAGTCGTTAGTCGTCAGTCGTCAGTCGTCAGTCAAACAATCCGCAAAAATCAGAAGACTGTTCACTGTTCACTGTTCACTGTTCACTGTTTTTTTTCTGTTCACTATTCACTATTCACTATTCACTGCCTTTGCTGGTGATGAGATAGAAAGGATTCAGGAGGCGTATAAAAAAATAGAGGATATAAAGGGAAACTTTGTCCAGAAGAGTTATATAAAAGATTTGAAACGTACTGACACATATAAGGGATCTCTGTTCATAAGACGACCGTCAAAGATGAAATGGGAATATACAGGCGATAAGCATCAGGAGGTTACAATAAACAACGAACAAATAATCATCTACAACAAGACTGACAAACAGGCATTCAGAGGGGTTTTCAGCAGAGACACCTATGGTCAGGCTCCGGTAGCTATGCTCAGCGGTTTTGGGAATATACAGGAGGAATTTCATGTGACCAGTAAAAAAAACAGGCTGAACCTTGTGCCGAAAAAGCCGATGGGCAACATTGTTTCAATAGAGATTGAGACATCAGAGTCTGATTTTCCGATAAAATCCTTTGTTATAAATGATTCACATTCCAACAGGGTAGAGGTCAGGCTTAAAGACGTAAAGATAAATACAGGCGTTAAAGATGAACTATTTGATTTCTCTTTGCCAAAAGGAGTGAAGGTCTATGAGCATAATCCTTAAGGCTCTGAAAAAGGCAGAAGAATCGGAAACAGAACCAAAGTCTGCTGCTGAAGCATATACATATAAGACAAAGGATAAAAGACTGTGGGGCACTATTATTGCAGGACTATCTGTAACGATATTATTAGTCTTTGTTCTGCTTTACGGATTTCAAAAACGCCCCTTTTCAAAGCTATCTGTGAAGCCTGTTGCCGCTCCTTCAGTTCCTGCGCCTCAGCCTTCAGCGGCAGGTACTGATAGTGCGCCAGAGGTTATCGAAGGGCATGATGCAAAAAGTCTTCATAAGGATGCCATAAAAGCGATTAGAACTAACAACTACCCAGGCGCAGAAAGTATTTTGAGAAAAGCCCTTCTCATAAAACCTGACGATGCAGCTATGCATAATCACCTTGGTCTTGCCTTGAAGAATCAATCCCGGTACAGGGAGGCAGTTGCTTCTTATGAAAAGGCGCTTAAGCTTATGCCCGACTATTATGAGGCAATGAACAATCTTGCCGTTGCATACGAATCACTCGGACAGAGAGAGAAGGCAAAGGCGCTATACAAGAATGCCCTCGCTTTGAAGCCGTCATACACTGAGGTTCATCTTAACTATGCCCTGCTTCTCGAGGCTGAGGGAGACATACAGGAAGCAGAGAGTCATTACTATACCTTTCTCAATCTTTCGTCTGACGATAACCTGAAGCGCAAGGTCAGAGAACGGTTAAAGAGTCTTAGGCGTTGATTCACTTCTTGTATTTCTTGATGATGTCCTCAGCCCAGCTCAATGCAGCAGAGACCGTTGGAAATCCGATTGTGCTTGTCAGCAGGATGATTGCATGGTAGATTTCTTTAGGTTTTGCTCCTGCTGCTAAAGCCCTTTTTGTGTGGGAATGAACAGAGCCTTCTGACCGTATGGCGGCAGCAGCAGCCAGTTGAATGAGGTGAGCGGTCTTGTCATTCAGCGGGCCTGCTTCTTTTGCCGCATTTCCAAGATTTTCAACAGCTTCAGAATATCCTTTAAACATCTTTTTGATTTTCATATACTGCAAAGGTAATTTTGACATGTTTTCCTCCTTTATGAAGTAGTTCTAAGAAAATTTTTATCAGTTTTTGATAGGAATTGCAAGGAAATTCTTGCAAAGTTTATCTATACGTATTATCCTTTTGAAAATAAATTCTTTTTAAGAAAGAGGGCAGAAGTGCCTTTAGAGTTTTACGCACATAGTGTTGAAGGAAAGCCGCCTGATAAGTGGCATCGGCTTGAGGAGCATCTGCGTAATGTTGCTGAGCTTGCGAAGAAATTTGCGGATGACTTCGGTTCGGGAGAATGGGCTTATCTATCGGGGTTGTCCTTAGCTATGAAATTGCACCGGAAGGCTTTAAATCATGTTTCGTGACACTGAATATGTTGCACATCGCAGAGAAAAAGACGGAATAATACAAAGTCTGTCGAAACACCTCAAAGAAGTGTCGGAGCAAGCGGGCAAATTTGCTTCAAAGGTCGGGCTGAAAGAGCAAGGCGAGGTAGTCGGGCTTTTACACGACATCGGAAAGGCAAGTAAGGAATTCGAGCAATATATTAAATCAGCCGTAGGTCTTATTAATCCTGACGAAGAGGATTATGTTGATGCGGCGGGATTAAAGGGGAAAGTCGATCATTCTACTGCTGGCGCACAACTTGTCTATAGAGAATTATCTCTCAAGGGAAAAGAGAATAAATTTGCTGCTCAAATCCTATCGCTGTGTATAGCCTCGCATCATTCCGGCTTGATCGATTGTATTTCTCCTGACGGCAAAGATACCTATTCAAAACGCATGGTCAAAGAGAAAGAAAAATCGCATATTGATGAAGTATTCGGAAAATTAAGCGATAAGGCGAGAGAGCGTATAATAAGTCGGTTGCATTCGAAAGAGTTTTTACAAAGTCTTGTATCCAGGCTTAAGGCATTGAAATCTTCTCATGATTCTAAAGAAACCCTTTCTTTCAAATGTGGCCTTCTGGTACGGTTTCTTTTTAGCTGTCTCATTGATGCAGATAGACTTAATACTTCTGATTTTGAAGAACTAACCTTAGCTAAACTGAGAAATTATGGGGAATATAAGGATTGGTCTGTCTTGATAAAAAGGTTAAATGAAAAGCTACGGAGTTTTGACGCAAAAGGAATTAATGTCGAACGTCAGAAAATATCACAAGCATGTTACGACTTTTCTGAGAAGCCAAAAGGTCTGTATCAACTGGCTGTCCCGACTGGCGGAGGGAAGACGCTTGCCAGCCTGAGATTCGCTTTGCATCATGCAGAAAAGCACAAGATGGACAGAATTATCTATGTGCTGCCTTATACCACCATTATTGACCAGAACGCCGAAGAAATGCGCAAAGTTTTAGAAAAAAAGGACAAGAAAGGCAAATATCTGGATCGTGTTGTATTGGAACACCACTCTAATCTAATGCCCGATAAAGAGACGGCAAGACAAAAGGTGCTTTCTGAAAATTGGGATGCCCCTGTTGTGTTGACAACCAATGTACAGGTACTAGAGGCTCTTTTCGGTTCAGGGACGCGCGGGGCGCGTAGGATGCATCAGCTTGCCAATGCGGTGATTATTTTTGATGAGGTACAAACCTTGCCAGTAAAATGCGTGCAATTATTCAACATGGCTGTGAACTTCCTGATAAATAATTGCGGTTCGACAGTTGTGCTTTGTACGGCAACTCAACCGCTTTTAGATAAAATAGAGCCGAAATCAAGGGCATTGTCTATTACCGCAGAACAACAAATGGTTCCTGATGCGAGAAAGTTTTTTGATGATATAAAGCGTGTTGAGATTTACGACAAAACGAAAGTTGGTGGCAGGACAGTTGAGGAGATAAAAGAGCTTGCAGGGCAACAGGTTCTTAAATCAGGCAGCGTTTTAGTGATAGTGAATACAAAGACATCGGCGCGCGAGCTTTACAAGCAATGTAAGCAGATAGACAATGTAGAAACGTATCACTTGAGCACTCATATGTGCCCTGCTCATAGACTTGATGTGTTAAAACAAGTAAAAAAATGTCTTGATCCGAAAAACCCCAAACCTGTTATTTGTATCAGCACTCAGCTTATTGAGGCAGGCGTTGATATTTCTTTTGGTTCAGTCATTCGTTTTCTATCAGGGCTTGATTCTATCGCACAGGCAGCGGGAAGATGTAATCGCCATAACGAGCAATATCCAGCATTGGGCGAGGTTTACATAATAAATCCGGCGGATGAAAATATAGAGAGGCTTGACGATATAAGGATAGGAAAAGAGAAGACCGAGCGACTACTGGATGAATTTAAAAATAATCCCAAAAGATTTGCGAATAACATCATAAGTCCTGAGGCTATGGAGCAGTATTATCAGTATTATTTTTATCAAAGGGCTAAGGAGATGAATTATCCCGTCAGCTCCAAGTCAGCCGTGAGGCGTGAGGACAATTTATTTAATCTGCTTTCGGCAAATAAGATTTCCGTTGATGAGTATGTGCGCATTAATAATAAAGCACCGGAAATTCCATTAAGGCAAGCTTTCATGTCCGCTGCTAAGTCATTTGATGTAATCGAATCAGTAGCCAGAGGAATTATTGTGCCATATGGGAAAGAAGGTAAAGACCTTATCGATAAACTTTGTGCCGTGATGAAAATTGATAAGCAGTACAAATTGCTTCGACGTGCTCAGCGATATTCCGTTAATATCTTTCCAAATGTCCTTGAAAAATTACAAAAGCAGGGAGCAATACTTGAAGCACAGATAGGATCTGGTGTTTTGTATCTCGATAGCAGATATTATAGTGATGAATTCGGGTTAAGCGAGATACCGGTTAAAGATATGGATTTGTTGAATGTTTGATTAAAAGGAGGTGTTCATGGAAAAAGAAAACAGAGTTGAGTTCAAAGTTTTTGGGAAATATGCCCTCTTTACAGATCCGCTGACAAAGATCGGCGGAGAGAAATGTTCTTATCACATCCCGACTTATGAAGCCTTGAAGGGTGTATTAAGCTCGGTTTATTGGAAGCCAACTATAGTCTGGATTATCGACAGGGTGAGGGTAATGAAACGCATTAGGACACAGACCCGGAGCACAAAACCTGTTGAATATGGTGGCGGTAATTCTTTGGCGATATATACATATCTTGCCGATCTAGAGTATCAAGTTGAGGCGCACTTTGAGTGGAACCTGAATCGTGAGGATATGGCGAAAGATAGGAACGAAAATAAACATTTTTATGTAGCCAAGCGGATGATAGAAAAGGGCGGAAGAAGAGATGTTTTTCTGGGTGCGCGGGAATGTCAGGGGTATGTCGAGCCGTGCAGGTTTGGAGAGGGGAAGAGCGAATACGATGATTACGGCGAAATGGCATTCGACCTGATGTTTCACGGTTTCGACTATCCTGATGAGAAAGAAAAAGATAAGTTTTCTGCACGATTTTGGCGTCCGAAGATGGTTAATGGCGAAGTCAATTTCATCCGTCCAGAGGATTGTACAATTAGAAAATATGTGCGGCTAATGAAGGCTCAGCCTCCAGAATCTGTTGGGTTGGATGAAGAGTCATTGCGGGATATATTAGCGGAAGGGGGTTTTATAAAATGAGCTGGATACACAAACTTTATGAGACCTATGAGAATTGCCAGTCAATGATTGGCATGGGTTCCTCTGGAAAAGAGGTGCCGCTTCTTCCAATTTGTCACACAACGAACAAGGCCCAAATTGAAATTGTTATTGATCATCGAGGGAATTTTAAGAGAGCCAGAGTTGTTCCAAAAGACGATGCAAGAACGATTATTCCATGCACTGAGAGTTCTGGTGGTCGGACGAGCGGTGAAGCCCCACATCCTTTGTGCGATAAGTTGCAGTATGTGGCAAAAGATTATGCTAAATATGGCGTAAGCAAAGATTCATATTTTGCGACGTATGAATCAGAGCTTGGAAAATGGTGCATGTCGCAACAGCATCCTAAAGCACTTGCAGTATTTGAGTACATAAAAAAAGGACATGTGATTAAAGATTTAATTGATAATAAGGTTTTAATTATAGGTGACGATGGAAAATTAATCGAAAAGCCTGATAAGAAAAGCAAGGATGTCCCAGATGTTTTTAAAGTCCTTAAGGATCAGTCCGAAGCTTTTATCCGTTGGGAAGTCGAGACTCCCGATGACAACTGTTCAAAAGGGTGGGAAGACAAAACGCTTTGGGATAGCTGGATAAACTACTACTCAAACATTAAACAGGGGAAATCTCTTTGTTATGTTACAGGCAAAGAACTTTTGGGTGCAGAGCAACATCCGGCTAAGCTGCGGAATGATGGCGACAAAGCAAAATTGATTTCTTCAAATGACTCATCAGGATTTACGTTTCGCGGGAGATTTACTGATGCACAGCAAGCGTGCGGTGTTGGTTTTGAGATTACTCAAAAGGCACACAGTGCGTTACGCTGGCTTATAAATAGGCAAGGATATCGAAGTGGATATCAGGCTATTGTCGCATGGGCTACATCGGGCAAGGAAATTCCTGACCCGCTTGCCGACCCATTGTCAGTCCTAGGAGAAGAAGAAGAATTGGTGAGTGATGATTCAGATGTTGTTTCAACCGCTCAAAATATCGCACTCAAGTTCAATAAAAAAATAGCAGGATATAAGGCTGAATTGGGCGACACAAGTGGTATCGTGGTAATGGGGCTTGACTCGGCAACACCGGGCCGTATGGCCATAACCTTTTATCGTGAGTTAACTGGAGCAGATTTCTTGAAAAGGGTTGAGCAATGGCACGAAACCTGTGCATGGGTTCATGACTATCGTTCTATCGAAGACAAGAATAATAAGAAAGCTAAGAGAAAGTACTTGCGATTTGTAGGGGCACCAGCACTGCGAGACATTGCTGAAGCGGCATATGGAAGTAAGGTTGACGATAAGCTGAAGAAATCAACGGTTGAACGTCTGTTGCCTTGCATTGTTGATGGACAGCAGATTCCGCATGATATTGTTGATTCAGCGATTCGTCGGGCATGTAATCGGGTAGGCATGGAGGGTTGGGAATGGAATAAAACAATCAGTATCGCCTGTGCGCTTTTTAGAAAACGTAACGAAAAGGAGGGCTACAGTATGGCATTAGATGAAAGCCGTAAAACACGAGATTACTTGTACGGCAGGTTATTAGCATTAGCAGACAGTTTAGAACAATGGGCTTTGAATAAGGCAAGAGAAGACCGACAAACAAATGCTGCCAGATTGATGCAGCGGTTTGCTGAACATCCTTGCAGCACTTGGAGAACCCTAGAGCTTTCTCTTTCGCCTTACAAGGCGAGATTAGGAGCGCAGTCACAAAAAAGACAAGCAATGATTGATGAAGTAAAAAATATGTTTGACACCGAGGAATTTATGAGTGATAAAAAACTCAGCGGTGAATTTTTGCTTGCCTATAGTTGTCAGCGAGAAGCGCTCAGGCCAAGGGGCAATATCAATACAAATGAAAATGAACAAGAATCAACAACTGAAACCGAGCAATAAAAGGAGGCTTATTTATGGAAACGTTGGAAAACAAAATTGATTTTGCAGTTGTGTTCAGTGTAAAACATGCCAATCCTAACGGTGATCCGTTAAATGGTAATCGTCCGAGAACGAATTATGACAGCATGGGCGAGGTGTCCGATGTTTGCATTAAACGAAAAATCAGGAACCGCTTGATGGAAGCAGGACATAGCATTTTTGTTCAATCCGATGATAACAAACTGGATGATTGTCCCAGCCTTAGAGCGAGAGCCGAAGGAGCGTTGAAGAAAGAGCAATGGAAAGATGCAAAAATTTTTTACGAAGCCGTATGCAAGAAATGGCTCGATGTTCGCGCATTTGGTCAAGTATTTGCCTATGGGAGCGAAAAGAAAGGTGAAGGGGTCTCTGTTGGAATTAGAGGTCCTGTCTCGATACACCCTGCTTTTTCAATCGCACCAGTGAGCGATCGCATTTCGAGTATACAGATTACAAAAAGTGTTAGCGGTGAAGGAGACGGGACAAAGAAAGCATCAGATACTATGGGCATGAAACATCGGGTTGATCATGGGGTCTATGTGACATACGGTGCCATAAATCCACAGCTTGCCTCAAAAACTTGGTTTGCCGATGAGGATGCTAAAGCCATAAAAAACGCGCTTGAACATTTGTTTGACAATGATGTCTCTTCCGCGCGGCCCGAAGGAAGTATGGAAGTAGTCGCAGTATTCTGGTGGCAGCACAACGTCAAGCATGGACAATATTCTTCTGCTGTGGTTCATCGGTCATTGAGCATTGAGCCGAAAAAAGAAGTAACTAACCCGAAGAAGATAGAGGATTACTCAATCAAACTTAAAAGCCTTTCTGGATTAACGCCGGGAATATTTAATCCGAACAGTGTTGTCATAGAAAGGATTTAATGCCATACACCGAAGACGATTTGATTCAACTCTCTTCCTTGCAGCACTTTATGTACTGCGAAAGGCAGTGTGCGCTGATCCATATTGAGCAGGCTTGGAGTGAGAACCTGTTTACTGCCGAAGGGAGGATTATGCACGACAAAGCAGATAGCAACAAGTTCGAATCACGCGGGAATATCCGTATCGACTATAGCGTACCTTTGCGCTCGCTCAGGCTCGGACTAATCGGCAAGGCAGATGTTGTTGAGTTTCACAAACACGGCGATAAATGGATTCCATTTCCTGTGGAATACAAGCGCGGGAAACCTAAAATTGATGATTGCGATAAGGTGCAGCTTTGCGCCCAGGCGATCTGTCTTGAAGAAATGCTCAATGTTGAGATACCAGAGGGCGCGCTTTTTTACGGGCAGACGAGGCGCAGGGAGGATGTTGTTTTTGATGAAAAGCTGAGGAGAGAGACAAAGGAAGCGGCAAGGAAGGTGCGCGAGCTTATAACATCAGGGATTACACCGAAAGCTGAGTATTCAAAAAAATGCAAGCAATGTTCTCTGTTGAATCTCTGTCTTCCAAAGGCAAATAGGAATGTGAGTAATTATTTGATGAATGTGATGGAGGAGGAATGAATTACTTGTTGTCGTCATTCCCGCGCAGGCTGGAATCCATGAAGCAAAGAATCTGGATTCCGCATCAAGTGCAGAATGACACAAGAGGAAGGATTCCGGACAAGCCAGAATGACAAAATCAATTTGTTGGACGATAAAAGGATAGGTGGGATCAATAGTGATAGCGCAATTGAGCGATAAAGATTGCATCTTCAGCCGGACGGTAGACTATCCTGTGCTCGTCATTGATACGCCGGGACCAGTAGCCGGAGAGTCCATGTTTGAGCGGCTCAGGTTTGCCGCTGCCGGTGAAGGGGTCATGCATTATCTCATGAATAAGGCGGTTTATACGCTTGAGCATATTTTTATCTGTTGCCTGCCAGTAGAGGTAGTCCTCCCACGCATGCCCGGAAAAGATGAGTTTCATGCAGCGAGTTTACGGGCCTTGCCTCCGCCCCTCTCAAGCTCGGCGATGGATTCGAGAAGACGCTTCGCGTTTTTAGGCACTCGCAAAAGATATGCGGTTTCCTCAAGGGCTGTGAAATCTTCAAGTGAGAGCATAACTACAGAGTCTTCTTTCTGCCGGGTGATTATTACAGGCTCGTGGTCTTTGCATACCTTTTTCATTGCTTCTGCCAGACTAGCGCGGGCGGCTGAATATGTGATGGTGTTCATTAAAACCTCCTACTAAGAATTTGTGTTATAAGATTTATATAAACGGGTTTTACCCGTTAAAGTTGGACAGGCAGGAGAACTCCATTTCACCTGGGTCATGGAACCCTTAAAGGAGTCTGTTCCCTGCCTCCCAAAGCCATAAT
>JACQXE010000012.1 GCA_016208915.1 Nitrospirota bacterium | reverse complement strand
CGTTAACTCCCTTTGACTCATCCCGATTATGTCCTTTCCTGCCATCTCGCCTCCTTACTAAAAAAGAGGCAGTATAGCACTTGTTGGATTAGGACATTTCTATTGTGGCAAAACCGGACATTTCTATTTTGGTATTACATACTTTTTTCTATATTTGTTTTCTATATTGTTACTTTTCTCCTTTATTGGTAAGAGCACCATACTGTCCGAAACAATTAATAGATCACACTAAAGGTTAAACCTTTAATTAATTTGTCTATTCATAGAGTTTATGAAACATTCCTGCCTTCTTTGTTATTTATTTTGGACAACTCTGGCAAGAGATAGTATTTAAGCGGCATTATTTTGCTGATATTATGGGGTAGCAGCATTTTCCTTCTTAACATCAAAGACTAACAACCATAGAAACTTGGAATATTCATTAAAAACCATGGCCCTCTCCCTTCTCCTCTTCCACCACTCTTCGAACTTAAACCAACTATCAGAGGGAGAACTGGATACATTTATTTCATTGCCCATAACTTTCCTGAATATTTTAGTTGCCCTTCTGCTGTGATAAGGAGATGTAACAAGTATGCAGGATTTATATCCGTATTTATCCATTATCTCTTTGGTAAGTCTTGCGTCTTCCTCTGTGCTCCTTGATTTATCTTCGAGCAATATTGCATTCTTCGGCGCGCCAAGATATATCGCATGATTCATCATCAAAGATGCCCATGTATATTTCCAGACCGCCGGCCCTCCTGCCAATATTATTCTGTCTTTTCTTGCCCATCCTTCTTTGAAAAGCTTCACTCCGTGTTCAACCCTTTCAGACTCCTCGCCTGCAAGCACTACAATAACATCAGCAGGCTTCAACGCATCTTTGTAATACAAAAACCTGCCTGCCTTCTCCAAGACAAAACCATGCCCAAGATAAACAAGGCCAAATATAAGGACGAAAAAAATTAATACTTTAAGACATCTGAACATTGTTAATCTCCAATCAACAAATCACAATTTTCAATATCATTATGCCATAGAAGAGGGATGGATACCGAATAAATACAATGACGACACATTATAAAATTAATCCACATCCCTTATCCTTAATACAATAAATAGTAATATTCCTGACTGCATATATTATCAAAACGAGTTCTCACATCTTAATATTCTGTCGATTCATTGTATTTATGAGGTGTTCAGCCCTCTTATTATCATTTGTTCGGACAATCATGTTCCAATGCCAAACTCGATTATCAACTATCCCCTTTCCCTACATACCATCTTAACAATTTCAGCCCTGCCCTTGCCTTTTCAATAAATTCCTTTAAGCTGCTAATTTCCTTAAGCCTCTCAAATATATACCATGGACTTAAATAAAATCTCCTGTGAGCCTCCCTTAAAATCTTGTTCAATTTCTGTTCATCCCAGTTATCATTGATTATAGCCGGTCTCTTAAGGTCTTTATCCATTGGATTCCTGGCGTCGACCTCCCTATACCATCCCATCTTTATGACATCATCATAGAGTTTTGTGCCGGGCGTAGGAGAAAGAACGCTGAATTGCGCATACGCAGGCTTTATCTCTTTTGCGAGTTCTATTGTTCTTAATTCATCTTCATAAGTTTCAACAGGGATGCCGAGTATAAAATAAGCCATCGGCTTTATGCCCGCTTTTCTCGTAAGATCAAATGCCTTTCGTATCTGCTCGACCTTTGTTCCCTTGTTCAGATAATCAAGTCCTTTTTGGTTTCCGCTTTCAACGCCGTATGCAATCATGGAACAGCCTGCCTTTTCCATCATTCTGAGCGCTTCATCGTCAACCATATTCACCCTGCCCTCGCATTTCCATTCTATCCTGATATCTCTTTGAAGCATGCCCTCGCATATCTCTTTCACTCTGTCTTTCTGAAGAGTGAAAAGATCATCGTAAAAAATTATGGAATTGATCTTAAAATCTTTCACTGCCAGTTCTGCCTCATCAAGGATATTTGACGCGCTTCTTGCCCTCCATTTGGAGCCGAAAACAGCCTTATCACAGAATATGCAATGATACGGGCATCCCCTTGATGTAAACATCGTTGTCATCCTTCCGCTTGACAATATATACCTGTACTTATCGTTTGGCAGAAGGTGCCTTGCAGGAAAAGGAAGCGTATCAAGGTCATCTATGAACTGAGCAGGAGGATTGCGCAAATCTCTTGTAATAAGCCCCGGCACATCACTTATATCCTTGCCGGATCCGAGAGCTTCTATAAGAAACAGGAAACTGTTTTCACCCTCACCCTGTATTGCATAGTCAACATCAGGACACTGCTCAAATATCTTGCTGCCTGTCACAGAAACATGAGGACCGCCGAGAACAACATGTCTTGCATGCTTCTTTGAAATCCTTGCAACTCTGAAGGCATTGTCTATCACAGGGGTCATGCCTGTAATGCCAACCACATCAGGAGCGAACGCCTTTATCCTGTCCTCAAGAGAATTTATATCCAACATTTCTGCAAAGGCGTCTGTAACTGAAACCTTATAGCCTTTTTTCTCCAGGACAGCAGCGAGATATGCTATCCCTAACGGAGGAACGATAATGTCTTCCTGTGCGAACTGCCGTGGCGGAGGCTGTATAAGAAGTATTCTCATCTTGTCTTTATCCTGTTTAATATAACATCTAATGACCTGAAGATACCCATAGCAAAGATAACAAAAAATCCTAATGAAAATTCCGGAGATAATTCCATATATCTTATTCCCTCAGAGCTATCTCTACTGCACCTATCTTGAATCTTTTCAGCCATAAAGAGAAATCCCCGCTATTCATTTTTTTAATCTTTCTCATTCTTATCCTCTTCTTTATCATTTTGGCCAATCCCTTGATTGCATCTATATATGCCCTTAAAAATACAATAGCAAGTTTCAATAAGGAATACTCGCCGGTAAATCTCCCTGCTGCTCCTGTGCCTGAGATTGCTCCATACAACTGAAGTATCCATCTTAATCCGGTATAAAACGGGCTCAGCAATATATATCTCAAAGGGAAATATTTTATTAAGATCCATACCCTGTTTCTTTCTACAAGATATGCCTTCATCGGAGAATATCTGCCTGCTGTTGCTGATGAGTGATGATATACAACCGCCCCCGGCATATAAAGACACTTCCAGCCTGAAAGCCGGGCCTTCAGTCCTACATCAGTATCATCCCCGTACGCAAAAAAATCAGGGTCAAAAAAACCTATCTCGTCCAGCATATTTTTACGATACAGCGCTGCGCATCCGCTCGGGAAAAAAACTTCTTCCTCCTTATCGTATTGCCCTATATCTATTTCACCTTTTCCGCGTCCTCTATTTAATCCATCAGGATATATCAGGTGACCTGCTGTATCTATCATCCTTTGGTCATCATAAAAGAGTATTTTTGATGCCCACATCCCGAATGATGCATCGCATCTCTGAAAACCCGAAATTAATTCCTCAAGCCATCTCTTATTTGCAATAGCGTCGTTATTTAAAAGTGCAATAAACTCTCCGCTCGCATTTTTGAGGCCGACATTATTGCCCTCAGCAAAACCAAGATTTGCAGGATTTTCTATGAGTTTTATTTTTGACCGATATTTATCTTTCAGAATCTCTTTAGAGCCGTCTTTAGATGCATTGTCAACAACAATGATCTCGATTGACTTATAGGTTTGATCAAAAACAGAGTTGAGGCATTCTTCTATATAATCCCTGCCATTATAATTGAGGATTATTACTGAAACGAGAGGCATGTCCATAAGTTGTTTATAATAACGAAAAGAGTCTACTTAATTCAAACTTGCTGATGCAGGCAGGATATAGCATTTTCGCTCATTCTCGGTCGTTCCGACTTCCGAGGTATTTTGCCTTTCAATTATTCATAATATATACCGTCGGAATATCAGCAAAATAATGCCGCTCAAATACTATATCCTGTCTGCTTTGTTACTAAATCAATTAACAATGTTAAAATAACTCATGGAGCCGCTAAAGATAATCGAAAAATTTTACAGCCCTGAATCAGAGGCATATCATTTTCTTCTCCAGCATAGCAAGATGGTTGTTCAGAAAGCACTTTCAGTTGCAAAACGGGTCAAACATCTGAATCCTAATATGAAATTTATCGAGGAAGCCGCAATGCTCCATGACATTGGAATATTTCTGACAAAGGCGCCTCACACCGGCTGTCACGGAAACAAACCTTATATCTGCCATGGCTATCTTGGAAGAGAGATTATAGAGAGAGAAGGATTGCCGAGACATGCGATTGTCTGCGAAACTCACGTTGGTGTTAGGCTGACAATCAAAGATATCGAAGAAAAAAACCTTCCCTTGCCAAAAAGAGATATGACACCAACTACTCTTGAAGAACAGATTGTATGCTTTGCGGACAAGTTCTTCTCAAAAAACAATGATCCTCTCAAAGAAAAACCCATATCAAAAGTTAGAGAATTCATAGCAAAATTTGGAGAAGATAAATTGAGGCAGTTTGATGAGTGGGTAAGGATTTTTGGTACTTTGTGAAATAAAAATGCAGAAAAAAATCAACCCGACCGGGAATGAGCCCTGTTTGGTTTTCATTCATGAGTGGTTGCCCAGGCGGGTTATTTCTGTTGTTACTTTTTCTTCAGCGCTCTTTCAACAGTCCTTATTGCGCAGAACTCACCGCACATGCTGCACACTTCGCTCTCTGTTGGCGGTGTCTCTGCCCGCCATGCCCTGACCTTTTCAGGATTAAGACTTAATGCAATCTGTCCATTCCAGTCAAGCGCCTTCCTGCACTTTGCCATCTCTATATCCTTATCAATCGCTCCTTTAATTCCTTTTGCAATATCAGCAGCATGCGCAGCGAGCTTTGATACAATCACTCCTTCTTTCACATCCTCAATGCTCGGAAGTCTTATATGCTCAGATGGCGTCACATAACATAAGAAGTCAGCTCCTGCAGCTCCTGCAATAGCTCCGCCAATAGCTGCTGTAATATGATCATATCCCATGCCTATATCTGTCACGAGAGGGCCAAGCACATAAAAAGGAGCACCCTTGCATATCTCTTTTTCGAGCTTCACATTTAACTCGACCTGATTTAAAGGAACATGTCCCGGTCCTTCGATAATCACCTGCACATTATTCTCAACAGCCCTGTCCCTCAATTCTCCAAGAGTAAGGAGTTCTTCTATTTGAGTCCTGTCTGTTGCATCAGCAAGACAGCCGGGACGCATGCCGTCACCGAGACTCAATGTCATATCATATTTATAAGCTATCTCAAGCAGTCGGTCGAACTGCTCATAGAGGGGATTGTCTTTTTCATTGTATATCATCCACTCAAGGAGAAATGACCCTCCCCTGCTTACAATATCGAGGATTCTTCCTTCCTTTTTCAGCCGTTCAACTGCTTTCATCGTAAGGCCAGAATGTACAGTAACAAAATCAACGCCTTCTTCGGCATGTTCTTCGATCACTGAGAAGAGGTCATCAGCAGTCATCTTTGCTATCGAGCCTTTTTGTTCTGCTGCCCTCACAGCAGCCTCATAGATTGGAACCGTACCAACTGCAATCGGAGATTTATTCAGCATCATAGCGCGCAGTTCCTTTATCGGCCCTCCTGTTGAGAGGTCCATCACAGCATCAGCGCCATACTCTACAAGTACTTCGAGTTTTTCCATCTCATCATCAATCGAAACCCTGTCTTTCGAAGTGCCTATATTTGCATTAATTTTTGTCCTCATGTTCCTGCCGATGCCGATTGATTTTATCTTGTGGTTCTTGTTGATGGGGATTACGCTCACCCCTGAAGCTATATCCACAGAAAGCTGTTCAGGCGTTATCCCCTCTGCTGAGGCAACAAGTTTTACCTCATCAGTTATGATTCCTTTTTTTGCAAGTTCTATTCTTGTCATTTTAATCCTCTCAATTAAATAATGCTGATGCTGCGAAAAAAATTATTTTTTGGATGACCGGTAAGCAGAACTTTTTGAGCGGCATCAGAGATTTTTCGGTAACAGTTCTTAGCGAAATAAAGCGTCCACAGCCTCGACTGTCTGAGTTCCGGATTTCTTCGGAACGAGTTTCGAGGATGTAGCGGAATAAGCTTAGAACTGTTGAAAAATATCGTAGCAAGAGAAAAACAGTTCTGCTTATTAAAATGAGTGATATAATAATCTCTTTTCATCGCATCCTTAAAAACTCTTTTGTCTTTTCACAGATGTCATTCGCGCTGAGTATTCCGCTTATCAAAGCCACACCATCAGCTCCTACATTAATAACTTCTTTCACCCTGTTTTCTTTAATGCCACCTATTGCAAACACAGGAATTGAAATTTCAGCCTTCACTCTCCTGATAGTATTAATTCCAACAGGCTCACCGTATTTAAGTTTCGAAGGTGTCTGATAAATCGGGCCGAGGGTTACAAAATCAGCACCTTCCTCCTCAGCCTTCTTCGCCTCCTGAATGCTATGCGTTGATACCCCTATCAAAAAATTATTATGAACAATCTTCCTTACTGCATAAGCAGGCATGCTCTTCTGACCAAGATGCACGCCGTCTGCATCAATAGCGATCGCAATGTCTGCCCTGTCATTAATAAACAATTTTGCCTTATATCTTCCTGTTAACTCTCTCATCTTGTATGCCATGCCCAGCAACTCCCTTGTGCCTAAATCCTTTTCCCTGAGCTGTACTGCCCTTACTCCACCTTTTAATGCCTCTTCAACTGCAGCCATCAGCGAATAGCTATCAGCTATCAGCCTTCTGTCTGTTATCAGATACAGTCTGAAATCTATCACCCTTCATACCTAATACAATGGCAAGGCATATTGTTTGAGCGGTTTATTTTACCGATTATTTTTCTGTCATTCCGTGCTTGACACGGAATCCAGTCATTTAGTTTTCTGGATTCCTGCTTTCGCAGGAATGACGCAGGCAGGGAATGAGCGAAAACTTTATGCCTTGCCCAACTCACAACATGCCCTCTATCGGACTGCTTGCAGTTGCATATAATTTCTTGGGAATCCTACCTGCCCTATACGCAAGCCTTCCTGCAATCACAGCATGCTTCATGGCTTCTGCCATTGCAATTGGATCTTTTGCACCTGCTATAGCAGTGTTCAGCAATACTGCATCACAGCCTAATTCCATGGCAACTGCAACGTCAGACGCAGTCCCTACGCCTGCATCCACGATAATCGGAGCTTTTACTGTTTCAAGAATAATTTTGATATTGTACGGGTTCCTTATTCCCAGCCCAGAACCGATGGGAGCTGCAAGCGGCATCACAGCAGCAGCGCCGGCATCAACAAGCCTTTTAGCCATAATAGGATCATCATTTGTGTATGGCAACACAATAAAACCCTCTTTTGCAAGAATCTCCGTAGCCTTCAAAAGACCGACAACATCAGGGAAAAGGGTCTTTTCATCTCCGATTACCTCAAGCTTGATCATATCCGAAATCCCTGCCTCCCTCGCAAGCCGTGAGTATCTTAAGGCATCTTCTACTGTATAACAGCCTGCTGTATTCGGCAGAATCTTATATTTCTTCGGATCGATAAAATCAAGAAGGTTCTCAGATTTCCTGTCTATGACATTCACCCTTCTCACGGCAACAGTAACAACATCAGCGCCTGACGCCTCAATAGCCTTCCTCGTCTCTTCAAAATCTTTATATTTCCCTGTCCCTACCCAGAGACGTGATTTAAATTCTATTCCTTTAATTATTAACTTATCTTCCATCTTATCTCCTCCTCCTACAAAATTCACAATCTCAACCTCATCTCCATCTTTCAGCCTGCAACTTCCATAGTCAGACTTTTTTATTATCGAGAGATTCACCTCAACAGCAACCTTGCCCGGCTCTATCCGAAGCTCATTCAAAAGCTCCTGAACCGTTCCTGCATTTGAATCATGATTTTCTCCATTAACTACTAATCTCATAACACTAAAACTATTTATTTGTCACCCTGAACTCGATTCAGGGCCTATGTTGATTCTGAAACAAGTTCAGAATGACATCTTATGGTTCATAAAAAACAAAAAACCGCATCCCTGAGGATACGGTTGCCTTTCATTTTAAATCCCTAATCCCTCCGCCGGTATTATCCGTATCAGGTTCGAGGGGTCGACTCTTCGTCCTCTCAGGCTTTCGCCTCCCCCATGGGTTATTTAAGTATAGATTAGCTAAGGATTTAAAGTCAATTAAATCGTATTTATTTTATGTGCAAGGCATCCCGCACCGAAACCGTTGTCAATGTTCATCACCGCAATACCAGGCACGCACGAATTGAGCATTGCAAAAAGGGCAGTGAGACCTCCAAGGCTTGTACCATAGCCTATTGACGTAGGAACAGCAATAATAGGCTTGTCGGTTAATCCTCCAACAACAGAAGGAAGAGCGCCCTCCATCCCTGCGACTACGACAATCACCCGAGCTGAATCAAAAGCCTTTTTATTATCAAACAGTCTATGAAGTCCTGCCACGCCAACATCATACAAAGTATTAACCTTACTCCCTAAGAATGACGCTGTTACAGCAGCCTCTTCTGCAGCAGGGATATCTGATGTCCCTGCTGTGAGGACAAGAACATCCCCGCTCTTTTTATTTTCCTCTCCAACAGAGATGATGCCTGATGAGGGATGAAACACTGCATTTTTTATCCTGAGAGACTTATAAATATCCCCTGTCGCCTTTGTGATGAGAAACCGTCTGCTCCTTTTATGCATCGTTTTCGCAATACTGATAACCTGCTCTTTTGTCTTGCCTGAGGCAAAGATAACTTCTGGAACTCCCTGCCTGAGATGCCTGTGATGGTCGATCTTGGCAAATGAAATATCTTCATATGGCAGATGTTTCAGTTTTTTAACAGCATCTTCAACAGAAAGCCTGCTGTTTTTTACCTGTTCCAGAATTTTCACTATTTTGTCGTTATTCATTTTAAGTTTTAACCTGTCTTGCTTTCATTTAAAACTCAGATTTAAGGGCCCGGTTCATCAAATCATTTACGGCATCTGACGGACTTTTTTCCATATATAAAACATTATAAACCTGTTCGATGATCGGCATCTCGACTTTATATTTTTTTGAGAGTTCAAATGCTGATTCAGCAGTTGCCACCCCCTCAGCAACTGTCTGTGTCTGAGAGAGGATATCAGTCAATTTCAAGCCATGCGCAAGCTTCACGCCAACAGTATAATTTCTTGAGAGATTCCCTGTGCAGGTCAACACCAGATCTCCGAGTCCGCTCAATCCTGAAAATGTCTCGGCCTTTGCGCCCATTGCAACGCCAAGCCGCTTCATTTCAGCAAGCCCTCTTGTTATCAGCGCAGCACGGGCATTATATCCTAATGTAAGTCCATCTGATATACCTGATGCAATCGCTATAACATTCTTTAATGCGCCTCCGAGTTCAGCGCCCAGCATATCGTCATGAGTATAGACCCTGAAATGGTTTGTGTTTAGAATGTCCTGCAGTGTTGTTGTTATGCCCTTTTCCTCTGCTGCAAGCGTCACTGCTGTCGGCAGTTTCCTTACAACTTCTTTTGCAAAACTTGGCCCGGACAGAACTGCAACAGGATGATCCGAAATCTCCTTTATCACAGCAGAGACTGTCTGCAATGTCTTTTTCTCTATGCCTTTAGATGCGCTGATAATTATTGCCTTAGCAGGCATGAAAGAAAGAGCATTTTTTAATACAGCTCTCGTATATTGGGACGGCACAACATTCAAGATATATTCTGCGTTACAAACTGCCTCTTGAAGATTATTTGTGGCCTTGATATTCTCAGGGAGACTTATATCAGGAAGATACAAACTGCTTATCCTTGTTTTATTTATCTCTTCTGCAAGGGGTGCCTCATATGCCCAGAGAGAAATATCATAGCCTTTTTCTGAGAGTATATATGCAAGAGCGGTTCCCCAGCTTCCTGCGCCTATGACAGCTATTTTTACCATATTTGACTTTCCAAATAATGAATGCTGATATTGTGAGAAAATTTATTTTTCGATACCTTTGCTACCTTTAACAGATAATTACTACAAAATGTCGCATGATACAACGATACAAGATAATCCCGATATCCATCGAGTTAAATAAATTCTTTGAGCAATGTCTGCATTCAATCTCCTACCACTTTATCAAAGCAGACGCCCATGTAAGTCCGCCGCCGAATGCCTCAAGAAGAATGTAGTCTCCATCTCTTATCCTGCCCTGCCTTACAGCCTCATCAAGGGCAATCGGGATAGAGGCAGCAGATGTGTTCCCGTATTTTTCAATATTCACAAATACCCTGTCCATGGATATGCCGAGCCTCTCAGAAGTCGCCTGAATAATTCTGAGATTTGCCTGATGCGGAATTAGCAGGGAAAGTTGTGATAGTTTTAATTTATTCTCCTTCAGAGTTTCTACAACAAGATTCTCGAGAGCCCTTACTGCTATCTTGAATGTTTCATTGCCCTTCATCTTAAGATAATGCATTTTCTTCTTGACCGTCTCTTTTGAAGCAGGGTGCCTCGACCCTCCTCCCGGCACATGCAGCAAATCCCACAGGCTTCCATCAGACATAAGACGAGTTGACATTATTCCTCTGTCATCGTCTGCAGCCTCAAGTATTACAGCACCTGCACCGTCTCCAAGCAGCACACACGTTGTTCTGTCTTCCCAGTCAGTAATCCGGGACAGCACCTCAGCGCCTACAAGCAGGATTCTTTTGTAAGCACCACTCTTTATAAAACTGTCTGCTATAGACAGTCCATACAAAAATCCTGAACAGGCAGCATTTACATCAAAAGCCGCAGCCTTTTTGATTCCGAGTTTTTCCTGCACAAGACATGCAGTTGCCGGAAGCGACATATCGCCAGTGACTGTTGCTACGATTATGAGATCGAGATCTCCTGCTTTTATGTCTGCCCTCTTAAGAGCAGACTTTGCCGCCTCATATGCAAGGTCTGAAGCAGCTTCTTTTTCATGTGCAATTCTCCGCTCTCTGATGCCCGTCCTTTCCCTTATCCACTCATCAGAGGTATCAATTATCTTCTCGAGATCAAAATTGCTCATGACACGCTCAGGCACATAAGAACCTGTAGCAATAATCTTAGCCCTCAACTGTTGCCTTCTCCTGTGCATAGCAGCTCAGTATGTCTTCAGAGATAATCTCATGTACCTTATTCTCAGAAAACTCCATTGCAACCTTGACAGCGTTTCTTATCGCCCTTGCTGTCGATCTGCCATGACTTATAATGCATGTGCCGTTAATCCCAAGCAAAGGCGCACCGCCGTACTCTGCATAGTCTGTCTTTTTCCTAAAGTTCTTTAATGCAGGTTTCATAAGAAGATACCCTACCCTTCCTGTGGAAAGCCCTGTAATCTCTCTCTTGAGCATCTTCATGATAACGTCAGCAAGTCCTTCGCTGGTCTTTAAAACAACATTGCCGATGAATCCATCACATACAACGACATCAGCCTCTCCCATAAAAATATCTTTGCCTTCTATGTTCCCTATAAAATTCAGGTTTGTATTTTTAATAAGCTTGAAAGCCTCACGGGTAAGTTCATTCCCTTTTGTATCCTCTTCTCCAATACTGAGTAAAGCCACCTTAGGTTCTGGTCTGCCGAAGATTGTGCGGGAATAGGAACTGCCCATCAATGCAAACTGAAGAAGGTTTTCTGCGTTGCAGTCCACATTTGCTCCGGCATCTATGAGAATAAATGATCCCTTCAGTGTCGGCATTATAGCTGCAATTGCAGGCCTGTAAACGCCTTTTGATGTGCCGAGGATAAAGAGTGCAGATGCCATGGCCACGCCTGAATTGCCGGCGCTGACTACTGCATCAGCCTCGTTGTTTTTTACGGCATCAACAGCGCGCCTGATAGAGGAATCTTTTTTTTTCCTTAGGGCAGTGACAGGAGACTCGTGCATCCCGATTGTCTGTGAAGCGTGCCTTATATGGATACGGTCCGCAGGATACTTTTTACCTTTAAGTTCCTTTTTAAGCTGGGATGCGTCTCCAAAGAGAATAATCTCAAGGTTATCATACTCCCTTATGGTCTCGATAGCGCCCTCAACCGTAACAGCAGGGGCATAATCGCCTCCCATTGCATCAAGGGCTATCCTCATGCTTCTTTTTCAATTATTTCGAGAACCTTACGGCCACTATATGAACCACAGCTGGTGCATGCCCGGTGAGAAAGTTTCAGTTCGTTACACTCAGGGCATGAACTAAGATTCGGCGTCTGGCCTTTCCAGTTTGCTCTGCGCTTATCCCTTCTCGTCCTTGTATGTCGGTGCGTTGGATTTGGCATATTTTTACTCCCTTCTTAAAAATTCTTTTAGAATTTTGAGTCTTGAATCCCCTTCGTTTAAATTACAGTTACAGCTATTCATATTCAAATCTGCCCCGCATTTGGGACAGATACCTTTGCATGTCTCACTGCATAAGGGCTTCATCGGAACATTCAGGATTATCTGCTCTTTAACTAATTCCAGTACGTCAAATTCATCACCTGCGTAAAATCCAATGTCAAGCTCATCTTCCCTTACCTCATATTTCTGCTCTGCCCTCAACTCTTTCACAGGATGATACATAACGCTGACAGTGGCATTGATTTCAGCAGTATATACTTTAAGGCATCTGCTGCATTCAATCTCTGCCTCTGCTTTTATTTCCCCTTCTATCACAACCTCTGGCCCGACCTTTCTTATACTGAGACTCCCTTGTACAGGTGTTATCAGATTTATAACATCTGTCTTTAGTGTCTCATCAATAGTAAGGGCAAGCCCTTCATCTGGTATCTCTGAAATTAATATCTTCATTTACAGACACAAGTGTTTAATTATAAAGAAGATTTCAAAAATCTGTCAAGAAAGCAGATGAATCATTCATCGGTTCTTTTCAAAAACAAGCGCAAACAGGCGGTACGTAAATCTCAGACCTGAACAGACTTCTTGGACTCTGATTCATTTATTACTGCTTCTATCTCTGTCAAATCCATTGTCTCTTTTTCAAGCAATCTCTTCGCAAGCAAATCAAGAACCTCGTAGTTCCCGGAAAGTAATGACTTTGCCTTTTCATAAGACTCTCTGACCATTTTTTTAACTTCTTCATCTATCTCTTCTGCGGTCCTTTCGCTGTAATCCTTATGCCTTGCTATCTCCCTTCCGAGGAATATCTGTTCATCCTTTTTGCCAAAAGTTAACGGACCGAGCTTTTCGCTCATACCCCACTCTGTCACCATTCTGCGTGCAAGCTCTGTTGCCCTTTCAAGATCATTGCCTGCACCTGTTGTCATATGCTTAAGAGCGATCTCCTCCGCAGCCCTTCCGCCGAGCAGCACCATGAGCGCTTTCAACAGATAGTCTTTTGAATATGTATATCTGTCATCTATAGGAAGCTGCTGTGTCACTCCGAGCGCCCTTCCTCTCGGAATAATGCTCACTTTATGAATGGGATCTGTGCCGGGTGTAAGCTTTGCCACAAGCGCATGTCCTGCCTCATGATACGCAGTATTCTTCTTTTCTTCTTCGCTTATTATCATGCTCTTACGCTCAACACCCATCAATACCTTGTCTTTTGCAAATTCAAAATCAGCCATGTCAACCTTGCTCTTTGATTTCCTTGCAGCAAGTAATGCCGCCTCATTCACAAGATTTGCAAGGTCAGCGCCTGAAAACCCTGGAGTCCCTCTTGCAATGAGCTCAAGATTCACATTTTCATCAAGTGGGATATTTTTTGTATGCACCTTCAGTATCTCATGTCTTCCCTTAACATCAGGTAAAGAGACAACAACCTGTCTGTCAAATCTGCCGGGTCTCAAGAGTGCAGGGTCAAGAACATCAGGCCTGTTGGTGGCTGCAAGTATTATCACACCTTCATTTCCTTCAAAACCATCCATCTCCACCAGAAGCTGGTTCAGAGTCTGCTCACGCTCGTCGTGACCGCCCCCAAGTCCTGCTCCCCTGTGACGTCCAACAGCATCTATCTCGTCAATAAAGATTATGCATGGAGCGCTCTTTTTGGCCTGTTCAAACAGGTCTCTCACACGTGATGCGCCAACCCCGACAAACATCTCGACAAAATCAGAGCCTGATATCGAGAAAAACGGAACGCCTGCCTCTCCTGCAATTGCCTTTGCAAGAAGCGTCTTGCCTGTTCCCGGCGAGCCGACAAGAAGCACTCCCTTGGGCATCTTGCCCCCTAATTTTGAAAACTTTTGCGGAGCTTTCAGAAAATCTATTATCTCCTGAACCTCTGCTTTTGCCTCTTCTATCCCTGCAACATCAGAAAATGTTATCTTTACAGCTTTATCTGAAACCAAACGTGCCTTTGCCTTTCCAAAAGACATTGCCTTGTTTCCACCCATCTGCATCTGCTTCATAAAAAATATCCACACAAAGACAAGAAAGATTATAGGTCCCCATGAGAAAAAGAAGTTAACATACCATGGGCTCTGTTCAGGTGGTTTTGCTGTAATCTTCACTCCTTTTGCCTTCAGGTCCTTTACAAGATCAGTATATCCGACAAGATAGGTCTTAAATTTTTTCCCGTCTTTGAGGCGGCCTGTCACATTATTTTCCTTTATGACCACCTCCTCTATTTCTCCTGAATCAAGCTTGATCATGAATTCAGAGAATATCATCTCTTCCTCAACCTTCTTAGGCGCCTTCAAGAGGTTAAAGAGAAGTATTGTCATAACTGCCATTAACAACCAGACAAACAAGTTTCTGTATTTATTCAAACTTGCCTCCTTTGGGATATTCTAACACATTTAAAAACTCAGAACATTACCATCCAGTTTTATGATTTTTTTCTGTATATCAATCACCCTTTTGATCCCGTCTGCTGCAAATTCCAAGAGCCGGTCCAGAGTCTCTCTCGAAAACGGCATTCCTTCTGCAGTGCCCTGTATCTCAACAAGCTTTCCGCTGCCTGTCATTACGACATTCATATCGACATCTGCCATTGAATCTTCCGCATATGTAAGGTCAAGAACAGGCTCGCCATTCACCACGCCAACGCTTACAGCAGCAAGATAGTCCTTCAACGGCATCCTCTCTATAAGTCCGTTCCTTATTGCCTTTATTAACACGTCTGCAAGGCAGATGAATGCGCCTGTTATGCTCACTGTCCTTGTGCTTCCGTCTGCCTGTATCACATCACAGTCTATCCATACAGTCCTCTCACCTATACTGTTAAGGTCAACAACCGATCTCAATGCCCTTCCAATGAGCCTCTGAATCTCATGCGTCCTGCCTCCGATTCTGCCTGTGCTCGCTTCACGCTGGATCCTAACCTGTGACGATTTGGGCAGCATTGCATATTCTGCAGTAACCCATCCCTTTTTCTGGTCTTTAAGAAACTGCGGCACTTTTTCCTCTATAGATGCCGTACAGATAACCCTCGTGCCACCCATCTCTATAAGAACAGAACTCTCTGCTGTTGCAATAAAATCTTTTGTTATCTTTAACTCCCTCATTTCAGTGTTCTTTCTCTTGTCAGGTCTCATCCGCCCTCCGTTTTAAATAATCAATACCCAGATCCCAATTTCCAAACGTTTTATTACTGCAATTTAGTTATCGGTTACTTTTTTCTATATTCCTACAGCTATTTTTTCGATATGTTCTATCTTCTGGCCAAGAAATCTCTCTCCTATCAGTAAAAACCTCTCAGGAGAATCTGTTACATAAAACTGTCTTTGTATTTTATCAGATTTACTTTCCAGCTTCAGCACGCTGAGCATTTTTTTTATTTCTTTTACCGTCTCTGTTGCTGAGTCAATTAATGAGACATCATCTCCCATAACCTCTGCAATGCTCTCTTTTAATAACGGATAATGTGTGCAGCCGAGGACAAGGGTATCAATATTTTCTTTTTTTAACCCGCTTAGATAATGTTTCACTGTAAGACGGGCGACGTCATTGGTTGTCCATCCTTCCTCGGCGAGTGAAACAAAAAGAGGGCATGCCTTTGTAAAAATTACCATTCCATCCGCTTCTATCTTGAAGTATCTGTCAAGATATTTAGTGCCGTGATCTTTGATTTTAACAGCAACGGTTCCCTTGTTTCTAATGGCATTTATAGAGTTTATATAAGAGTTGCTCTTTATCGTTCCCTCAGTGCCTATGATACCAATCCTGTTTGTTTTTGTACTCCCAAGGGCAGCCTTAGCTCCTGGTTCAATAACACCTATAACCGGAATACTAAAATGATTCTTGATTGCCTCGAGGCTGATGGAAGAAGCTGTATTGCATGCAATAACAAGAAGTTTTATGCTTTTTTTTACAAGAAACTCCGTATTTTCGAACGAATATCTCGTAACTGTATCAGGAGACCTTATGCCATAAGGGACCCTTGCTGTATCACCTAAATAAATTGTGGCTTCATTGGGCAGAACCCTGAATATCTCTTTCAGAACAGTAAGCCCTCCTACGCCTGAATCAAAAATCCCTATCGGGCTGTTATTGTCCATCTTTATCAGCACCTCCGGCAGTCACTGTTGTTCCCTGTAAATCAGACGCATCTGAAGAAACTACATCTTTTAACGGGTAGATAAGATAAATGTGCCCCGCAAGGTTTTCCATTTCTTTACCCTCTATCAATATCTTCACATCAGTTATATCCTGCACATTTGATATAAGGCTTTCATAAAAGCCTTTCAACAACAAAAATTCTTCTATAGCATCTCCTGTAAAATTCCTTCGGAATTCATCTGACAGGTCAACATAAAGAATGCCGTCATCTCCCCTGTATAAACCGAAAATCTTGGTATCCTTCGGTATCTCTGAAACCTTTACATTAGCCGGCCCTTTAAGAAATTCCGCAACCACTTCTTCTGCAACAGCCATGCTGACAGGCTTTCTCTGAACCTTTCTTTCCTCCATCTGAAGCCTGCCTTCAACAGGATAATATACCCTGATGGTAAACAGATCATCAGTGATATTTGTTATGCCCTGTACAGCCTCACCTGACGGGGATGGCTGCTGAGGAAATTTCTTAGAAAAATAAAAATATCCCCCTGCAATTCCGGCTGCAAACAGCATCAGAAATACTCCTATCCAGAGATACCTTTTACTTTTACTGACCATAATATGAAAGTCCTTTTATAATTCCTTCAGCAACCCTCATTCGCGTCTTCGGGTCATAACTCATAGCCCTGAATGAGGGCACTTCTATCAAAACAGCAGGGGTATTGACAGAATCAAGGATTGGAAGATTCATCTCTCTATAAATGACATTAAGAGCAAACTCCTCTTTTATGGCCTTTCCTATATTCTCGGCGAGCGACCTGCTTTTATTTACATGATTCTTCTGCCTGAATCTGAGACCATACAACTCATCCTCTGAAGGCTCAGGACTTTTTTCATCAATCTTCGGCATATACACAGCAAAGCTTTCTGATGCAGATACATGGATGCTTATAAATATCTCAGGGACTTTCTGGTTAGCAAATACTGCCCTCTCCGTAAGCGGCATAAACTGATCGCTTTTTTTCGTGAGGAATACTGTCTTGCCCTTTTTTATCAATAAGCTTTCCAATTCTTTAGCAATGGCAAGCGCAATATCCTTTTCTTTCATATCATTGCTTACAATTCCAAAATCATATCCTCCATGTCCGGGGTCTATAACAAAAACCTTCTGGGGCAAAGGAAGTTCCATCAGCGACTTGATATCCATTACCGCCTTTGGTGCGAACATGTCTACAACAAGACGTGCCGGCGATAAAAGTCTAAGTATTTTCATTTCAGATTGCTCTTTAAGATTAATAATAAAAGTTCTGTCCTTTATTGATGTCTGAAGGTCAAAGCCTTTCTGCGGGATTATATTGAAATCTGATGGGAATTCAACATGTATTTGCAATCCTGATAATGAAACATTTGTTTTCTTAATAAATGATTCCTCTGCCTCGAAAACCAGACGCAGAACCCCGGTCTGTTTCCCGAATCTTAAATGCACATCTGTCTTTGACTGGGCAAACACAGGAACAAGCCATACAAAAAAAACCACTGCGGTAAATAATGCCTTTTTCATAACATATACATTTTCCATATATAAAGGATGTTTTGCAACTTATCTGTTGTTTATATTGCAGGGCTACTGCTGTCTAAGATAATTCTTAATTAGACATTTACCATTTAATTGTTTTGTCGATTCATAGAGTTTATGAGACATTCCTGCCTCCTTTTATTTTTTTTGGGGTAGATATAAGGCAGGATATAGTATTCTCGCTTTCTCCTCGGCGAATAAGGTGTCGTCATTGTATTTCTTCATCATTCAGCCTTTTCCCCAGTTATTTTGGGCTGTACTAAAATTGCAGTATTGACTTGATAGAGGGATATTAATTATTTTATATGTTAGTCAGTGTTTAGCCAGCAGAATCTGTTTTACCTGATTTCTGTCTAAAATACAGCCATCCTTTTTGTTGCGAACTGAGGAAACTGAATCGTCGGGTGAAAACGCATCGAATGTTTTCACCCGACTTGTTTTGTGCCAGCCGAGAAAATCGGAAGGATTTAAATTTTCAAAACTTGTTGAATAATAAAGATTTATTTGAATGTCAGATTTTGAATACAGAATATTTTTGATGAATTTTTTCGCCCACAAATTTTTATCAATACCCTTCCTTTGCTTAATGCCTTCTATAAAATATTGAAGTGTCTGTTGAAAAATATCACCTGACAGTTTCGGGAATGAGTTGATTTGTTCGTATCCTTTTTGGTAACCCACAGATGCCGTATCCGTAGGAGACTGCAAACTAAAGGGAGCCTGCCCCGACGTAATGTCGGGGAATCCTCTGTGGTCGCCCGATGGAGAATTATTCAGTCTAAACATCAAACTCTCAATGTATTGTCTGTCGAGTGATATCCGTTCCAGATTTTGAAAGACATAACCGTCTAATCGAGGGGCACTCACATGTTTTGTTCCGCACTCGTTCCAATCTCTTTTGAGTGTTTTTGTACAACGATAGTAATAATATTTTTTTGTCTTTCCTCGCTTCATTTTGTTTGTATGGGTCAGGGTCATGTGCGTGTTGCATTCCCTACACTTCACCAGACCAGCTAAGGGATAATTTCTGTAAACCAGCATAGTTTGTTTTTTCGTTTGATGAATCTCCTGAGCTAAACTAAAAACTTCCTCTGATATGATTGGCTGATGCAGTCCCTGAGAGAGCTTGCCAGCGTATTTAGTCTTTCCTGTATAAACAGGATTTCTTAGGATAGAATAAATTCCGCTTTTTGCGAAATTGAGTCCTTTCTTATCTCTAATGCCTTTGACTTTTAATTCATCATAGACCTCAAAAAGCGAACCAGAGGCGATATACGATTCATAAATATTTCTAACAATCTTTGCGCCTTTTTCATCAATAATTAGTTTTCTGTTTTCTGCTTTATAGCCGAAAGGTACGGACCCTCCGTTCCACATACCCTTTTGAGCGCGTTGAAGCATTTTGTCTCTTGTCCTCTCGCTGGCAAGCTCTCTCTCAAACTGAGCAAAGGTCAGCATAATGTTTCTAAGAAGTCGGCCAGATGGTGTCGAAGTATCAAACCTCTCTGTTACAGAAATAAAATCAACACCATGCTTTTCAAACAACTCGATAAGCTGATAAAAATCTTTTGGAGAGCGGGTTAAGCGGTCTATCTTGTAAGAAATGACAAGGTTGATTTTATTCTGTTTGATGTCATTGAGCACTTCATTTAACGCCGGACGGTTAAGGTTGGCTCCAGTAAAACCGGGGTCTGAATAGATTTTAAAGACCTCCATGTTTTCCTGACTGTTGATAAATGACTTAATTCTTGCCTCCTGCGCTTCGCAGGAATTAAACTCTTTTTCTGCCTGATTATCCGTGCTTACTCTTGTGTAGATTGCACATCTTAATTTTTTACCCTGTACCCTTGGTGGTATAGGTGTGGCTTGCATGTTGGCCTCCTTTTCTGTAAAAATAGCAAAATAGTATAAGCAAACGAATATAAATTACTAATATAGTATTAGTAATTTATTATAATTAAGTCAAGGGTAAATATGCTGGCTCAAAATATCAAAAAGCTAAGGAAAAAGCACAAATTGTCACAAGAACAACTTGCTCAAAAAGCAGGTATTACTTATAGCACTCTTATTAAGATTGAATCAGGTGCAAATGATAACCCAACAATTAAAACTTTAATAAAAATTGCTGATGCATTAGATGTCAGTTTAGATGAATTAGTTGAGAGAAGATATAATTAAACTATGATTAACGAAATTTTTTTGCGTAATGATTATCGATTTCTTATTGAACGAATCACAAAAAATACTAATCCCAATAATAATTACTCCCTTATTGATGCTATATTTATTCCCTTTAGAAAGCAGCATGTTAATGTTAATGAATTATTGCAAATATTAAGTTTTTATAAAGGGCCAATTTATCTTATGCCTTCTGAAGAAAAGGATTTGAAATATATTTCATGGAATAGCTCCCTAAAGGTATTATCAATATTGCTCAAAGATACAAATTTCTTATCTTTTTTCAATAGTCTTTTAACAACCAATAATGTCTTTTATAACAATACATCTTGGGATTTACCTTTAAAAAGAAACTATGCTCTTTATTTCTCCAGAAAAAATGGTTATTCAAAGATTTTGCTTATAGATGATGATATTAGGGGAGTAAATTTAAATATACTCAAGATGGGAAGTCAAAGTCTCAACGATTATCTACTCTCTGGGTGTTTTATAGAAGATTTTCCTGATATTTCTATTATAGATCACTTGGATGTAGTCGCAGGTGAAAAAATCGTTTCATCTCTAAGCGGGAGTTTTTTATTTATAAAACCATTCTCTTCTTATTCTTTTTTTCCTAATATTTATAATGAAGATTTGCTTTTTATGTTACCTCATATTATTGATCGGTCAATTTGTTCTTTCGGGTCAATACAACAATTGCCCTACGATCCTTTCCAAGATCCTTCTAAAGCATCATTTCAAGAGTTTGGTGATATAATAGCTGAAGGACTCTTTGCTCTCTTAAGTTCCAATCTTTACGAACATCGATTTAATAAGAAAGCATGGGAACATATTTTAAACGAAAGAAAAAAAATTTTACTGAATCTAAGAGATACTTTGAAAGATATTAAAGTCCAAAAAATTATTGATTCGGCAATGATAGTAAATAAGACTATAACAACGGAGGCTTGTTTAAATTTTTTAGATAATATGGAAAGGGATCGTCAAACATGGAACTCTTTCTTAAAGGAGAGTAGCTAATGGAAAAGAATTTAACTTTAAAAACTATAGACGGTTATAATATTTCGGCAATTCACACAATATCTAAAAAGGAAAGGGTATTACTTTGGTTGCATGGTATTACTGTTAATAAAAATGAATACTTAGACTTTTTTAGTGATGGTGTTAAATATCTATATAACCGAGGGTTTGACTCCCTAAGGTTTGATTTTCGAGGTCACGGTAAAAGTAGAGGAACATCCCTTGACTTCTCTATTGTCGGGCAGATGTTCGATGTCAGTTCTGCAATGGAATATTTAATTGGTTACTACTCAAAAAAAACTATTAAAATAAATGTCATCGGGTGCAGTTTTGGTGCACCACCAGCAATTTTTGCCGCATTAAACTACAAAAATTATGTTAATAAAATAATTTTAATATCTCCTGTTTTATCGTATAAAGATACTTTTTTAGAGCCGAAAACAGAATGGGCTAAATCAATTTTTAATAATAAAACATTATCAGACCTGAAAAAAAAGAAAAAGATATTTATTGATGATAATTTCCCAATTAGTTACCGTCTCGTGGAAGAAATGAGAATCATTCAACCTGAATTAGCAATAAAAAATTTAACGCAAAACGTTATTCTGATTCATGGAGATGCTGATTCTATGGTTCCATACGAAGTATCACGTAATATTTCTAAAAAGCATAAAAATATAAAATTTATTTCTATTAATGGGATGGATCATGGTTTTATGGACGAAGATGATGAGGAAGGAGTCGGCAAGAAATCTTTGAATAACAAACTACGTATATATAGAACTATTGAGAAATACTGCAAACGATGAAATATATAACTATAGGCAACTGTATAATTCATTCTACAGCTCAAATTTGTAGCGGTGCCGTAATAGGTAAACCATATCGAAAATTTCAGGACGGCACACAGGAAAAAATGTTAAAAACAAAAATTTCTAAAGACGTATATATAGGTTATTACACAATAATAGGCACTGGTAGTAATATTTCAAAAGGATCAATAATTGACGACAACTGCATAATAGAATCCAGAGTTTCTATTGGCGAAGAGACACTAATAATATACAAAGCTCAAATTTGCAACGACGTGAAAATTGGGAAGAATTGTGTTATTGGAGGAATGATAGGAGAGAGAACAGCAATAGGGTATGGGTGTCGTATTTTTGGGAAAATTGTTCATTGTCAGCTCGACCCATCATTGCCTTGGGATAATGATGAATCTATGGAGCATTCTGCAATTATTAAAGATAATGCATTCATCGGATTCAACTCAATAATAATTGGAGATATTACTATAGGGCGTAAAGCATATGTATGTGCAGGAACAATCGTAACAAAAAGTGTTCCTGACAAACATGTTGCTTTTGGAATAAATCAAATGGTGCATTATTCAAAATGGAAGGGTTCGCTAAGAAAGTCACCGTTTTTCGAGGACAATAATGAATAATAATGCTGGTTCTTGGGGATTAATATCATTTTTAGAAAATATCCATTTATTATTAGTAGCAGCCGCTGTAATCTTTATAATTGTCGAGGTCATATCAAAAGCAAAGAAGATTGCCCGGTTTTGGAGAACAAGACATCTTCGAAAAGTATGGGGCATCAAAAACCGTGATTATGTCATAGTAGTATGTTCTGAATTAGATAATCCTGAAGAAAGGCAAAATGTCGAGCCAAGAGAGTTTATATATAACTTGAAATATGGAGATGTAGATGCATATTTTGAGGTAGTAATAACTTTATTACGTCTTTATCCAAATATAAAGCTTCGCGTATTATCTGCCGGAGAAGCAGAAAATACACGCATTGATCTAACACGACATCTAATATTAATAGGGGGTCCTGACTACAATTCCATCACCGAAACAATTTTAGAAAAAGGAATAACTCAATTCGATTACCGGAGTCCATACGTAAAAGAAAAATCTACTAAAAATCCTGAAGAGATTGTTGTTTACGATAAATTGAACGACAAAGAATACTGTGAATTAACCGACAAAAAAGATTTTGGTTATTTTGAAAAGATAAGAAATCCCAATAATCCTGAAAAACAAATTCTACTTATTGGAGGATGTCATACTTTAGGAGTTACAGGTGCGGTCAAGGCCTTTTCAATGGCTGAAAGTGAACAGGGTGAGATACCCACTATAGTATTAAAGAATGCAAAAGCAGTAGCAAAGAAAATCCCAAAGGGTTCTGATTTTTCTGTATTAATTTCCGCAGAAAGAATGGGTCAAACAATAAATGTGCCCGTGGTTGACGTAAATAAAATTACTATCACAAAAAAAGATATATAAAATATAAAATTTCCCTTCAACAAATTGCTTTTTTCCTGCGGGGCAGGCACACAAAGGGCGGTGCGGAATACCCGAAGGGGATGAAGCCGACCGACTGTGACTGTCGGGTGGGTGGGGGAAAATATTCATCAAATCTTTATTATTCAACAAGTTTTGAAAATTTAAATCCTTCCGATTTTCTCGGCTGGCACAAAACAAGTCGGGTGAAAACATTCGATGCGTTTTCACCCGACGATTCAGTTTCCTCAGTTCGCAACAAAAAGGATGGCTGCGCTCTACAAATTAATTCAAACTGTATCCCAATAATTCTACCAAATACAATCCACAAATGTAAAAGAAGTTTAAGAAAATGACCCCCACCCAACGGCTCGCCCTTCGCTTCGCTCAGGGCTGCGTCCTCAACCAAGCAAAAATTATTTTTTATTTTTTGAATATTGGCGGCGAGAAATTTTTTGAATTTGTCTATTCAACTTCAAGTTCGTAATAATTACCATCCTCATCATACCCTTCAAGTTTACCCTTACCAGTCCAATCAACATCAATATGTTTTTCTTCCCCCTCATCTGTTTCTATGTAGCCATCCCCCCCGTTTTGGTCTACTTCAATATTTCCAGAAACTTGGTTTCCATCGCTATCGGTTCCGCTTACATCATAGTCATAGCTAAAACAAATTATCGGCAAAATCAGAATAATAACAAAGGCTATTACAATCCTTTTCATGCTTTATCGCTTTATCTGAGGATTTTTTAATAACCAGAATAATGGCTATAGTGAGACTGATGAGATGAGTGGCTGTAATGAGACTGGTGGCTCTGATGAGACCAATGCCAAGTAAGTTGTGCATCTAATGGGTCTCCAATCAGTGAAGTATCTGCTACATGCTTTAAAATAAGAGGGGTTTCCTGATTAATTTTTTTAATAATATCGGCTTTAGCTATTGACGGTATGCCCGTAATACCAAAAAAAACTGCAATGGATAGTATTAGATTTATTACTTTTTTCATGACTACCCCTTTTTCTCTATGTTTAATTAATAGCACTCTTGGAAAGGTTTGTCAAGCCTTTTTTTAATCGGACTAAGATAAGAGCTGTGTCTATCCTCGGAGGGCTCAAAAAATCCTCCACAATCGGCTTTAAAATCACAACTAGAACAGTCATCTAAGTATATATTCTTCCACCCTGATATTGCTTTAGCCGAAAAAGGCCATAACTCTTCTGGCATTACACATAATTGCAAATTATATATAGAAACATTCATTAATCTTTGGTTTAAATAAATAACTGCATCTTTTAGTTCGGACATGTAATCATGCGGATCTATCCAGAGTTCTTCAATGTTTTTTTCTGCAAGGCATCTTGTTTCCATGCCCATAAATGTTATGTGAAATACGAAAGGAAAATTGTGGTATATAAATTCAGCTAATTTAGGCAATCTTTGATAAGTTAATTTATGTAAAACGACTCTAATCTCTATTCGCTGATTGAATAACGCTAAGTTATATATTCCTTGAACTGTTTTATGAAACCCCCTTGCTTTAATTATATGGTCATGTTCATTATCCGTGTCAGCATATAATGGAATTGCAAAAATGAGATTTGGATGTTGCAAGAGAACTATTTTTTTTACAAAATCGAAGTCGCATAATCTTATTCCATTCGTCAATATATCAATCTGTGCAGTGGGAATAGCTTTTTTGCACGCTTTAATAATTTTCAGAAGGTCATTTCCTATTAATGTTGGTTCACCGCCTGTAAGCCCCAGATGTTTCGTAGATTTATCCATCAAGGATATTATCTTGAGGTTCAAAGGAGCTCGGTTTTCCTCTTTCGTTTTTCTCTCTTGGGGGCACATAATGCAGTCGCAATTGCATTTTTCAGTAAGCATTAATGCATTAGTGGAAGACTCTTTTTCATATAACACATTTATGTTTCCGTTATTCTCTATTAATACAATATCACCATCATTAAGGTAGTCTATTTCAGCAACACTATGACATAAAGGAACGCTTTTATTTCTTTTTAGATAAGATTCAGAATAATTATCATTTGATATTACGGCAGGATATTTATTAAATTTATCTTGAAGGCTATTGGTAATAAGAATAGAGTTACGACGACTGAATCGGCGAAGTGGTTTTTTTGTAATTCTACCGACTATACTTTCATCTATATTTTTAGGTATGCCTTTAATTGTTTTCATTGATTAGCATTTGCTTTTTTCTATTAATGGTCGGCGTGTTATCCATGACCAAAAAACATCCATCTTATCCCTTTGGTTTTCTCTAATTATTTCAAATAGATGTCGAATCATTGACATATTCTTTTTGCAACTTGAACTGCTCATTCGGTTACCAATAATATCTCCTTGTTCAGCATAATTCCTTACTGGGTCAGCACCGCAATAACTTTGATAAACACAATGAGAACATCTCGGCAGGCACTCTAAACACGATTTTTTTAATAATAAAACTACATTATCACTATGAAACAACTCGTTATAAGAGTTTTGATGAACATTACCCATTAAAAAAGTGTAATCCCCCTCATAAGATAACATTCTTCCCTCATCAGCTACATAAACATTGCCATTAAAATCATATATAACACCGCTAATGACAACCCCTGCTGGTGACTGTAGATCAACAAACCCAGTAGAAAATGGGGTTAATATTCTTGTCAATAGAAGGGTTGTATAATTTTCAACAAAAAATGTTCCTCTTAAATTTACATCAATTATATGATTTAATGCTTCTTTATAAAAGTTAATAAAATTTTCAATATTGTATCCGATTTCAGACCAATCTCGTTTAGCAAAACCATAAGGATTTAAGGAACGAAGAAAAAGGGAATCAAACCCTAAAGTTATATAATTATCAATAATAGCTTGGACATATTCTAAACTTTCTTTTGTTGTTGTCATTAAAGCAGATACGCTTTTCTCTCCAAGATGTTGACGAACTTTATATATATTCTCAACGACAGTGTCATAGTTCCCAAGCCCAGTCTTAAGTGGTCTATTTTTATCATGTAAAAATTTCGGGCCATCTAAAGAGGTTGATATGTATACATTATGGTCTTTTAAATAATGCAACATTTCATCATTTATTAACGTAAGGTTCGAGCATATAACAAATTCTAATTGTTTATGATGTCGTGAATTGCATTTTTCTGCATATTCGATAATATATTTCACAATTTTAAAATTTAAGAGTGGTTCACCGCCTTGAAACTCTATTTTTACAGAGAGGGATGGCGAACAAAAAATCATATCAACTACCCTCTTGGCTGTTGCTTCATTCATATCATATTTCATATCGTCCGTTTTCTTACTTGATACCTGACAATATATACATTTTGAATTACATCTTAAAGTTGGCACAACCATATGAAGAGAAGTGAAATTATAAAGAAAACTTTTTTTGGTTCTATATTTTGTAGCCAACATTTTAATGACTGGCTCAATCTCGGTATCTGTTGTAAAATGTTTGCTTTTTAAATCTAAAAATATTGATTTTTTTACATCCAAGTTATTTGAAACGAGATCTGCAAAATCTTTTAAGGGTATAAAAAAAAACTCGCCGACTTCATTGACAATCAACATTTGTTCACTATCAAATTTTTGAAACCTAAAAGGTAATAATTGATACTTACTCATTGCTGAACCTTCTATATTTTGATTTTATCCTTGATATTTTCTATGGGGGAAAATGCTTGTTGTATAATTAAATCTCTAATATTTCCGTATCGTTTCTCAATATCTAATCTAACTTGCATATCCAAAATTTCATTACAAAACTCTTTCGCAATTTTCTCTAACTCCGTTTCAGATTCATTTTTTTTAGGCTCAAAGTAAACATTAAACATACCATTCTCAGTAGGCTTTACAAGAATATGGCAAGAATCTGTCATTTTATAAGCAGCGTTTGTTACTGCATCTTTCTCATAGATTGTCTTGTTTAGCTGAATAAGTAGTTTGCCTCCGGCTAATTTAGTGATAATGTTTTCCATCTGTTCAACCTCCTTTTTAAAATTAATATAGCATAACCATAATTAACATATTTTCACATAAATCCCTTTATTTTTCATTATTCAGGGGGAGCAGGCACATCAAGGGCGTTGTGGAAGACCCAAAGGGTCTGAAACCGACCGACTGTGACTGCTGGGTGGGCGGGGGATAAATATTCATCAAGCAAGACGCACCCCGATAGGGGCAAATGTCTTCCTGAGACATCGGGAAGTCTTTTGGTCTTGCGGACTTTCCTGACTTTTTAAAGACAGGATAGTGATGAATATTTTTAAGGCGGTGGCTATTTATTTTATTTAAATAAATCCTTTCTTCCGCTAAGGGGGAAAGAGGCTCAGAGCGCAAGTTGGCTGAGACTACAGGCTCAGCCCTGAGCAATGAGACGGCTTTGGGTGGCGGGGAAATACGGCTTTCTCCCGATTTATCGGGAGTGCGGACAAAACCGAGCAAAAATACCGCAATGTGTCTTTAATGGTCTTTATCTCTATAACGCCGCCAATATTCAAAAAATAAAAAATAATTTTTGCTCGGTTGAGGACGCAGCCCTGAGCGAAGCGAAGGGCGAGCCGTTGGGTGGGGGTCATTTTCTTAAACTTCTTTTACATTTGTGGATTGTATTTGGTAGAATTATTGGGATACAGTTTGAATTAATTTGTAGAGCGCAGCCAATGGTCCCATCGTCTAGAGGCCTAGGACGTGGCCCTCTCAAGGCTAAAACACGGGTTCGATTCCCGTTGGGACCGCCAATGATGCACATGAAAGTTATTCTATATATAATCAAGGGCATAACAACTTTGTAAACTTCTCGCTATGGAGGAAGCATATGAAAAGATATTCGGTTTTAGATAATGTGTCCTCTAGTTCGGATGTAG
Organism: Nitrospirota bacterium; assembly: GCA_016208915.1. Lineage (GTDB taxonomy): Bacteria > Nitrospirota > Thermodesulfovibrionia > Thermodesulfovibrionales > UBA1546 > JACQXE01. Next base: position 2,008 of record JACQXE010000012.1, on the reverse strand, counting down.
ATAGCCTGAATAAGGTTACAGAGGAAATGAAAAAGAACCGCATTAAACGGTACGGTATCAGAGGTGATGTGGATGGTTATCTGCAGTTCCTTGAAGACCGTGAAGCTCTATTCAAAAAATCTCCCAAAAAGAGAATGCCTATTACAGGGAACAGCTCGATTCTCTGACCGCTATTTCTCTTTTTCATTGCCGCTGTAGGGGATGTGATGCACGGCGCCAGAATATTGGATGCAAAGGCATATATTTACCGGAGCTTCAAGAGACTTTGAAAAACTACCTTTTTGTCACCCTGAACTTGATTCTCCGCCTCGGCGGATTCGCCTAAGGAGAAAGGGTCTCATAACTCATTGAATTTATTAGATGCTGAAACGAGTTCAGCATGACATAATGCGCTGTTTTATGAGTTTTTAGACAGGCTCAGTGTCTCTATGTTTTACTTATAGAAATAAAGCTACTAAAATCATTAATTATTTCCAGCCTTGACTAATAATCCTAAAGCCGACCTGTTCCTGTGGAACTTGTACCTGTCCTTGCGGTGTTTGCTGTAACACATTTATTTGCTGTTTTCGAAAGTCAGCAGAAATCTCGTAATAATTTGACAATTGCCGACTTTCAATGAAAGCGATTTTGTAATCCTTCTTATTTTGTACTGCATTTACTCCAAGTTCATTCTCAGGATTCCATATTTTCCCGAATTCTAATTCTTTATTGTAGTTCTCATATAGATCAGTCATCGCCTTCGAGAGGGTGTCATTTGCGGCCACAATTGTTTTAATACCTAAATCTTCGTCCGCTTCTTTCCTTCCAATGATATACTGGTGGGAATACAGCTTTTCCGTAAAATAATCAACGATCTTCTCAATTTCATCTTCTTTAAGTTGTATTTTGTGGCTTTTAAGGAGTCGCTTTGCAAGAATGCGGATAAGGTTATGGATACGATTCACATTCCCAAGTGCTAACGGATGAATTTGAGGGTTCGATTCAACAAATTTCGTGAATATTTTTGAAAGCTCTTCATCGCCTTTAATTCCGAATTTATTTTTTGCTAGGTCGAAATATGCCATCACGTCCTCAACGCTTATTGGGATTCTATTTTGTGGATTCGTCGGATCAAGAGGATTAAACACATTTGCGGTTGAAGGATCAATGGGTGAAAGTTCAGAGAGGTTGCTCATCACAATTTCATCAGCACCAAGTGCAATCATTGTCGCAGAACTGTGAGCTTTATAAGGAACCAACACGGAAAACTTATCGCAATATTCGCGGATCATGGAGACCAGTCTCCACGGGACCATTGTGTCCCCTCCAGCACTATAGAGAAACAAGTCAATGTTTTTTATTTTACCGATAGTCTGAAGTTGCTTGCTTATAAACGGTATCACATCCATTGCAATCCGTGCGTTAAACGGCCCCTGTCGATCACTTGTCAAGTACGTGATTACTCGCGATTCGCGCAAGCCTTCAATTTGTTGTATAAGTTGTTTTCTATCCATAATTTTAATTCATTTAATTTAGCATTATTCCTTAATTATTTCAATCAAATATGAAGCGCGTGTAGTATAACTGGAACGGGAAAAACAGAACGAAGACAAATCTATAATTTAATGATTGCTGGTGGAATTTAACAGTTAAGACATTTACCCCGTTAGAAAAAAGCCCTGCCTCTTATGGATCACTATATAATAGTGCTACTATTTAGGCGAGGATATATAATAGCAAGGGTGGGGTTTAAAGCTCAAACGAGCTTTCTAACGGGGTTTACAGGGCTGGTTAGCGGAAACTATGATTTAGTTCTTTTACATCGTGGCAGGAATTTTGAATGTTAAGCTAATGGAAAATTCTTTATCGAAGAAGAGGGTAAGATTTAAAATAGTCGCTGTTAGAATGTATAAGTTGGTTATATAAAGAGGAAGCCTTCCGGTGGTAAATAGCTCAAAATAGAGCTGATGGGCCGAGATGGTCTCGCCCAGAATTTAACCACAAAAAAGGAGGCTTCCGTGAAAACAGT
>JACQXE010000058.1 GCA_016208915.1 Nitrospirota bacterium | reverse complement strand
GGGGGCGACACCAGTGACGATTCCTGCTGGGACAGCCACAGGGACGTATTACGTCATAGCGAAGGCAGATGGAGCGAATGTTGTTTCAGAAGTTACTGAGACGAATAATACGAAGTACAGCACAGCCATTAAGATAGGACCTGATCTTACGGTATCAGCTTTGACCGTGCCTACTTCAGCAAAGATAGGGGCGACGATTTCCATAACAGACACCACAAAGAACATCGGAGCTGAAGATGCGGGGGCCTCAACCACAAAGTTCTATTTCTCAACTAATTCAGCATTTGATGGAAATGATACCTATCTTGGAAGCAGAGACATACCGACACTCATTGCAAGCACAACCAATTCAGGCTCAACATCTGTAACCATTCCAGCTGGAACTGCCACTGGAACTTACTACATCATTGCTGTGGCTGATGCAGACAATGTTATCGCAGAACTTACTGAGACCAACAATACTTACGCCAGGTCCATAAGCATCGTGCCATAGTTAGAACAGGTTTTGCTAAAAAGGGAAATGGGGCATTTGCCCCATTTCCCTTTTTAGCAAAATCATATCCCAGTTAAATCTTTCATCTTGACACTAAAGACATATTTTCACTTTCAGAGTATAATAAACAGTTTCATGAAAGAGGCTTTATGATAAAAACCCGCGTTGTCTGTGCAGGCACATTTGACCATTTTCATCCCGGTCATGTTGATTTTTTGAAACAGGCAAAGGCATTGGGGGATGAGCTAATCGTCATTGTTGCGCGTGATCAGAATGTAAGACGCATCAAGAATATACTCCCTGAACATGATGAGACAGCACGCAAGGCAGACATAGAAAAAACCGGCATACCTGATAAGGTTATTCTGGGATATACGAATAAGGATATATTTCTGATACTCAAAGAGCTTTCACCGGATATTGTTGCGTTAGGATATGACCAGAGGGTGTCTGAGGAGACCATACAGAAGCGGCTTCCCGGATGCAGAGTCGTTCGCCTTAAACCATTTCATCCTGAAAAATATAAGTCATCATATTTCAGGGCAGGCACAAAGTAAAGTAATAATGAACACTTTTATTTATAAAACTGCTGTCATATAATATCGCATGGATTTTTTATATATTCTATTTCCTGTGTCAGGCGTCAAAACCTATATTTTTATCCCTCCGCTGGTTGCCTTAATCGTCTCTTTTTTTACCTCAATGGGAGGAGTTTCAGGGGCTTTTTTGCTTCTTCCATTTCAGATGAGTGTACTGAATTATACAAGTCCGTCTGTAAGCTCAACTAATTTTGTATTCAATATAGTCGCGATACCGAGCGGAGTGTATCGCTACATAAAAGAAGGCCGGATGGCATGGCCATTAACGTGGGTAGTTATTGCCGGCACATTACCCGGAGTATTCATAGGATATTTTTTCAGGGTTAAATACCTGCCTGATCCAAAGGCATTTAAGCTCTTTGTAGGCTGTGTCTTATTGTATATCGGAAGCCGTCTCTTCTATGAAATGACCGGAAAGGCAGGCGAGAGCAAGAAAAAAATGAATGCGCTCGAAGAAAAATTCAGACGACGCATAGCAGAGCTTAAGGAAAAAAATAAGGAACGCATTGCCTCAGGACTTCCCAAAGAAGCTATTGTCAGGACAATATCATTCAATCTTTCAAGAGTGGAATATGAGTTCTGGGAAGAAAGATTTTCATTCAGCACTATAGGCATGCTCACGCTTGCATTTATTGTCGGCATCATAGGCGGCACTTATGGAATAGGCGGCGGAGCAATTATCGCGCCATTCTGCATTGCAGTATTTCACCTTCCTGTTTACACTATTGCCGGCGCTGCGCTGATGGGTACACTCCTGACATCCATTATCGGAGTTTTTTTCTATACCATAATGCCTGCAAACAATGGATTAGCAACATCGCCAGACTGGTTTCTTGGTTTCCTGTTCGGTATAGGCGGGTTTATCGGTGTATACTTAGGCGCAAGGATGCAGAAGTTTGTGCCTCAGAAGTTTATTAAGCTGATGCTCGGGATAGTCATTGTTTTTCTTGCAACGATGTACATACTGCAATTCTTCATGTGAACTATTTATTGGATATGGTAAAAACAAAAAGGGCTTGCCGGATGGCAAGCCCTTAATTTTTTCTCTTTTTGTTTAGAAGAAAAGTTTCTGGTTTATCAGAATACCAAGCGCTATAAGCAGGGCATAAATCGCGAGAGATTCTATCATGGCCAGACCGATAATGAGCAGCAGCTGAATCTTTCCGGCTGCGCCCGGATTTCTTGCTGCTCCCTCACAAGCCTTGCTCAGACCTAATCCCTGACCAATGCCTGTGCCAAAGGCAGCAATACCGATTGCCAGAGCAGCAGCAAGCACAGCCATTGTCTTAACAGAGGAATCCCCTGAACCTGCGGCTGCGGCCTCTTCTGCAAAGGCAAATGGAGCAAGCAGACCAATAAGAGCAAATGCAAGTAATAATACTGATATACTTTTTTTCATCAACTTCTTCCTCCTTTCCATAAAAACTTTAAGATTAATGTCCTTCTTCAACAGCGCCGGCAAGATATAGAGTGGTCAGAAGGACAAACACGAATGCCTGTATAAAACTTACAAGTGTACCAAGTGCCAATATTAGCGTCGGAATTATCCATGGAGCAAGCCCGGCAAGCACCAATAGTATTATATGTTTTGCAACCATATTTCCGAAAAGCCTGACTGAAAGCGTAATAGGCCTTACAAGATGGCCGATAAGCTCTATTATGAACATCAGCAGCATCAACGGAAGCGCAAATATCGAACGCACAGGCCCGAGGAAATGGTTAAGATATTTGATCCCGTGCACTTTGATTCCATAATAATGTGTCGCAAAAAACACAGGGATTGCCATAGCCGCATTCGTATTTATATTACTTGTGGGAGACGCAAAGCCCGGCACTAACCCCATTAAATTACAAAGGAGTATAAACATAAACAAGGTGCCGATGAGAGGGAAAAGAGTCCCTGCCCAGTGGCGCCCTACATTCTCTTCTGTCAGCTTTAAAAATGTCTCAACGACTGACTCGACAACGTTCTGGATGCCTGTCGGCACCATCCGCATCGAACCTCTTATGACAAGCGCCACAGTTATGAGAATTGCAGACGCAAGAAATGCATAAGAAACATTATGAGGTATCGTATTAGGATTTATAACAGCATCCATCAAAAGAACTTCATGCATGCCGGCTGCCATAAGCACCTCCTACTAAGAATTTGTGTTATAAGATTTATATAAACGGGTTTTACCCGTTAAAGTTGGACAGGCAGGAGAACTCCATTTCACCTGGGTCATGGAACCCTTAAAGGAGTCTGTTCCCTGCCTCCCAAAGCCATAAT
>JACQXE010000053.1 GCA_016208915.1 Nitrospirota bacterium | reverse complement strand
TAAACCTAAACGGCCGTCTTTGAGACGGCTCACAACCGTCAAGCCTCCCTCTTTGAGGGAGCGTTATGACTTTGTTCTACTTCCACCCTAGACCATTTATGGACGGTATCGGTACAGCATTAATTAAACACGCCGCTGAGACATCTTTCCCATCCGATCACACAACCTTTATGCTATCAATTGCAACAACTTTATTATTAATTGATTCAACTATGAAATGGGCTATTTTGTTTGTTGCGCTTGGAGCTGTCGGAGGAATTTCAAGAGTATTTTGTGGCATTCATTATCCTCTTGATATTTTAGGCTCATTAATAGTTGCATTTATTTCCAGCGTGCTGATCTGGAGTTTAAAGAAAAAAATAGTGGTAGTTAATGAATATGTAATAAGTAAGTACTTAGCAATAGTTGGAAAGAAAATTGCCTAACAACCGCATCAACTCGGGCTGTTAGCTGCTACTGGAGTAAACCAAGAGTTGAGGGATTGAAATCTGTCAAATATGAGAGAAGATAATGGAACATAAAATTATTGAATTTCTTCTTCCTCACCTTAATCACTGAGGATACTATGCTTTACTCCTGATGACTTTTCTTGAGACATCGGCATTTCTTGGCCTTCTTGTGCCCGGTGAAGGCTTTGTGGTTATTGCAGGACTTTTGGCCTCAAAAGGTGTGCTTGAAATAGGCGATGTAATCTGGGTTGCCTCACTTGGCGCGATAATGGGAGACACGGTAGGATATTTTATCGGCAACAGGTTTGGAGAAGGATTTTTTCTGAAATACGGTAAATACTTTTTTTTCAAAAAGGAGTATCTGAATGAGGCTAAAGGATTTTTTGATAAACACGGCGGAAAGACCGTATTCATTGGTCGTTTCATAGGATGGCTCAGGGCATTTGCCCCGGTCGTTGCCGGGATTTCCAAGATGCATTATCATAGATTCCTTTTTTTTAACTTAGCAGGCGGAATAGCGTGGGCAGCAATATTTTCATTGCTTGGTTATTTTATAGGGAATAGCTGGGACATAATTAGCCGATACCTTGGCCGCATAGGCATCTTTGCATTTATAAGCGGAGTTATTGTGATATACATTTATTTTCTTTTTACAAAAAAGAAGCGATTGATTAAGGAAAAAATTGGCTGGATTGACAGGAGATTATCATCTCAACTGCCTGAAACATGGGATTTTATTAAGGCCCGTTTCAGTGCAGGAAGCTGGTATGGATTAAACCTCACAATGGGTATAGTCCTTTTTGTCCTTGCCATTTTTTCCTTTGGTGAGATTGTTGAGGACTTGATAGATAAGGAGACACTATTTTATCTTGATTTCAGGATACAGGGGTTTGTAGAGGGTATAATTAGTCCTGAAATAACAAGATTCATGGTAGACATGACCAATCTTGGCGGTGTCTACCTCACCGTGATTACTGCTGGTGTAGTGACTCTATACCTATTGTACAGAAAGAACTGGTGGGAGCTTTTTACCCTTTTTCTTGTCGCAGGGGTGGGAGAGATTATTCTCATCCTACTAAAGCTCTTTTTCCAGAGGCCAAGACCAATGCCACAGATGGTAGCAGCACATGGATATAGTTTCCCAAGCAATCATGCTTTTACTGCCATGATAGTATATGGTTTTTTAATCTATATAGCATGGAAATCGATCAAGGTTGGTGCAGTTAAGTTTATAATATCTTCCATATCAATGCTTTTAATTATTTTTGTTGGTATAAGTCGCATCTATCTCAATGTGCATTGGTTAACAGATGTTCTCGGAGGATATGCTGCAGGGTTTGCATGGCTTGTATTCAGCGTTATTACGGTGAACACAATTAAACAAATGGTTAATGATAGAGAAAATGGGATGGTTCATTTTTAAGAAAAAAGCCTAACAAATCATTGGAGTGAACGAGTGCCACAGGACACTTTTACAGTTGAGCAATACTTTAAGATTTCCAAATCGTCTTTATGCTCTTTAACGTTCTATAGTGGCACTCGTCGCTCAATTCTACGTTAGGAGACAATATGATGAATCAATATTCTAAAATCATTGCTTGTTGCCTGGCAGCTTTGTTTCTTATCAGTTGTGCAACGGGTAGCGTTATCGTTACTGGAACTGTTCGGCCAGCTACGGATCCCCAATCAGTCAAGCTTTATCTGAAGGAACCAAAAAGATATGAAGTGATTGGGCTTGTTGAAGCCTCAAGTGATTCGGGTTGGACGGAGCAGGGGTCAAAAGATTACGCTATTGCGGAGCTTAAAAACCAAGCAGCAAGAATTGGTGCAAATGGCGTGTTGTTAACAGCTACGGGAGACCAGACATCTACAATGGTTGGCGGTTACGGGACTGGTATAATATGGGCTGTACCAGTAAATGCTAAGGTTGTTAAAGGAACGGCAATTTTCGTGTATGAGGAGTAGTCTCCTAACAAATCACTCGTGCGGACGGCAAATAGCCGCCACACAGTTCAAGCGTTCGCTGCAATATAAAGGAGAATATGGGCATACTCGGTAAATTGTTTCGTGTTACTCCGAAAGAAGAACTTAACGGCATAAAAATAGATCTCAACGAACCATTTTGGGAACTTGAAGGGAAAACGGATTTTACCTATCTCTTGCGTGCACTGCCTGAAATATTACCTGAAAATAGCATTCTTTATTTTGAAGGCGGTTCGCCAAGCGGCCCTCTTCTCGATTTCTTAAATACTCAATCAATACCCGAACAAACTCATGTTGCTGTCGGTACGCTGTGGCCACGACCGGATTACTACCACGTACCTGCGACAAAACAAAATATCACGACACTTGCAGACATAACTGAAAGAATAGCAGAGCCGGAACTTGCCATTCATTTTCACGTCTACAGCAGCGGAGAAATAATACTTGAATGGCATGACGCCTTTACACAGCCTATGCTTTTAACCGGCAAATTGACACGTGATAAGGTTCAAGCATTTTCAGACAAACTAAGAATGAAAATTACAAAATGGAAAAATGCCAGCGAACAAGAAAATCAACCCGACGCAGAATAGCGTCGGTGGGTTTTTCTGAGGCGTTTACCTGCGCGGGTTATTTAAGTCGTTAGTTTAATAAAAACAACTCACCCATTTTATCTTCAACCCGATTCAGTATCATCCGTATATGCTTTAGTCTTTGGCCGCTGAGAATATCAACAATATCCTCAGCTTTCTCGCTAATATGGGTTGCTTCGTCTGATTCTCTTGGATTATCTTCCTGCTGTGAACCATCTGACATGATAAACCTCCTAAACTAACAAATTTATCCAGCCGACAGGGTATCGGCGTGGATGGTTTCTATTCAGCCGTCTTATCCCTGCGGCTGATAATGGCGTTCTGTGAATAAATTAATAATATGAAAAACTTAACCATCATTCCTCAGTAAGATATGACGAAAGATAAAATCCTAAAGTCAATCCTAACGCTGATCCTATTACCAGCAGTTCAAAGGTTAGTGTCCCATTTTGTAGGAGTGACAGGGCAAATGACCATAAATAAACAGCTATTACTGGACATACTATCAATAACAGCTGGAATCCTAATGACAGCGGCATATCTTGCTTTTTCATACTGGCACAAAGACCGCCCGAAACAAAGAATTGAAACGGCAATAAAACAAGGACGCCAAATTTGTCACTGTACTGAAATCGGAGTCGTCATGCTGCAAGCAAAAGAAAAAGCTCAAGGCATTAAAGATTATTACTGCCCAAGATGCGGACGTAGAGACTTGAAAGTAATTGATTAAGACAATAAAACAAAAAGTCATGCAAGGCCACAGAACAAATAAATCGAGGCCGACAGGGTATAAGCCTCGGTGGTTTTTATTGAAGCGTGGTTGCCCCTGCGCCTCATTTTCAGCGTTCCCCCCTTCGCTTCGCTCCGGGGGGAATGCGGCAGACGGAACACAATGGAGGCGAACATGAACTCTCCCAAGCTGTTGTCCAGAGCGGTGACTGTTGTCCTGTCCCTGATTCTTCTCGCCGCGTGCTCGGACAATTCAACACCGCAGGATCCGGCCAAAATCAAATCCTTCCGCCGGGCCGTACAGGAGGGCCGACGTGACATCGTGGCAAAGTTACTCTCCGATGGATCGGTTGATCCGAATGACATAGCCCCCAATGGGGTTTCGCCGTTGATTGTAGCTTCGGGCATGGGCCACCGCGAAGTCGTTGAATTGCTGATAAAGCATGGTGCCAAGGTGAATCTCAGGCATGGGGAACTCGGCTTCACCGCGCTGATGGCTGCTGCTGAGCAGGGCGAGAGCGATATTGTCACGTTTCTTCTCCAAAAGGGAGCAGACGTCAATGCTGCGGGAAATGATGGCCAGACACCTTTGATAGTTGCAGCGTACAAGGGGCATCGCTCGATTGTTGAAACGCTTCTCTCTTATAAAGCCGATGTCAACGCGGTTACTTCCACCGGTGCGACAGCCTTAATGGGAGCGGCTCAAGAAGGCCACGTTGCTATCGTCAAGTCACTGCTCCAAGCTGGCGCCAACGTCAATGCGCAAAGCCGCGATGGTTGGACCGCTCTCAAGCTGGCTGAGGTCAGAAACAAGAGCGAAGTTGTGTCGCTGTTGCAGCAAAGTGGGCACCCGCGAAAGAGCCAGGTAGGCTCCGATACCATCGAAGACCAAGTAACGAGTTCAAAGGTGGACGAGCAAGTCGCGAAGATCAAAAGCGGGATGTCTATAGCCGATGTTATTCGCGCACTAGGAAGACCATATAGAGCGAAGGAACACCCTATGGGAATGCTCGTCCTCATCTACAAAGGGCAATCAAAGTACCACTGAGTAATGTTTGCGCCCATGACTGATGTCCGTGCTCGAGGTGAAGCAACAGGACTCTGCCGAGTTCTTTCCAGCCACGGACGTAGATATTGTAGTGACCGGAGACAGGATCGAATTGAGAAGATCGCAGTGAGTTCACACATGGAGGTCTGCCCAACAAGGCGTTGCACCTGACCGCCATTCCGCTGCGCTACATGGCGGCAGGTGAGCTTTATTGTTCCCCCCTCCGCTTCGCTCCGGTTTGTTTTTGATTGTGGCAAGCAGTGGTTTACTATTAGAAGGCAAATGGTCTTGGTGGGCACTATCTTCCTTCTTTTCTCTCGGCCTAATATTTTTTATCTATGTTCGAGATATTGGCGGCACCTTCTGGTTTGCCTTGTCATTGGTTCTGCTTCTCACAGATCGTCCCTCTCATTGGAAGATGCGGTCAACAATCAATATAGAACCTGTTAAAGAAGAAACAGTTTTGCAAAGAAAGGAAGGCTTGAAACAGGTTCTTCGTATTGTCGGGGCATTACTCTTTTTGTTTGGGGCATTAAGTTTATTAGGGAATGGATTTGCTTTTTTTCTAAATGGTCAGGGCAATACCGGTGCTGCCACTTTAAGCGGCATTATACTTATAGTCGGTCTTGCAATTGTACTTAGAACGCAGAAGAAGTCATAGAGCTACTTCGACCTTGAAGTTTGTCAATGCAAGAAATAGTGCTGGAGAAACTTTAGAAATTATAATATAATTGTCAGAAGGAGTGTTGCTTTTGAAAAAGACTAAACTATATCTTGATACCTCAGTGCCTTCATTCTTATTTGCGGACGACTCTCCAGAAAAGCGTGACGTAACAATAAAGTTTTGGGATGTTCTAAAGCTGGGGCTATATGACATTGTTATCTCAGATATTCTTTTGAGTGAAATATCACGCTCTAAATCACCGCCATCTCTGGAATTAGAAAACAAATTGGCAGAAGTCGTTTTAGAAATCGTCTCTGTGAACGAAGATGTATTCTCATTAGCACAAAAATACATTGCTGAAGAAATCATCCCTCAAAAATATCAAGATGATGCCTTGCATATAGCACTTGCTACTTACAACGAAGTAGATGCTCTCATCAGTTGGAATTTCAAACACATGGTGAAATTAAAGACCATACGAGGCGTAAACGGAATAAACAGAATGCTCGGCTTTAAGGAAATAGAAATATTAACTCCTCAAAGCTGGATTCAGGAGGATAACAATGAATGAATCGAAAATCATGACGCAGCTACATGCCGTAAGAGAAAAGAATTACGAGCGAATGAAAAGGCTGTCCGTTAAGGACCAGATAAGGACAATTCAGGCAGAGGCAGAGCCAATAAAGAAAAGACTTTTAGAAAAGATGAGAAAAAGGGAAGTTCCCACAGCAGACAGATAACAAATCGCTCAACACCGATGCTCATTACGCTCCGCTTCATTCACACGGGTTAGCTCAGGCGTTATACGAAAATTAAGAAAAAGACGGTATTGTCGGTTATCTTTTTGGAGAGCATCGGGAGATAGTATTGATGAAGAAATAAGTATGGTTAGCTATAGGAGGTAAATGTTATGTTTAG
>JACQXE010000006.1 GCA_016208915.1 Nitrospirota bacterium | reverse complement strand
AATTGTCTATCTCATGACTATCGGCGTTATCAGATGCAATGCCTTCTTTAAGAGCTATTTCCTTAAAAGAAAACAGGACGGACTGCCTTTTAGAAAGGCTGTCATGGCTACTGCTCATAAGTTGATTAGAACTATTTTTGTTTTGCTTTCTCATAAAACTCATTTCCGTGTTAAGGAGAATTCTTTATAGTTGACTCCTTTTGTATTGTACAAATAATTGTACATATAAAAACCATGGTTAGTCAAGAGGACAAATGAAGAAACTTCTTAACACTCTTTTTGTAACAACTCAGGGAGCATATCTTTCAAAAGAAGGGGAAACAGTTGTCATCAAAGTTGACGGAGAAGTAGCCATGCGTCTGCCAGTTCACACGCTCGGAGGGATTGTATGCTTCGGGCAGGTATCGTGCAGTCCATATCTCATGGGTTTCTGCGCAGAGAACGGTGTGGCAATAAGTTTTCTTACTGAGAACGGCGATTTTCTCGCAAAGGTTCAGGGGCCTGTATCTGGCAATGTTCTTCTCAGGCGCGAGCAGTACCGTCGCGCTGATGACCAGAAAGCCTCTGCATCAATTGCGTGTGCAATATTAACCGGAAAGATTGCTAACTGCCGGACGGTGCTTAATCGGGCATTGAGAGACCATTCAGACAAGATAGACGATAATGCCATAACACTTGCGTCTCAGAAACTTGCAAGTTCAATGAGATGTCTCCAAGGGGAATCTTCTCTCGATATTTTGCGCGGCATAGAAGGCGAATCTGCAAATGCCTATTTTGAGGTCTTTGATCATCTGATTACTTGTCAGAAAACTGATTTCATGTTTTACGAGCGGAACCGGCGTCCACCCTTAGACAATGTGAATTGTCTTTTGTCTTTTATTTATACAATTCTGATGCATGATGTGCGTTCGGCCCTCGAATGTGTCGGGCTTGATCCTGCTGTAGGTTTTTTGCACAGGGATCGTCCGGGGCGTTATAGTCTTGCCCTTGACTTGATGGAAGAATTCAGGCCGTATATCGCTGACCGACTGACTCTTTCATTGATTAATCTCTGCCAGGTGCAGGGAAAAGGATTCAAGAAGAAGGAGTCTGGAGCGGTGTGGATGGAGGATGATACGAGAAAAACTGTTCTCGTTGCCTATCAGAAACGCAAACAAGAAGAAATAGAACATCCGTTTCTCAAGGAGAAGGTTGCGGTTGGCCTTCTTCCTTATGTGCAGGCATTATTGATGGCGCGCTATCTGCGCGGCGATATTGATGCTTATCCGCCTTTTATATGGAAGTGAAGGAGAATTATAATCATATTCTCTGTCTCTCCAGCTTGTCGGGAGTCTTTCTTGAAGAACGATTCCGGACAAGCCAGAATGACATACATTTGTGGTGAGGATTTTATGTTTGTGATAGTGAGCTATGATGTTGCAACGGATGAGGGAAAAGGTCAGCGCCGCCTGCGCCGAGTTGCGCGCGCATGCAAGGATTTTGGGCAAAGGGTTCAGTATTCTGTATTTGAATGTATTGTTGATCCTGCACAGTGGGCAAAGCTGAGAGAAAGGTTAATTTCCGAAATTGATCAGGAGAAAGACAGCTTGAGATTTTATTATCTTGGGTCAAACTGGAAGCATCGTGTGGAACATGTTGGAGCGAAAAAACCTATTGATCAGGAAGGGCCGTTGATCGTTTAAAATGCTGTTGCGAACAATTAGCTCGCATTGTTTGTCTATACGGTTCGCAGCGATTGGAAGTTGTTTTGTAGTAAGGAAAGTTTTTACATTGTTCTTTGACAATAGAATATCTTTGAATTAAGTATTGAAGGTTCGCAAAAAGCGGCGCGTAAGTAGTTTAATTTTTAATGATTTTTAGTTTAACAGTCGCTCCCCGCGCGGGAACATATAGATAATAAGTATTAAAATTTTCATTCCTGCAAAGTCTCTTATAAACCTTTTATAATAGTTTATGCTTATTCTTGGAATAGACACATCATGTGATGATACTGCTGCTTCGGTTGTCGAAGATGGCACGAGGATTATTTCTAATATTGTTTCGAGCCAAACAGATATCCACAAAAAATACGGCGGCATTGTCCCTGAGCTTGCATCCAGAAGACATATTGAGATGATATGGCCTATTGTTGATGAAGCATTGAAGACTGCTGGAGCAAAACTGGAAGACCTCTCAGCAATAGCAGTCTGTCATGGACCGGGATTGATAGGCTCTCTGCTTGTGGGATGCTCGTTTGCAAAGGCATTATGTTTTTCAAAGAACATGCCTCTCATTGCAGTTAACCATCTTGAGGGACATGTATTTTCATGTTTTTTGGAAGAACCAAGACCAAACTTCCCATTCTTATCATTAATCGCATCAGGAGGTCATACAAGCCTTTATCGTGTGGATGGGTTTAGAAGATATAAAGAACTTGGAAGGACAAGGGATGATGCTGCTGGCGAGGCATACGATAAAGTCGCAAAACTTCTTGGGCTTAGTTATCCCGGTGGGCCTGTGATCGATAAACTCGCAGAGCAAGGAAATCCAAAGGCAATAGATTTTTCAAGGCCATACCTGCCTGAATCCCTTGATTTCAGTTTCAGTGGACTTAAAACAGCAGTGCTTCACTATCTGAGAGCGGAAGTGCAAAAGAGCAAAAGTGCAGAAGTTGTTGAGATTAAGACTTCTGAACTTCCAGACTACTGCACTTCAGCGCTTGTGAAAGACATCGCTGCTTCGTTTCAGGCATGCATTGTTGATGTGCTTGTAAGAAAGACAGAGTGGGCTATAAGGAAAGAAGGGGTAAGAAGTGTAACTTTATCAGGTGGGGTTTCTGCGAACAGTGAGTTGAGAAAGCGCATAAAAGAAATGGGTGAGGAGAGGTCGGTCGAGGTCTTCATGCCTTCGATTCAGTTATGCACGGATAATGCTGCAATGATTGCAGCAGCAGGATATCATTATTTTCTTTCAGGGAATTTTGCAGGAATGGATCTCAATCCTAAGGCATATCTACCGCTTTAGGAACTTTTTTTCTTCCGGCGTGAGGCCGTAAAGGGCATAGACCATCTCGTCTATCTGTTTTTCGAGGGCGCCGGTGTCAGAAAAATCTCCCTTAACTTTTCTTTTATCTGCTGTCATAGCTATTCCAAATACTTTATTCTTTCTATCATCTCCTCGGGGGATGGCAGATATTTTTTTAGTTCACGAGGCAGCTTTTCCGTCAGCTTGTATGTAGATACGCCTATCGGCTTTTTCGTATCTTTCAATGCATACTCAACAATTGTACGGCTTTTGTCCTTACATAATATAATGCCGATGGATAGATTCTCATCGGGAAGTTTTGCTCTATCGTTCAAGGCGGAAAGATAAAATTGCATCTTGCCGGCATATTCAGGCTTGAATGCGCCAACTTTCAACTCTATTGCGACAAGACACCGCAGATGCCGGTGATACAATAGCAAATCAACAAAAAACTCTTGTCCGTCTATCTCCAGCCGGTATTGATTGCCCACAAAGGTAAAATAGCCGCCCATCTCTATCAGGAACTTTCTCACATTTTCCAAAAGCGCCAGCTCAAGTACTTTTTCTGAATGCTCTTCGCCAAGCTCCAAAAAATCAAAAGAGTATTCATCTTTCACTGCAAGTTTTGCCTGATGACGGTATTTTTCCGGAACTGTTTTATCAAAGTTTGTCTGATTTGCCATATACCGCTCAAATGCGCCTGCTTCAAGCTGGTTTATCAAAACATCTTTTGTCCATCCGAACTTCCTTGTTGTCTTGATGTAAAATTCACGCCGGATGTCGTCTTTGCAACGCTCCATGATAATGACATTTTTCGTCCAGCTGATTTCTCGCACCAATGGTGCGAGTTTTTCATTTTCTTGATAGGTAATGTAGAAATTTCGCATTCTCCAGAGATTAGCTCTGGAAAATCCCTGTATTCCCAAAAACTCCTTTTGCAGGTCTTTTGCCAGTGTCTCAACAATTGCCTTGCCCCAGCCAAGCTTTTCCTGTTTTGCCACTATTGATCTGCCGATGTCCCAATACAACTGGATAAGCTCTTTGTTTACAGATTTAAAGGCGTCATACTGGGCTTTATGTATGCGCTCTTTTATCTCTTTTAAAAATGTCTTGTATTCGGCGTTTACTACGACTGACATTTCATTTCCTCCCTTCAACTATTGCAATCTCCATATGCCTGATTTCAGACCAGAAGCCGATTTGGTCAAGTTTCATCTCTTCCCTTCCACAATCGCAATCTCAAAGTTTAAATTTGTCTTTTGCCAAATTTTCCATAAAATACCAACTTAGTTTTAAGTCCATATTACCACAGATTACCAAGTAGTTTAAAACTATCGTATTTGATTTAAAAGGATTTTTTCTTTAACAATACCATGAAGTGTGATATATTACCGTCATAAAACATATAAAAGATAGGTTGGTATATTAATAGTTCGCCCTAAACGAGCTTCATATCTTGAGGACTAGCAGTATGGCAAATCAAGAACAACTCGATATCATAAAACAGGGATCTGAAGTTTGGAATCAATGGAGGAAGACAATTCGGCGTCGGCAACACCCAGATCTACGGGACTCTAATCTTAGTGGACTAGATCTTAAACGTGCAAACCTTAGCGAAACGGATCTAAATAGGGCGAATCTTAGAAACGTGGATTTTTGTGATGCCGATCTTAGAGATGCGGACCTCGGTGATGCCGATCTTATGTATGCCAACCTGACTCATGTCAATCTTAGTAATGCAAATCTTTGTGGCTCAGATATCAGTGGTGCAAACCTTGCTCATGCAATTGTGAAAGGAACAGAATTCGCTGACGGGTGGGTTGGATCAACCACCTTCCTAAACGTCGATCTTGGCTCAGCCAGAGGACTTGATAGTCTGAAGCATTTTGCCCCTTCAATAATTGGAGTTGATACACTCTACCTTTCTGCAGATAAAATTCCTGAGGGTTTCTTACGAGGATGTGGCTTGAATGACTGGCAGATCGAAGTAACAAAACTCAATAATCCTGATCTAAGTCCTGAGAAACTTAACGATATTATAGATAGAGTCAAGCGAGTTCGTTCCAGTTATCCAATTCAGCAAAAAAACTTATTCATTTCATATTCACATGCTGATGCAGATTTTGTTGAAACCTTAGAGGCACATCTAAAGTCCAATCATATTCTTTACTGGCGCGATATACATGATGCCACTGCTGGCCCTTTGAATCAAGTAATTGACCGAGCTATGCGGCGAAATCCAACCGTGCTTCTAATCCTCTCCCGTAACTCTATAAATAGCGATTGGGTAGAATATGAGGCGCAAACAGCCCGTGAGTTAGAAAAAGAATTAGATCGGCATGTGCTTTGCCCAATTGCTCTTGACGATTCGTGGAAAGATAGTAGATGGTCAGCAGTGCTAAGAAGTCAAATCAAAAAATATAATATACTTGATTTCTCAAGCTGGAAAACACATCAGACTTTTCTCGAACAGTTTGATAGGTTGATCGGAGGACTTGAGATATATTACAGGCCAAACCCTTAATATTTAGGACAAAAGTGGGGTGTCCATTAAACCCAGATTGTCCATTAGAGATGTGATGGAAATATAGCGGGCAGAGCAAAAGCCCGTGATTTATCCCAGAGGCCTGTAAACCATTCGCGTCTTCGCATTGCCAGAGATAGTTTCAGGACTCTGGCATTCCCATTTTTCGTCAGGTATCCGCCAATAGCAAATACCTTATACCTCAGTGTCTTT
>JACQXE010000055.1 GCA_016208915.1 Nitrospirota bacterium | reverse complement strand
TGCGTAAGTGTTTGCCCATTTCGTCCTCCCTGGTTTGATGGATTTTATGAAAACCTAAAAAAGACACAATAGTGCACTTTTAAATTTTAAACCAGTGCACTTTTAATTTTTAATTGACATACGTATATAAAATGATGTCGCAGCAAAGTCAATATGTCAGGTTAAGAGCAAAATGAAAATGTCAGGGTTGCAGGGAAATCCTTTCATAAGATTTGTTAGTTATCCGCCCTCTTTTTCTAACCTTTTCCGATCTATTTTGTTGTGAGTTGGCAAGACGTTCTTCCTCTGCAATCAATTCTCCCTTATAAAATATTCTAATCCTTCCATCTATTAAATGATGCACATCCACTTTGGCCTTTGCAAAGCTGTATCTTGTCTTTGAACTCCGTATCTGTATCTTTTCGTTCATAAACGATAGGGTGTTGTCATTTCCCACAACACGGCTGTATTTCAGACAGAAATACTTGTTCAGGTCTCTATCGTCTATCTTCCTCCATGCAGACTTTGAGTCTTTTGGCTCTACCGTAAACTTGCGGTTATAATCCGGCAGGAATTTCAGAAGCACGGCATTTGCCTCATCTATGGTTTTGGCATTGAATCGTTTCAGTTCAGAGACGAGCCTGTCCTGAAAAGTCCCCCACAAACGCTCTATACGCCCCTTGGCCTGTGGAGAGTTTGCAGGAATAAGGGTAATCCCCAGTTCATCCAATGCCCTGCCTAATTGAGTCTTGTCTGGCTTTCCGTTCAATTGTTCCGCAAGGGTAGGGGTATGTCTCTCTATCTGAAATATGCTGTGCTTGTCAGCATAAAGAGAAAGGGGCAGACCCTTCTCTTTTGCTATCTCCATAAGCATCTTCATATATCCTTCCGTAGTCTCGCAGGGAGCGAACAGGGCATACGGAACCTCGTTTGTTGCGTCATCAATAGCTCCTATGAGGGTAAGTTCTTCTCCTCTTCCCTGCAGCCAGTCATGCCGGCTTCCGTCTGTTTGCAGCATCATGCCCGACTCAGGCTTTCTCTCCCTTCTTGTCCTGTGCTTGGGACGCCTTCTCTTTCTTTTCGGGCCTATGCCCTCTTTGCGCAGTATTTGTCTTACTTTCTCCCTGCTTATCCGAATCCCTTCCTCCTCTCCTAATTTCTCGGTAAAAAAGGAATCGTTATATCCTTCATATTCCCCCTTTGCCAGTTTCACAACCTTTTCACCTATTTCACTGTCTAACCTTCTTGGAGAGACTTTGTCTCTGTTACCGTGTATTAGCCCTTTCACTCCTTTCAATTTGAAAGAACTCTTTAACCGGTAAACCTGCCTTTCACAGAGTCCAAGCAACTCTGTTGTTGCCTGAACCGTTACCTCTCCTGATACAGCTCTTTGAATCACTTCTGCTCTCTTTACTTCTTTCATTGTCAAGGTCACTTTTTCCATACCCTGACATTATCACGTTGCAGTTATACCCTGACAGATTTACTTTGCTACCACACTTTTCTTTATGTCTATTTGACATTTGAGTTTTGACATTTGACATTTTAATTTTTAAACCCTCCCTACGCCATAATAGGTGAAACCCATACTTCTCATCTCTTTCGGGTCGTATATATTTCTGCCGTCAAATATCACAGGGCTTTTCATCAACCTTTTCATCTTTTCAAAATTTGGTCTTCTGAATTCATTCCATTCTGTAATGACCACAATGGCATCAGCCCCATTTACTACCTCATAGTTGTCTTTAATATAATCAATCCTGCTGCCAAATATCTTCTTTGCCTCATCAATCGCCTCGGGGTCATGCGCCTTTATCACAGCGCCGGCATCAAGGAGCCTGTTTATTATGGTTATGGAAGGCGCCTCTCTCATATCGTCAGTTTTTGGCTTGAATGATAAACCCCAAACACCGATAACCTTCCCGGTTAAAGGAGGCAAGTTTCTTGCTGTTTTCTGCCCGCTGAAATGTTTAATGACCTTTTCAACAAGAACACCTTTTTGTCTGCAATTCACATCCTCTACAGATTTGAGTATCTTCATCTCACAACCGTATTCAGAGGCAGTCCTTACAATTGCCTTAACATCCTTCGGGAAGCAGGAACCGCCGTATCCGACGCCTGGAAAAAGAAATTCAAATCCTATCCGTGAATCTGTGCCTATGCCCTTCCGCACATTATCTATATCGGCGCCCACCAACTCACAAAAATTCGCCATCTCGTTTATAAATGATATCTTGGTGGCAAGCATGGCATTGGCAGCATACTTGGTCATCTCTGCGCTCCGGATATCCATCACAATAAGCCGGTCTGTTTTGCGCATAAACGGCGAATAAAGCTCCTTCATAATCTCTGCGGCATGGGCGCTGTCAGTGCCGATCACCACCCTGTCCGGCTTAATAAAATCATCAATGGCGACCCCCTCCTTCAAGAATTCAGGATTTGAGACCACATCAAATTCATAGTCTTTGCCCTGCCTTTTAAGCTCCTCCTGTATGGCTGCCATGACTTTATCCCCTGTTCCAACCGGAACAGTGCTCTTATCAACTATTATCCTGTAGCCATCCATGGCCTTCCCTATGCGTCTCGCCGCATCCAATACATGCTTCAAATCCGCAGAGCCGTCTTCGCCAGGCGGCGTTCCAACTGCGATAAAACAGATAAGCGAATTCTTCACTGCGTGAGAAAGATCTGTAGTAAACTTAAGCCTTCCATCTTTTACATTCCTCTCTATAAGCTCTTTTAGACCAGGCTCATAAATAGGCATCTCCCCTTTATTCAGCCTTTCTATCTTCTTCTCATCAATATCCACACAAATGACATCATTTCCACTATCGGCAAAACATGTCCCTGCAACCAGACCAACATAACCTGTTCCAATAACACAGATATTCACCCAGTTAAACCTCCTTTGCTCGGCTTTGATTCTGATAATGAAAAGGGGAAAGCGCCGCCTGTTGCATATGCGCCCTCCCGGTCAGAGAGAAATACAATGACTGAAAGGGTTATCACACAAGCTATGATAAGAAGCCTCTTCATGTCTGTAAGATCACTTTAGTTGGCACGTTAAGTGTGCCTTTACCAAGCTTAGCCTGGCGGCAGGAATGTTTAGAAAAACCCAACGACTAAAAAAACCTTAAGGTTGTGAACTCTTTAAAAAAATCACAAAACCTTGAAGCACACCGTCACCTCAGGATAAAGACCTTCATCAGTCTTTGTGTTTTTTATTTTATATTCCATTGTTATTGAAGTCAATAAAAT
>JACQXE010000061.1 GCA_016208915.1 Nitrospirota bacterium | reverse complement strand
TTAAAGAAATAATATACGAGATTGGCGGCGGAGTCATGGACGGAAAGAAATTCAAGGCTGTGCAGACAGGAGGGCCGTCAGGAGGATGCATACCTGAGCATCTGCTTGATACTCCTGTCGACTTTGACACGCTCGCAAAGGTTGGTTCCATGATGGGTTCAGGCGGAATGGTTGTTATGGACGAAGACAACTGCATGGTTGACGTCGCAAAATACTTCCTTTCATTCTGTAAGTCAGAGTCATGCGGTAAATGCCCTCCATGTAGGATAGGCACATACCAGATGCTCGAGATACTGGAAAAAATTACGACAGGAAAAGGTGAAGCAGGGGATATAGAAAAGCTGACAGCGATAGGAGAAAAGGTTAAGGAGAGCGCACTCATAGACCATGAACAGTGCTTCCTCTGCGGTTTATGCAAGGAGGCATGTGCATTCGATGCGGTGAAGGAAACATCCAGATCGTTCTTTATAGATCAGGACTATTGTACGAAGTGCAAGGCTTGCTATTCAGCATGTCCGATTGGCGCTGTGAAGGTGGAAAAACAGAAAAGAAAAGTGCCAGTGTCAGTAAACAGTGCCAGTAAAAGCAAATAATTCTGACACTGACACTAATCACTGACACTGATTTGGAGGCGTAATGGCAGAACAGAAAGAGAAAAAGGTTGAAGACATAAAGAAAGAAGCAGAGGCAAAGAAATGCCCCGTAAGTAAGTCCCTTTACTATATAGAAGAGTTTCTTGCAGGCCCCATGTGCGGCAAATGCTTTCCTTGCGAGATGGGCGTCTATGAAGCGAAGATACGACTTAAAAACCTTACAGAGGGAAAAGGCAGCGAGGGAGACATTGCTGCTATCAGAAAGATTGCCGCAGAGATGCTCGATTCTTCAAGATGCAAGAGAGGCAAAGACACAGCCCAGTTCATCCTCGAATGGATGGGCACCGATGTTTATAAAGAACATGTTGAAGGAAGATGCCCTGATAAAGAATGTACGGCAATAATCGAATACAGGATTATATCTGAGGACTGCATAATGTGCGGTCTGTGCGTGGATGTCTGTAAAGACAATGCAATCATAGGCGAAAAGAAAAAGAAATACCAGAGCGGCTATCCGCCTTTTGAGATAAGGCAGAAAAGATGCACAAAATGCGGTGATTGTGTAAAGGTCTGCCCGACAGAGGCAATAGAAATTGTTGACGTGAAGACAAAAGAACTGGTTGGGGTTTAGTTTTAAAATGAAATTTCCTTATTCTGTCATTCCCACGAAAGTGGGAATCCAGACGTTGTCCCCCGTATCAAGTACGGGGCAGGCTCTGCGAAAGCAGGGGAATAATAAATGAATTGGATTCCCGTTTTCACGGGAAACCCTGGATTCCGCATCAAGTGCGGAATGACATTTTATGAAATGGTTTCCTGCTTCCGCAGGAATGACAATAAAGCGAGGGAGGATTAAATGAAAAACTTCATAAAACTTACAATAGACGGCAGAGAGGTTCAGGTTCCTGAAGGCGTCAACCTTTTAGACGCTGCAGAGCTTGCAGGAGTCCACATACCGAATCTTTGTTATCTCAAGGGGACAAAAGGCATAGGAGCGTGCAGGCTGTGTCTTGTTGAGGTTGACGAACTGAAGGCTCCGATTATAGGCTGCACTACAAAGGCAAAAGATGGTATGGTCGTCCATACAAAAACTGAAAAGGTACAGGAGACAAGAAAATTCATAATAGACCTGATACTTTCTATGCACCCCCTCGACTGCATGACCTGCACAAAAGCCGGTGTATGTAATCTTCAGAAGTATGCATATGATTTTGAGATAAAAGAATCCGGTTTTACACGGAAAAAATTCGGCTATCCTGTTGATGAAACAAATCCCTTTATCAAGCGTGACCCTGACTACTGCATACTCTGCGGAAAGTGTGTAAGGGTATGCAAAAACCAGGGCACTAATGTCCTTGAGTTCATGGGAAGAGGCGTGGGAGCAAGGGTCGTCACTGCCAATGATAAGCCACTGCAGGAATCCGATTGCACATTTTGCGGAAGCTGTGTTGACGCCTGTCCTGTTAATGCCCTGCTTGAATCAGACAGATGGAGAAAAGGAAGAGAATGGGAATATGAAAAAGCAAACTCAGTATGTCTTTTATGCGGAAACGGATGCGAAATAACTGTAAGCACAAAAGACGGGAGGATAGCAAAGATAAATTCAGGAGCGCCTGAGGGTTCAGCAGAACGGTTCATATGCGCATATGGCAGGTTTGGATTCGACTGCATAGAGGCTGAGACACGGGTTACTGCTCCCATGAAAAGGGTCGGCAACGAACTCAGAGAAACAACATGGGAAGATGCGATTAAAACAGTTGCAGAAAGACTCAAAAAAGCAGAAGGAGAATCCGGAATCATAAGCACAGCAGGGATACTGAATGAAGATGCTGTCGCCTTAAAACAGCTTGCTGCTATTCTGAATACTAAAAATATAGATACAAGCGCAAGTCTTTACTCAGACGCTGATTCAATGAAAAATGAAACCGCTGAGATCGAGACAGCAGATATGATAATGCTTGTGGGTATAAATCCTGACCAGTGGAAAAGGGTTCTGCCTGCGCTTGATGCAGCAATAAGAAAACGTGTCAATTCAGGGGTTAAGCTCATTGTCATAAATTCCGGTGATACGAATATCTCATCCGTCG
This sequence comes from Nitrospirota bacterium, assembly GCA_016208915.1. GTDB lineage: Bacteria > Nitrospirota > Thermodesulfovibrionia > Thermodesulfovibrionales > UBA1546 > JACQXE01. Next base: position 2,917 of record JACQXE010000061.1, on the reverse strand, counting down.
CTACATTAAATATACAGAAAGATGAGGCAAGGACAATCTCAGAAATCGCACAGGCAGTCATCTCGAGCGGAGGCAAAGCGCCTAAAGAGATGGTGCAGGCGCTGGCATCTGTTGACCCCTCGGACGAAGCAGTTCAAGCTGCTAAATTGTTTACAGAATCAAAAAAACCCTTAATACTGTCGTCTCCTGCTTTGTATGACGCGTCAGCAAACATATCAATGATTAAAGGAACAGCAGTCGCAATCCCTGTGGAAAGCAATGCAAAAGGCGTAACCTTAATGGGACTTGTCAGCGAAGGCAAATCTTTCAGGGAAATGACAAATGACGGCATGAAGGTTTTGTACGCCATAGGCGAGATCCCTCTGAACAAGAGACCAAAAACCGATTTCCTCATTATTCAGAACTCGCATATGACTGCACTTGCAAAAGAGGCTGACATAGTGCTTCCTTCAGCAGCATTCCTCGAAACCTCAGGCACGATTGTTGATTACCTCGGAAGGCTCAGATATCTCTGCCAGGCAGTCGAGCCTGCCGGCGATGCACAGTCTCACAGAGAGATATTCATGGAGATATCCAAGGCATCAGGCAAAGCAATTAAAGAGGCAAAAGATACGGACATAAAAAAGGCATTAAAATTCAAGGCAAAGGTTACACTCAAACCATTCCAGAAAAAAGAGGGATTTGACATTAATCCTCAGGAGATGATAGAGTCAATCAATGCCTCTGTAATCAACGGGGCAAGGCTTCTGTGGCTTAAAGAGTCTGAAAAGGCAATGGCAGTTTGACCTGTCATTCTCGCGAATGCGGGAATCCATGTTCTAAAGTAAAGAAAAAGGCTCCTTGGGGAGCCTTTTTTATTTTACGGCAGCTTGACGTAAAGCAATGTAATTGGTATATTGTTGCCTATTATTTGTAAAGATTAATATGGAGACATATAATGAAATTCACCTATAACTTTGCAGAGATTAACGGCAAAGTCCCGATGATTGAGTTTTTGGATAGCCTATCCCTTAAAGAACGTGCTAAAATATTTGCATACATTGAAAAGCTGGTAGAGTTGAAAAACAGTGGCATACATCCCAAAGAAAATTTATCCAAGCATTTGGGGGACGGCATATTTGAACTGAGAGTGAGTTTTGAAAATAGAATTGCAAGAAGCCTTTATTTTTATGAGGCTGATAAGCAGATAATTTTTACGTACGGTTTTATTAAAAAGGAACAAAAGACCCATAGAAGTGAAATTGCAAAGGCAAAAAATATAAGAAGTTTATGGAGAGGTGAAAAATGAATATTGCAGAAAGGTATCTTAAAAAACAACTCTTTTCCTCAGAGTTCATGCGCTCATTTCTTGAGGAAAAAGTTAAGCTTGACCTCGAATATCAATTGGAGGGGTTGAAGAAGGATATCAAGTCTCGCAAAAGCCGCGACGAACTTATCAAAAAGGTTGATTCTATTGAGCAATATGTCATGTCTGCATGAGGGCGGTAGTGTACAACCAATTTTTTTATCTCTTAAAAGCTGCCCCTTTTATTATTATCAAAAACTTGACGAAATCCAATATATTGTTTTCAGAAATTCGAATATACGCAATTAATTGCGGATGTGAAAAAGTTAAATGAAATTTCGGGCAAGAAAAGGAACACCGAAATGACAAAGATAGAACCGGTCATTTTGATCGTAAAAAAACAAATCAGCTTAGGCTTAATAGAATATAGAATAAGGAGCGGGTAAAACTATGCCGATAGACAATAGCATTAATAACAGAACATTTGAGGAACTTTTTACTAACCCTATTAGTTTTGAGATTCCCTTTTTCCAGCGGGCATATTCTTGGGAGAGACAACAATGGAAGCAACTTATTGATGATGTATGGGAACAAATACTTCCAGATGTTATTGAACAGTAAGTCATAACGCTCCCTCAGAGAGGGAGGCTTGACGGTAGTGAGCCGTCTCAAAGACGGCCTTTTAAGTTTTTCTAAAATCTGCCCTCTTCCTGTTCCATCTCAATCTTTTCCTGATGCCCAATGTATTCTTTAACCTTCTCAAGCTCAAAGCCTACTGTTGATACAGCATATCCCCTTGCCCAAAGGTTTTCACCGTTGAAATTCCTTTGCTTGCCTCCATACTGCCGGGCTACTGAAATAGCACTTTTGCCTTTCAGATACCCTATTATCTCTGCTACCGCATATTTCGGAGGAATCGAGATGCACATGTGTACATGATCTTCTGCCATATGACCCAATATTATTTCGCATCCTTTCTGCCTCGCCAATTCGTGAAATACCCCCTTCAGGTATTTCCTAATTTTGCCAAACAATGTCTTCTTCCTGAACTTCGGGACAAATACGATATGGTACTTACATTCGTATTTCGAGTGTGTTAAACTCCTGTAATCTTGCATGTAAACCTCCTGATTGACTTTGACTACCATCAAGCCTCTCAGGAGGTTTACCTTACTTAATGCTTTGAGGTCAAACCTTCTCAAGTCTCACTGGTCAAACCAGCGGCTTACCTATCAGTGAGTTATACAGACGTCAGTGCACTGACAAGAGATTTGAAAGGCAGGACTGAAACGTGGAACATCCATGGGGATTAAAAGGCGTTCTAAAGATTTGGCTGATAAAGCACTGGGAATTTGGGCTTGGTAGAAAAAGAAAAAAAGGGCCGATTCTATTTTGGGCTGGCGAGGGATACATCCCTATTTCTTTTCTTAACACCCCTCCCCTCTCCTGAAATATCATCAGAATTTTAGACTTCACCTTCCCCTGCCCCTTGCAGGTTGTCCGACAATTATTTTTGGCATAACGCTATAATAATCAGCTGAATGTTTTTTGGTTATTATGCCGGTTGATATAAAATATCTCTCCTTTTCCCATTTTTCCTTTGTAGGTTTATCCAAATTCTTTTCAGATTCA
>JACQXE010000060.1 GCA_016208915.1 Nitrospirota bacterium | reverse complement strand
TGGCTTTGGGAGGCAGGGAACAGACTCCTTTAAGGGTTCCATGACCCAGGTGAAATGGAGTTCTCCTGCCTGTCCAACTTTAACGGGTAAAACCCGTTTATATAAATCTTATAACACAAATTCTTAGTAGGAGGTGAATGTTTAAGTGTGGCTTGTAACCGTAGATTTAGAAAAATGTGAGGGCTGCGAAGAGTGCGTTAATAACTGTCCTGTGAGTGTATTCCAGATGAAGAATGGCAAGGCAGAGCCTTATCAGGCTGATCTTTGCGAAGGTTGTGAGACCTGCGTAAGCGTATGTTCGACAGGCGCAGTTACTCTCAAGGAGATGTAACGATCTTCCTGAATCAATAAAACCGAAAGGTGCAGAGTTTTCTGCGCCTTTTTTATTTCTGCAGCACAAGACAGTCCATTCTTATTTTATATTGATTAACGTCTATCTGCATGATATGATGTTACTCAAATGTCAACCGACGAAAAAGACAAAAGGCGTTTTCGAAGATACCGCAGACAGTCTCCGTTTAAACTTTATATCGATGGTAAGGTATTCGATGCCAAGATTACAGACTATTCCCTCGACGGAATAGGGGCAATTCTCAAGGGTACGCCATTAATCGCCAATGGTACCGTTGTTGATGTGGATATGAATACCCCTGATCTTCACGCAAAAGGCAAGATTATCTGGACAAAAAGATCAGATACAGGTCTTGTGGTCGGGATAAGGAGACTTGATTTTCCGAAAAGCGGAAGACTTGAAGACTATCCTATAGCGGATGTACTCATAGGTCTGCAGAGAGTTGGTGCAATTGGAGTGCTCCAGATCAGGTCAGGAGACATGATAAAAAAGGTGTATGTAAAAAACGGGGATATAATATTTTCTATATCCAATCAGCAGGATGACAGGATAGGGGAGTTTCTTTTTAAGACCGGTGTTATCACAGTCGAGCAGTTCGATAATTATATAAGTACCAGTGAAAAGACAGGCAGAAAAGAAGGGGCGGTACTTGTAGAGCTTGGTTATATAAAACCCCAGAACCTTCCCGAGATCGTCAGAAGGTTATCAGAGGAAATTATATTAGGACTTTTTAGCCTCAAAGACGGAAGTTTTGAGTTCAAGGAGGGAATGCTGCCGTCAGACGAAGTGATAACCCTTAAGTTGAGCGCTGCCAATATTATCTACCGTGGGATAAAGAGGATAAGTGAGCCTCAGAAGGTCTTTGATTTTCTGCAACTTTCATATGATACTGTACTCTGTTTCTCCACTGATCCGCTCGACCTGTTTCAGGATATAGCGCTGGATTTAAAAGACAGGAAGATTCTTTCTTATGTAGACGGAAAGTCCTCGATAAAAGATATAATCTCCATGTCCCCTATCAGTGAGACAGAGACGCTCAAGACACTTTATGCGCTAATGAGCACGAGGATTATAGAAGTTATGGGAGATGAGGAGCTGCCCGCGGGTCTTTCTGCTGCTGATGTGATTGAAGGGCCGGAAAGCAGGATAGACGAAGATTTTGTTAATAAAATAGAAGGAATATACAGCACTTACGAAACGATTGGCTACTACGGAATTCTCGGCGTTAAAGAATGGGCAGCCACTGAAGAGATTAAAAAGGCATTTTACAAAGTAGCTAAGGAGTTTCATCCTGACAGGCATTTTCATCTGAAATCAGAAGAATTGAAGGGAAAATTAAACACAATCTTTTCTTATATAACCGCAGCCTATACTACTCTGTCTGATCCCCAGAAAAAAAGGCAATACGATAGCCGTTTATCTCAGGGGACAGGCCGTGTTTCAGGCAACAAGGATACAGCAGCAATGAAATTTGAAGAAGGCAGGAATGAATTTAAGAAAGGAAATTATAAGGAAGCATTCCAGTTGGTGGGGCAGGCAGCGTATCTTGATAATACTGTGGCAGATTATCACTATTATTACGGGCTTGTGCTCTCTCAGCTCAAGAGATTCAAGGAGGCAGAGAGGTCTGTCAGCAGGGCGTTGGAATGTTCGCCGTACAATGCTGAATATATGACTGAACTTGGTTTTGTCCTGCTGAAGCTTGGTTTTCCGCACAGGGCAAAGAGCACTTTTGAGAAAGCAATGAAGACTGACCCCTCAAACCAGAGAGCTGTCAAAGGTTTTCAGAGTATAGAAGACTGAAGGAGCCTGACCGATGAAGAATTTCTTGATACAGCTCTTGAATACCTTTATCCCCATATTTGTGGCAATTGATATCTTTGTTGTGCTTCCTATCTTCATATCTATAACAGAGGAGATGACGAATAAAAAAAGGCATGAAGTTGTCAGAGAGTCGATATTCACTGCAATGATAGTGAGTCTGGCATTTATCGCACTGGGTGAGGGTATTTTCAGAATACTGGGCATTACAACAGATGATTTCAAGATTGCCGGAGGTTTGGTCCTTCTTGTTTTTGCAATTCTCGATGTTGTAAAGCATGGTGAGGAAAGGAGAAAACCTACAGGAAAAATGGGTATTGTGCCGATAGGCGTTCCTCTGATTGTTGGGCCTGCAGTTCTCACCACTCTCCTTGTGCTCGTTGACCATTACGGTATTCTGTCAACCATCGTATCTCTAATATTGAACCTGATTATTGTCTATCTGTCATTTAAAAATGCTGAGGCAATTATGAAAATATTCGGCCGTGGAGGAATCGCAGCAATGTCAAAAATAATGGCGATCCTTCTCGCATCAATAGCTGTAATGATGATACGCATAGGGATTCAAAATATTATTCAGCAGCATATAAAGATTTGAAGAGATTGTGTGAGTTAGACAGGATATAACATTTTCGCTCATTCTCGGTCGTTCCGACCTCCGAGGATTTTTACCTCACCCCCCTCAAATCCCCCCTTATCAAGGGGGGACAAAGGGGGGTGCTGTTGAAACATCGGCAAAATAAACCGCTCAAATACCATATCCTATCTAACTCAAATGCATTATTTAGATATAAAGGGGGAATCAGATATGCTTTTAGGAATCATGGCTGATACCCATGACAACCAGCCAATGACAAAAAAAGCTGTGGAGCTTTTTAACAGTAAAAATATTGACTATATGATACATGCAGGGGATTTCACATCACCCTTCACAGTAAAACTATTCAGAGATATCAAATGCAAATATACGGGTGTATTTGGAAATAATGATGGCGATAAACTTCTTCTTCAGGATAGATCAGAGGGGAGTATCAAGAACCAGCCGCTTATACTGAAATTAGATAACAGAAAGATGGTGGTTGTGCATGAACACCAGACGGTTGATGCCCTTGCAGACAGTGGGCATTTTGATGTTGTAATCTATGGTCATACTCACGAACCTGTGATGAAAAGGATAAAAGACGCTCTGTTGATAAATCCCGGCGAGGTATGCGGCTGGCTTTATGGAAAATCAACAGTTGCGCTTCTGGATTTGAATACGATGAATGCCGAGATCGTCAGACTGTAACTCCATCAATCCTCTTAAGCCCTGCATCCAGCGCTATCTTTATTGCCTCTTTGTATTCCTTAGCTGTAATCCTTCTGTTAAGGGGCGGGTGGTCAAATGCCCTGAAACAAGGGTGGTATTGATCCATGATATTTATATAGGTGTTTTTTGATATTTCCTCAGCAATAAACTTTACTACACCCTCTGTGCCTGCTATTTTCTCAGGCAGCACAAGATGTCTGACCAGAAGCCCTTTATTTGAAACCCCATTCTCAATTATTAGGTCTCCGACCTGTCTGTGCATCTCTTTTATCACTGCCTTTGCGATTTCAGGATAATCTCCTGCGTCAGAGTATTTCAGTGACATTGCAGGATCAGAATATTTGAAATCAGGCATATATATATCCACGATCCCATCTAACATTTCTATGACATGCAGAGATTCATATCCGCCGCAGTTATAGACCAGAGGTATGGAAAGCCCTTTTCCCTTTGCAATCTCAAGTGCTCTGAGTATCATGGGAACCTGATGTGTTGGTGTCACAAGATTGATATTATGGCAGTCTTTATCCTGAAGTTCTAGCATTATGGAGGCAAGTTTTTCGAACGATATCTCCTGCCCTTCTCCAAGGTGGCTTAGCGAATAATTTTGGCAGAATATACATCCGAGATTACAGTTCCCGAAGAAAATCGTGCCTGACCCATATTTTCCAACGAGCGGGCTTTCTTCACCGAGATGAGGCCCCCAGCTTGAAATAAAGGGTTTATCCCCTGTTCTGCAAAATCCTGTCTCTTCTGCAGTCCTGTCCACACGGCATTTTCTTGGGCAGAGTTCACACTTCTTAAGAATTGCCTCGGTGTCCCTTATCGCATCAGACAGCATGCTAACGGATTATTTTTAGGAAGGAGTCTCTGTCAAGTTTTTTTGGGGATTTATAAGCCATATATTCCCGAAGTCTTTTTCCTGATATGCCCTTACAAGTCCAAGCCGTATAAGTTCAAGGAGTGCGATGAATGTTACTACAATTTGTATCCTCGTTCTGTCTTCTGTAAAAAGTTCCTCAAAGCGGACTGTATCCTGGGTCTCAAGGATATCTGTTATAAGGGCTATCTTATCCTTTACAGTCAGGATTGCCCTTGTTATCTCAACAACATCAGGAGACGCCTTCTCAAATATATTCTTGAATGCACCGATAAGATCAAAAAGGTTCACGTCGAACAGATATGGTTCTGCTTCTTCTGTATTCTCATCTTTCTCTGTAACCGCTTCTCTCCGGAATACATTCTGCCATTCTTCCTCTTTTTCTCTGAGGGCTAAGGCGGCATCCTTGTATGTTTGATATTCAAGAAGCCTGTTGACAAGTTCAAGCCTTGGGTCTTCCTGCTCTTCTGAGACAGATTCCTCCTCAGGAGGGAGCAGCATCCTTGATTTTATGTGGATGAGAGTAGCTGCCATTACAAGGAACTCTCCTGCTATATCGAGATTGAGTTCTTTCATCATCTCGATATACTCCAGATACTGGCCTGTAATCACTGCAATAGGTATATCATAGATATCAAGCTTGTTTTCCCTGATAAGATGCAGGAGCAGGTCAAACGGCCCCTCGAATACAGGGATTTTTATGTTGTAGATATTTGCAGATTCCATGTTTATATATTGTAATTAAATTTTTGATAAATGTGTTGTTTCTTTTTAAGATTGATTCCAAAAGTGTTTTAGAATTATATTTGGTCATAGCGCAGCAGATAAGCAGTCCAGCTTGTTTTATTATTTTTCATGTAGTGAGAGAATTCCAGTCTATTTCTGATAGCTAATTCTGGTAAAATATCAAAAGAGCGCCGGATGAGATTAAATGTATAAGATTATCAGGAAAGAAATTTTAAGCGACACCATAAAGCTTATGGTAGTTGAGGCGCCTCATGTTGTCCGTAAAGCAGAGCCGGGCCAGTTTGTCATAGTACGAATTAACGAGACCGGAGAGCGGATACCTCTGACCATTGCTGATTATGACAGGGAACAGGGTACGATTACGATCGTTTTTCAGGAGGTTGGTAAATCAACAAAACATCTCGGCACCCTTCAGCCCGGGGATGAGATCTCAACAGTTGCAGGCCCTCTGGGACATCCGACGGAGATTCAAAAGTACGGGACAATAATCTGTGCGGCAGGAGGGGTAGGCATAGCGCCAATGTATCCGATTGCTCGTGCTCTCAAGAATGCAGGAAATACTGTAATCTCGATAATAGGTGTCAGGAGCAGGGATTTTCTTTTCTGGGAAGACAAGATGAGATACGTATCAGATGAGCTGGTTGTCTGCACTGATGATGGTTCCTATGGCCGCAAGGGCGTTGTGACAGAGCCTCTTAAAGAATTGCTCGCGTCCCGCAGGATTGCGCGCGTCTGGGCAATTGGTCCTGGCGTCATGATGAAATTTGTCTCTCTCTCTACCAGAGATTTCAATGTGCCGACTATGGTAAGTCTTAATACCATTATGGTTGACGGCACGGGGATGTGCGGCGGATGCAGGGTTCTGCTTAATGACGGGGCAAAATTTGTATGTACTGATGGTCCTGAATTTGATGCGCATAAGGTGGACTGGGATAATCTCCTTTCCCGTTATCAGATATATAAAAAAGAGGAGATATTGTCATTCGAGACATGGAAACATAAATGCTCCTCTGACACAGATTGTCATTGTGAAGGCAAGAGATAGGATTTAAGCGGTTTATTTTGCTGATATTCCTACAGTAAATAATAAGGATATCGAGAGGCAAAATCCTCCTAATATATTCTTTAAAAAGTAGGGTTATATAATGTCGAAACAGGAAAGACCTAAGATCCCAAGGCAGAAGATGCCTGAGCAGGAAAGAATACTCCGCAGGTCTAATTTCAAAGAGGTTGCGCTTGGATTCACCGAAGAACTTGCGGTCAAAGAAGCGAATCGTTGTCTTCAATGCAAGAAACCAACTTGTGTTTCAGGATGCCCTATAGGTGTTCTTATACCCCAGTTCATTCATGCCCTCAGGAGGGGAGATATGCCCTCGGCTATAAGCATCATGAAGATAAAAAACAACCTGCCTGCAATATGCGGGAGGGTTTGCCCGCAGGAGGGGCAGTGCGAGGGCCGTTGCATTCTCGGTAAAAAAGGCGAGCCTGTTGCCATAGGCAGGCTTGAGAGATATGTTGGAGATTATGAACTGGCTCATAGAGTATGTCCGCTTGTACGTCAAAAGGATACGGGTAAGAAAATAGCGGTTGTCGGATCAGGACCTTCCGGGATAACATGCGCTGTTGACCTGAGCAGAAATGGACACAGCGTTACTATTTTCGAATCGCTCCATGTTCCCGGAGGCGTGCTTATATATGGAATACCTGAATTTAGACTTCCCAAAGAAATAGTAAACTCAGAGATAAACTATGCAGTCGAATGCCTTAATATCAAGATACTTACGGATCATATAATCGGACGTACAATCACCCTTGATGAGATACTCAGTGAATACGATGCTGTTTTTATCGGAACCGGTGCAGGATTGCCGTCTTTTATTAATATACCGGGCATAAATTATAAGGGAGTTATGTCTGCAAACGAGTTTCTCACAAGGGTTAATCTAATGAAGGCTTATCTTTTTCCTGAATATGATACTCCTGTAAGAATAGGGAATCGTATTGCAGTGATAGGCGCAGGCAATGTGGCGATGGATTCGGCAAGGTGCAGTCTCAGGCTTCAGACTATTTTCGGTCAGAAGGCAGAGGTTCATATAATCTATCGCAGGTCACGTGATGAGGTTCCTTCAAGGAAGGAGGAGTTTCATCACGCAGAAGAGGAAGGGGTTATCTTTGATTTTCTTACGAATCCTGTGGAGATTCTCGGGGATGCGGAAGGCAATGTGCGGGGGATACGTTGCATAAGGATGAAGCTCGAAGAACCTGACAGTTCAGGCAGGAGAAAGCCTGTTCCTATAGAGGGCTCAGAATTCGAGATAGAGGCTGATATTGTCATAATGGCGCTTGGCACAAGCCCGAATCCCCTTATATTTATAAATTCAGGAAATCTTCAGCGGACAAAGCATGGAACAGCAGTTGCAGACATTGAGACCGGCAGGACCACCAGAGAAAGAGTCTGGGCTGGAGGAGACATTGTCACAGGAGCAGCTACAGTAATAAGCGCAATGGGCGCAGGGAAACGGACTGCGGCAGATATACACCGGTTTTTGATGGAAGAAAATTCTAAGAACTAATCTTTGTTATACGTCCTGCCTTATGGTCTGCTTCAGACCTTTTAAGGGCTTCGAGAAATGCTTCATTATAAAGGCCTACAGCATTACAGAATGCCTCATAATTGTTTTTTGTAATCTCAAACTTGACCCTGTCTTTGCTCACTCTCGTTAAATCTGCTGACAATGTTTTCTGCATCTTCTCACCTCCAATTCTATTATACAATTTTTCAAATGTGAGGCAACAGGCTCTACTGACCTCCTCTTAATCCCTCCGCAGCAAGCAGGTTGTCCGACAATTTGGCAATCATTAAGTGGTAGAATAGATGTCAAAACATTCAAAAGGAGTGCAACAGATGGCATATATGCAGTCATACAAAGACCAAACATGGTTGCTTCCACCAAGCATAGAGGATCTTATACC
>JACQXE010000056.1 GCA_016208915.1 Nitrospirota bacterium | reverse complement strand
CTCGTTAACTCCCTTTGACTCATCCCGATTATGTCCTTTCCTGCCATCTCGCCTCCTTACTAAAAAAGAGGCAGTATAGCACTTGTTGGATTAGGACATTTCTATTGTGGCAAAACCGGACATTTCTATTTTGGTATTACAGGGTTTTTATGTTAAAATGCTACACGATGAACACATATAAACCCATATCCCTGAAAAAAATAAAGACCTATTCACTCCTGAAGAGAAAAAGCAAGGTAGAAATCGCATCAGGAGCAAGCCCGCACAGGAAAGGAAAATCCTTCAAGGAATTCATTCAGAGCTTCCCTGACATTTTGGCTGCGCGTGATTTTAAGGCTATTGTGCATTTAATCATCAAGGCACGCGAAAACGACAGGCCTGTCATTTTAGGCATGGGCGCTCATCCTATAAAAGTCGGCCTGTCTCCAATAATTATTGACCTCATGAAAAAAGGAATAATCACAGCAATCGCAACTAACGGCGCATGCATCGTCCATGATTTTGAGCTCTCGTTTCAAGGCCGTACCTCAGAAGATGTTGCAGAGGAGCTATGCAAAGGAACATTCGGTATGGCAAAAGAGACAGGCGAATATATAAATAAGGCAATAAATGCCGGCATAAAAAATGGGCATGGTACTGGGAAATCGCTTGGAAAAATGATTCAAAATTCAAAATGCAAATATAAAGAAATGAGCATCTTCGGCACAGCCTACAGACTTGGGATTCCCGCAACAGTTCATGTGGCAATCGGAACAGACATAACTCACATGCATCCTTATGCTGACGGTGCAGCGATTGGGGAAGGGAGCATGAGAGACTTTAAATTGTTCACTTCTGTTGTCTCTGATCTAGAAGGCGGAGTATATATAAACCTTGGCTCTGCTGTTATCATGCCCGAAGTCTTTCTGAAGGCCTTAACAGTAGCGAGAAATCTCGGGAATAAAGTAGACAATATCACAACCATTAATATGGATTTTATCCAGCATTACAGACCGCATCAGAATGTACTGAAACGACCTACTTTAAAAAAGGGCTGTTCGTACGCACTTACAGGCCATCATGAAATTATGTTCCCTCTCTTGGCAGCTGCGGTTATTGAAGAAATTTAGATATGAATGAGAGTTTATGAATACAGGCTAACGGTTGTTATCTTCCTGATTCCTAAATGCCGACTGTAGCTTTCCATTATTAGAACCATTATCTGAATCTTTCCATGCCTTATACCTTGCTATGTAATCATTTGCAACTTTGGCAGGGTCGAGTGAGAGGTAATGGGCATACGCCAGAATATAACCTTTGAGATATACCTCTGATGAGAAACCCGAGAAACGCTCGAGTTCAATGTCTTCAAAATACTGTCTGCGTATTCTCGTAAAACCTGCTATATCATGAAGTTCGATGCCGAGCTTCTCTCTTATCTTCCTTAATTCAGAACCAGTGAATGAAGCAATATCCGCCACATATTTCCTGAGGCTATCATCGAGAATTACAGACTTGTAGTTTTTTGGCTTTCCATCCACAATCCTTTCGCTGTTTTTAAAAAGATCACTGAGCTTTGTGTATGCTTCTTCTATCTGAGAAAGTATGTTCTGCCTCTGTTCCTCTGAGAAATCATCGCTAACCGCTGTAATCGCAATAGAATCCCCTGAATATAATGTCTTCAGTCTCTGATATGAACTTCTTATCTCTGAGATTGCCGCCTTCGGACTGAGTTCAAGCACCTTAAAATATTTGTTATATTCTTCAGTATGCGCTTCCATTTTTCCCTATTATTATCTCCTTGCCTTCGAGGAGATTTTCAGATAATTTTCCTATAGCCCTTGCCACAGGGGAAGAGGGATATGTAACCATGAACGGCTGTTTCCTGTTTATGCATCTTGTCACAGATTCATCGTATTCCACAGAGCCTGAATACCTTGCATTAAAACCAAGGAATTTCATGCAGATGCTCTTAACAGACGAGCCTATAAAAACATCCTGACCGTTTCTCATCTGATTTACAACTATATGCAGATTGAAATCCGACATCTCCCTGCTGATAATATCCCTTACCTGCGGTGATACGCAGATTAAATACTCAATTAAATCCTTCAGGCTTTTTATACCGCGTGCCTCCCTGTCTTTCCACGTCTCCTGAAATGTAGTTTTCAGCCCGTGCGCATCAAGGACAAGCCTCAATTTTCTGAAAAAGGCGCTCTTTATAAACTGGTAAAGATTCTCTATTGCTGTGAGTTCAGGCGCTACCACAACAATCATCTTATCTGCGAGCAGGAAGGTATCCATCGTGTTAAAGTGGGATCCGGCTCCAAGGTCTATCAGAATAATATCAGTCTCTATTTGATTTATATGTTTGAAGAACTTGACCTTCTGCTGAGATTTAATATTCTCTGCTTCGAAAGATCTCATGGAACCTGCAACCAGACCCAAATCCGAAACGCCACAGTTTACAACCAGATCTTTGAGAGGAGTCTTCTTTTCAAAAAAATCAGTCAGGGAATTCTGCGGCTTTCCAACCCCGACAAATGTATGGAGATTTGCCGCTCCGAAGTCAGCGTCGACAAGTACTATCTTTTTCCCCTTAGACGCCAGATGAATGCCTATGCTGCTTGTAATAAAACTCTTGCCTGTTCCTCCCTTGCCGCTTCCAACTGCCCATACTTCACATTTTTTATTTTTATGCGTCACGTTATCCTTCATTGATAAGCGTCTTTGCAGGACGCTACAGTATTACCAAAAAATTGATATGCTTTTCCTTCTGTCATTTTTCATAAGAAATTAATACCTGTCTCTAACAAAATGACAGAAAGAATCTTCCACTTTTTACGCAAGGGAAATATTATTACAATCTTTATACGATAAACAGATGTTATATGTCAAGATGAAAAAAACAAAAATAAAAACAAAAAAAAGGCCGTTCCAGCTTCTGAAACGGCCTTTTGATCATACAGACATCCTATAGAAGAGGAACTATCAGAAGCGCAACAATGTTTATAACCTTAATCATCGGGTTAATTGCCGGGCCTGCCGTATCCTTGTAAGGGTCGCCTACCGTATCACCCGTGACAGAGGCCTTGTGTCCATCGCTGCCTTTTTTATGTACTTTGCCTTTGTCATCGGTAACGCCATCTTCAAAGGATTTCTTCGCGTTGTCCCATGCGCCGCCGCCGCTTGTCATGGCGATAGCCTGGAAGAGTCCGGTAAGGATGCTGCCGATAAGAACTCCGCCGAGTGCTTCCCTGCCAAGGGTAAGGCCAACTACTATAGGAACAACAACAGGGATAAGAGCAGGAACCATCATCTGCTTGATAGCGCCCTTTGTGACAATATCAACGCACTTGCCGTATTCCGGCTTTGCCTTATATTCCATAATGCCGGGGATCTCCCTGAACTGTCTTCTGACTTCCTCAACAATACTGCCTGCTGCCTTTCCAACAGCCTCCATAAGGAGTGAGCCGTAATAATAAGGGAGCAGACCGCCGATGAAAAGGCCGGCCAGAACCATCGGGTTTGAAAGGTCAAAATAAAGCTGTGTACTAAATGACCTTGAATACTCTGCAAAAAGAACCAGAGCTGCAAGACCTGCCGAACCGATAGCATAACCCTTTGTAACAGCCTTTGTTGTGTTGCCGACTGCATCCAATGGGTCTGTGATGTTACGGATCTCTGCAGGAAGTCCTGACATTTCTGCGATACCGCCTGCGTTGTCAGTGATTGGACCATACGAGTCAATCGCAACAACGATACCTGTCATCGAAAGCATCGAAACCGCTGATAATGCAATAGCAAAAAGACCGCCTGCTGCATCACCAGCAAATCCACCGCCTAATGCATATGCGCCCAGAATTGAGGCAACAATAACTATAACAGGCGCAGCGGTTGACTTCATGCTGACTGCGAGGCCTGCTATCACGTTTGTTCCATGACCGGTCAGACTGGCCTTTGCAATGTGTTTCACCGGGGGATACTTCGAAGCAGTGAAGTACTCAGTTATAACCACGATCAGTCCGGTCAATGCAAGGCCGATAACTGCCATAAGGAAAACATTCATCTGTGTAAATGAAGGGTGAGAGGCCATTGAAGTCGCATCTACGCCTTTCAGAAATTCACCTGTCACAAAATAAAATACTATTGCTGCAAGAACTCCGGCAACAGCAAGCCCCTTATAGAGGGCGCCCATGATGTACTGGCTTTTACCGAGTTTTACTGCAAAGGTTCCGATAATAGAAGCGATGATTGATATTCCGCCGAGGAGCATCGGGAATTCCACCCATGCGCTGTCAGCGCCAAAAACTGTCTTGGCAAGGAGCATTGCTGCAACGAGCGTAACAGTGTATGTTTCATAAAGGTCCGCTGCCATACCTGCGCAGTCGCCTACGTTGTCACCAACGTTATCAGCGATAACTGCAGGGTTTCTCGGATCATCTTCAGGAATTCCTGCTTCAACTTTTCCAACAAGGTCAGCGCCTACGTCAGCAGCCTTTGTATAGATACCGCCTGCAATACGGGCGAACACGCTCATGAGTGAGCACCCGAACCCGAGACCTATGAGTGCATGAAATGCTTGAGCTGGGTCAGCAGTATTTGCTGCTTTGGCGATGTAGTAGAAACCCGCAAGGCCTATAATTCCAAGACCAACAACCATAACGCCGGTCACCGAGCCGCCCTTGAACGCAAGGCCGAGCGCTGCCTGAAGCCCTTTGTGTGCAGCTTGTGTGGTACGCACGTTTGCCCTGACAGTAACCCACATACCTACAAAACCTGCAAGCGCTGAACCGACGGTACCAATGATAAAGCCAATGCCGGTCCAAATACCGAGATTCATTGCGACAATGAGGACAACGAGAACCACTGCCACCATTGCTACAGTCTTATATTCGCGGGCAAGGAACGCATATGCGCCCTCTTTGACCGCATTCGAGATCTCCTGCATCTTGGCGCTCCCCGCATCCTGTTTTGATACCCACATTGCGGTAATCACTGCGTATATAACGCCTAACAATCCGCAACCTAAGGCAAAAAGTATAGTTGAACTCATTTCTCCTCCTTCTTAATTAATTTAGTCTTTAGTGAATAGTATTCAGTGAACAGTCAAAAAACTATTCACTATTCACTATTCACTGTTCACTTAATTTATTAAGTTTGCCCCCTCACCTCCTTGAATCGGTTTTTAGTTTTTCAACTTTACTAACTCTAATAAGACCATCAGCAAAACCACTTGACCATTCCAATTCTGTCATTGCGGCTTGTCCGCAATCCTTCTTAAAGAAAGATTCCCGACAAGCGGGAATGACAAACTATGTGGTTTTACTTTTGAACTCCTTAGTAAGTATTATCCTCCTGTAATATAATCCTTGAGATAATGTACCTCAGCCTGCAAATTGCTCACCTGCGCCTTGACCATGTCACGGATAGACACTACGCTGACTATCTTCCCTTTTTCTATAACAGGCAGATGTCTGATTTTTTTGTTTATCATGATTGTCATCGCATAACTCAGGTCATCATCGGGTTCTGCAATCATGAGATCCTTCGTCATAACCTCTTTTATCGGGATTCTGCAGAAATTTTCTCCCTTGGTCGACCAGCATCTAAGAACATCCCTTTCCGTAAACAGACCGACCAGTTTGCCTTCTTCCATCACCAGTATTGCGCCGATATTACGGTCAACCATCTTATGGATTGCAATATCTACAGTTGCATTACCGTCAACAGCAATAAATTCTAGTCCCTTTTCTTTTATGACATCTCTTATTTTCACCTCGTTAGACCTCCTCTCCAATAATTCTTACTATATTTTCCCGACAATAGTTGTGATCTCTCTCAATTTCCAAAAAATATGTATATGGTCTAACGTGGTTCATATTATATTCCTACCTTCCCCCCTATTATAGTAAAAGACTTAAATTAGTTGTCATGCTGGCTTGTCCAGCATCGTTCTTAAATAAAAAAAGATTCCAGACAAGCAGGAATGACAATCATGTCAACTTATTTTTAGCGTCCACTATAACTATTCCCTTCCTGACTGTTTTGCGAATACCATCGCTGTTGCCCTGTAAGCCATATGGGCCATCTTGGAAAATGGAGCATATGCAAAAAGGAAAAAGACCAAGCAAAGATGAACTACATAAGTAGGGTAAGCAATCACTGTGTTAGCCATTCTCAGAAACTGGGCAAGCAGTCCTGAAACGCCTACTCCAGCTACGAGCAGGATAAAAAGCCAGTCATAATAGCCACCCAACCCTGCCTTTCCCTTGTTTTTGAACCTGTTAGTTATCATCAGCAGAATGCCGAGGACCAGGGCAGCCGCACTTATGTTGCCGATTATTTTGTATATTACCGTCAGACCGTTAAGGAGCGACTGGTCAATGCCCAAGTGGGTCCCGAAATGTTCAAAATACTCAGGGATGACTTTTGCAAAGGCCAACACTGTGGTTATGAACAAGCCTATAAAGCTGTAAAATACCAGCATGTGTGCTGTTGCCCTGCCCTTTGTTACCTCGCACTTTCTGGAGCGGTTATGGCCGAGTATTTCCAGAATTGTATCGACGACAGCCTTGCCGAAGGTACCCTTATTTGCATTTGGGACAGTAGCACTCATGGCCTTCCAGTATTTTGTAATCCCCAGAAACAGACTAAACACCGCAAAGAGGGCTGTGGCGGTGAAAACCGTGTCAACATAATACAGGGAAAAAAGAAATTTCCCGTAGACAATCTTTCCGTCCTCAGTAGGTATGCTAACGTCTCCGAAAAAACCTTGGGAGACTATAATCAATATGTAGAGCAGCGCAGGCACTGCAAGAAGCACCAGAAGAAACTTGGGCTGATTTACCATCTTCGCCATAAAGCCGGGGACAGAAAACTCCTGAAGGCTCATCTTTCTGATTGCGCCAAGCACCTCTCCAGGCTTTGCGCCTCTCGGACAATAGGCAGTGCAATCGCTGCACTGATGGCAAAGCCATATATCAGGGTTGGCAAAAAGCTTATCCTTCAGCCCCCATTGTGCCTGCATCATTTCTTTTCTTGGAAAAGGCTTGTCGTCGGGCGTCACATTGCACACTACTGAGCATGTTGCGCACTGGAAACATTTTTTAAGCGATTCACCGCCTGAGCTGATAACATCGTTTATAAAATTCAAATCAGGTTTTATTAGTTGTTCTGCCATTTTACCTCCTTTTAAAATCCCTTGAACGGATTAGGTCCTACTTCTTCAATTTTCTTAACAAACCCTTCGATTATTTCAGGAAGCTTATCATAATCTGATATCGCAATTTGTATTAGCTGACATCTGTCGGACTCGAGCTGGAGTTTACTAAGAGTTTCCTGAACCTTGCTGAATCTGTAATCTGCAAGTTCGCTGCCCTTTACAAAGTGGCACTGATAATTCTCACCAAACTTGCACCCGAGGAGAATCAGTCCATCAATGCCTCTCGAAAATGCGTCTGCAACCCATACCAGATTTGTTGAACCAAGACACCTTACAGGTATGATCCTGACACTCGGATTCAGGCGTTTCTTGTTTATACCCGCGCTATCCAACGCAGGGTATGCATCGTTCTCGCAAGCAAGCACTATTATCCTGAAGCCTTCATCTGGCACTTCCACAGACTTAATCATCGAACCGATCATGTCCACGCTGTAATCTTTGAAAGAAACGATCCTTTCAGGACATGCACCCATACATGTACCGCAACGACGACAACGGTTAATCTTAAAAAATGGAATTCCTTTTTCGTCCTCATCTATTGCTCCGAACGGGCATTCCTCAGTACATCTCTTGCAGGCGGTACACTTTATCAGTAATGGGTCCGGGAATGAAGCATCCCATGCCCTCGGATGGACTGCTATACCTTTTGCAATATGTTCAACAGCTTGAATAGCCTTAAGAGCTGTTCCTGCGGCATCAAGCTGAGCATCTGTCACATTCATAGGCTGTCTTACACAGCCTGCTGCATAGATACCTGTCCTTCTTGTTTCGTACTGAAAACAGATAAAGTTCGAGTCAGCAAAACCGTATGCATCTTCGAGTGAAGGGATTTCAGGCCCTTGCCTGTATTGAAGATTCAGGATAAAATCAGGTTTAGGCGTTGACTCTATATACGCCTTCTTTGCATCGTCGCCTTTTTTAGATACCTCTGTAAGTCTATCAAGATATTCCTGCGGTGCGCGCGTTGCAGGAACCACGCCGATCGCAAGGACAACAAGGTCAGCTTCTATCCTAATCTTTTCGCCTAAAAGTGTATTTTCCGCTTCTACAAAGAGGTTGCCATTTCCTGCATCGCTCACTCCTGTAACATCAGCCTTTGTTAATAAGACACCCGGATCATTCTGCATATTTTTATAAAATAACTCTGTCTGTCCCGGCGTTCTTATATCTTTATAGAAGATCATCGCGATTGCATCACTGTTTTTCTCTCTTACATATTTAGCCTGTTTTAGTGATGTTGCACAGCAGAAAGAGGAACAATACGGCAGGTGGTTCGGGTCCCTTGAACCGGCGCACTGAATAAATGCAACTTTTTTTGCCTCTTTACCGTCAGAAGGACGTATTATCTTCCCCTTCTTTGCCATATCCTCCATCTGTATACTTGTGATTACGTTAGGCTTGCCGTATCCAAAATGTCCGAGTTTGGAGGCATCGTAAGGCTTCCATCCCGCGGCCATTATAATTGCTCCAACCTTTATAGTCTCACTGCTTCCATTTTTTCTTATAGTTACATCAAACAGCCCTGGTTGTCCGTCTGTCTTTTCCACAACAGATGATTTGAATATTTTTATATTTGGATTTGACTCGGCTTCTTTAACCTTGCTGAAAACAAGCGGGTCTTCTAATTTTTCATAGGGATATTCCATTGGAGTCTGTTTATACAGCTCTGCTGCCCAACCTCCGAGTTCAGCTTCTTTTTCAACAAGAACAACTTGATAGCCTACATTAGCAGCTTCAATCGCAGCAGTTAATCCCGAAATGCCGCCGCCAACAACAAGTATTGTCTTGCTGAGGTCCTGAAGGATATTGGGCTCCGGAAGCTCGCCTTTCTGAGTTTTGATTATACCCATCCTCATGTAATCCGTTGCAATCATATCTGTGTCTTCGGTCTTTGGCTCCTGACTCCACGCAATAAGCTCCCTCAGATTAACCCTTTCAGTTATTGCCCCGGGAAAATCAAACTCCTCATATTTAACACGTGGTGAGCATGCACCGATTGTTAATGTATTTATGCCAGCCTTCACATCATTCTTTATAAGCTCAAGACCTTCGGGGCTGCACAGCACAGGATGAACTCTCACTGCGTCAGGCTCTATCTTTGCAGCTCGTGCAGCATCTTTTGTCAATTCATCTATGTTAAGGGCTTCGCCAATACCGCAGCCCTTACAGATATAAACCCCATATTTCTTTTCCATCTCTATCATTACCTCCTTGCGCTCTGAATGCTCTTAATCGCAACTCCTGTTGCATCCTGCACAGACTTTGCAACATCAACCGGACTCTTTAGTGTCCCCACAGCGTATATGCCCTTTTTTAAGGAAGACGGCTTTACAAAGCCATCCTCTGTATATGAAATATCAGCAGATATCTTAGAACCCTTTGTTGAAGGAACCATTCCTGCTGCGAGGACGACCATGTCAAACCTTGCCTTAATCTTTTTGCCTGCCAAAATATCCTCTGCCTCTACAATGACATCTCCTGACGAAGGGTCTTCTGTAATCTTTGCGACCTTTCCTTTTGTGAGAGTAACATTAGGATCATCCTTAACCTTCCAGTAAAACTGTTCGTACCTGCCCGGTGTCCTTATATCTATGTAGAATATCTGTGCCTTTGAATCAGGATATTGCTCCCTTAGATATGTGGCCTGCTTTAAAGAGGCCATGCAGCATATGAATGAGCAATAAGGCAGGTGGTTTTCATCCCTGCTCCCTGCGCACTGGACAAATGCTATATTCTTTGCCTCTTTGTCATCCGATGGCCTGAGGATCTTCCCTGCTGTCGAGCCGTTAGGCGACGCAAGTCTTTCCATCTGCATATTTGTTATAACGTTCTTGATTTTCCCACCGCCAAGATTGTCAAGTTTCGTCACATCATACAAATCCCACCCTGTTGCGAGGGCTATTGCCCCAACATTAATATTAATAGTCTCAGGTTTCATGTTGAGGTCTATTGCGTCATATTTGCATGCCTCAACGCATTTTGCGCATGAAGCGCCTTTGCAGTGCTTGCCGTCTATCGCATACTTAAAAGGAAATGCCTGATTATGCGGAATATATGCAGCCTTCGTCTTATTAAGGCCGAAATTGAATTCATTAGGCATTTCAACAGGACACGCCTCTGCACATGCATTGCATCCGACGCATTTATCATTCACATACCGTGGGTTTATTTTCAGGGTTACATCGAAATCGCCTTCCTGTCCTGAAATCTTCTCAACCTCTGCGAGAGTATAGAAACTTACATCCGCATTGTTCTTTATCCTTTTGAAATTTATCTCAAGGCCGCAGTTCGGAGGGCATAGCTTCGGAAAATATTTATTAAGCTGTGCAACCCTGCCCCCAAGGTAAGGCGTTTTCTCTGCTATTATCACCTTGTACCCTGCCTCTGCCACCTCTACAGCAGTCGTCAGCCCGCTCATACCGCCTCCGACCACGAGAACTGTCTTGCCTTCAGTCATTGCTGGCCTCCTTATCTAAGTCATATAATACAGAAAATCTTATTGTAAGATGTAAAATGCAAATCACTTTTTAGCCGGCAATTTGCACCTTGCATTTTACAATGTTTTTTTTGGGGAGGGCAAAGCCCTCCCCATTTAACTCAATCCTACTTGAACATCTGAACGTATGGTACTTTCTTCAATTCCCAGGTGTTGGTCTCTGCATTGTACTTAGAGTTTGTAAAGCACTTCCAGTTTGCATCATCAATCATGTTGAAGTCGCCCCTGTAGTAGTAACCCGGATACCTGGATTCCTGCCTAAAGAGAATATGTCTTGCATGCGCCTCGACCGACAGAATTCTGTGGTAGTTTTCAAAGCACCTTAAGAGCTCATGAAGGTCTTTTGCCGCCATCTTGCCGGCATCCTCTTTGAGCATCTCAAGCTTCTTGAGTCCTTCTTCAAGCATGGTCTTTGAGGTCATGTACCAGGTGCTTGTTCCACCAAAGTATTCATCAGCTATCTTCATCAATCTTGCCTGAAGCGCCTTTGGTCCGATATAGTTCGGGTTGACGCCCGGTTCGGTTGTATAGGTTTTGTGTTTCTCATAAATCTCAAACGGCAGATAGAGTTCAGCCGCAATCTCATCAAGGGACATTTTTGGCGCCGGCTTGTAGTCTGCATGATCGAGGATGTATGCTATTGCAGCCTTTGCTGCCTGCCTGCCCTCTGCATGAGAACCGGATGAGAATTTGTGTCCAGATGCGCCGACAACGTCACCAGCCATGAAGAGACCGGGCACAGTAGACATTCTATTATATCCCCAAGAATAATTTTCCGGTGTGCCAGGAATATCGCCAGGGCCGCTTACCCAGAACCCTGCGCAGCCTGCATGTGATGTTTCATCTTCTTTTTGCCTTCTTTTTCACCAAGTTTCTCGGTGAAGGCTGCTCCTAAAGCTGCCATCGCTGCAGGGGTCTGCATGAGGATTGGGCCTTTGCCGTCCCTCATAGCCCTCATCATAAGATGGTTCCTGATAGCAGTGCCGAGACCTTTTGCATAGTCTCCATATCTGGCTACTGCGTCATCAAAATATTCCTTATCCTCACAGTAATCATTGCCATAGCTGTCTGTTGCTTTAGCTTTAAAGAACAGGAACCATGCCCCGACTGGTCCATAACCGTCCTTAAACCTTGCAGGGACAAATCTATTCTCCATCAAGGTCAGTTCAGCGCCGGCCTGCATTCCGAAGGCATAACCTGAACCGCTGCTAAACACAGGGTACCAGGTCCTTCCCATACCTTCACCGACCGACCTCGGCCTGAAGCAATTAACTGCTCCGGCAGTCGCACAGATCATTGCCTTTGCCTTAAAGGAATAAATCTTGTTTTCTCTTGTGCTGAATCCGATTGCTGCCGCTACATTTTTCCCGTTTGCATCTTTTACGGCCTTCACTATGAATACCCTCTCAAAGTGGTTCTGGTCCATGCCGGTTTTTTCACGGTTGGTCTGGAGGGCCTTCTTTGCAGCTTCTGCAACGATGACTTTGTATGATTCACCGTTGATCATTATCTGCCATTTGCCGGATCTCACCGGTGTTCCGCCGTCCTTGAGCATGGGCTTGCCTTTTTCGTTTGCCTCGTGACCATCGATGGAGAATCCGTCATCGCCTTTCTTCCAGATCGGGAGACCCCACTCCTCAAAGAGGTGGACAGAATCATCAACGTGCCTGCCGAGGTCATATACGAGGTCTTCCCTGATGATGCCCATCAGGTCATTTCTCACGTATTTGACATAATCCTCAACCTTGTTTTCACCGACATATGTATTGATTGCGGACAGGCCCATTGCAACGGCGCCGCTTCTGTCTGTTGCTGCTTTATCAACCAGGACGACCTTCAGTCCTTTCGCGTTTGCCCAGCGGCATGCTTCATAAGCTGCACCGCAGCCAGCCATACCGCCGCCCAGGATCAGGAGATCACATTCAACTTCTGTTACTTCGGGTCTCTTACAATATGAAAATGTACAGGTTTCTTTTTCCATTATTTTTCCACCTCCTTAAATTATTCTTTCCTTGCTTCATAATTAAAGAAGCCCGGTCCTTTTATTTTTGAAAAATCCGGCTCAGGCTTGCCTTTATAAGGATCCACCGAACCCTCAACTGTAGTTCTGATCGGGAATTTGAATCTCTTCAGAATTCCATTCCTAAATTTAATTGTCCACATAATCGAGTCAGTACCCCTCAGGGGGATGGTACTGGATCCAAGAGGCACAAAATCTGAGTAACCCCTCACCTCGATTGCCTGCTGCGGGCAAATCTTTACGCAGTTAAAGCATTCCCAGCACTGCTCAGGCTCCTGATTGTAAGCCTTCATCTTCTCCCTGTCGAGTGCCATGAGATCGTGCGGACAAATATACTGACATGCAGTCTTATCCTGAGCCTTACAACCGTCACATTTTTCTGTGAGTACAAAACTCGGCATATTATTAACCTCCTTGAGATATTTTAAAATTGGCCCTAAACAATTAAGGCCTGAATCCTGCAATTATTAAACATTCACCCCCTCTCAAAATTAGCTCTCGGCAATCAGTCATAAACTATCAGCTAACTACTTTTTCTTTATGCGCCTTCTGAGTACTTATGAGTCTTTATCTCAACCTTTTCAGTCAACCCTTCATAGTATTTTCTCAAAATCTTTAAAACCTCTGGACGGCTGAAGTGATCAGGAACTTCTTCGTTCTCAGAGAGCATCTTTCTTAATTTTGTACCGCTCAGGAGCATCCTGTCTTCCTTGCCGTGACAACATGTTCTCATCGAAGCCATGCCATCACACTTGGCGCAATAGAATGTCCAGTCAATCTTAAGCGGCTGAGTCTCAAGGGCGCCTTCGGGGATCTCATCGAATATCTTCTGTGCATCGAAGGGACCGTAATATTCACCAACACCAGCGTGGTCGCGGCCGATAATCATATGGCTGCATCCGTAATTCTGCCTGAAAAGTGCATGAAGAAGCGCTTCACGCGGACCAGCATACCGCATGTCAAGGGGGTAGCCGGCCTGAATGCATGTATTCTTTACAAAATAATGCTCTACGAGTGTATCAATAGCCTTAACCCTTACTTCTGCAGGGATATCACCAGCTTTCAGCTTTCCAAGGAGCTGATGGATAAGCACGCCGTCACAGGTTTCAATAGCAATCTTTGCGAGATACTCATGTGAACGGTGCATTGGATTTCTCAACTGGAGAGCCGCAACCTTATTCCAGCCCTTCTCGAGAAAAAGGTGCCGGGTCTGGGCAGGCGTCATATATGTATTCGGATACTCGGCAGGGAATGTTCCCTGACTAATAACTTTCACAGGTCCGGCAAGATTGGTGCCTGGCTGGTCCATTACCATTTTAACGCCCGGGTGCTCCTTCATATCAGTAGTCCTGTAGACATTCTTGCATTCAAACTCTTTATCAATTTTATAGGCCTCTGTGACCTTCATCGTTGCCATGACCTCGCCATATTCATCGGAATAAAGCGCGATTTCATCGCCAACTTTCACGCTTGTATCAGTAGAGACTGTGACAGGTATGGGCCAGAAAGTGCCGTCTGCCATTTTGTATTCACCGCATACGTCTTTCCAATCTTCATAGGTCATGAAACCATCAAGCGGGGTAAAACCGCCGATACCCATCATGATAAGATCTCCGGACTCACGGGACGATATTTTAATCTGTTTGAGCGTTTTAGCTCTTTTCTTTTCCTCCTCCAGTTCCTTGCCTGCAAGCAGAAGGGGTTTCAACTTTTTCTCTTTTCCATGCGGATTTACTAATGCCATCTTCTTCCTCCTTTAATGTTTTAAATAAAATTATCTTTACTTTAAACCCAATGCAGTACAAACCTTGCCAAATATCTCGTCTATGCTGCCTGTGCCAGAAACAGATTTAAGTATTCCGCCCTTTTTGTAATAATCAATAAGCGGCGCTGTCTGGGCATCATAGACATCAAGTCTCCTCTTGATTGTTTCTTCCTTGTCATCGTCCCTCTGAAAAAGCTCTCCTCCGCACTTGTCACATAAACCTCCCTTTTTTGAAGGAGAAAAATACACATTGTACATCTGCTGGCAGCTCTTGCATGTCCTTCTTCCTGTAAGCCTCTTCATGAGGTCATCCTTCGGGACCTCAACGCTTAATGCGGAATCAATCGGCATGTTGAGCTTCTTGAGCATCCCGTCAAGCGTCTCTGCCTGAGCTGTGTTGCGCGGGAAGCCGTCGAGTATGAAACCCTTCCGGCAGTCAGGCTGTTTAAGCCTGTCCTCTATAAGACCTAAAACTACCTTGTCAGGCACAAGCTCGCCCTTGTCCATATATGACTTTGCTTCCTTGCCTAAAGGTGTGCCTTCTGCAACGTTCTTTCTTAAGATATCTCCTGTTGAGATCTGAGGTATGCCAAAGTTGTCGATAAGCTTCTTAGCCTGAGTTCCTTTGCCAGCACCTGGTGCGCCGAGCAATACCAATCTCATAAATATACCCCCTGTTAAATAAGCGTATTAAAAGCAATACAAAACCGAAAATGAAACAAAACGCCCTTTTCTTCTTAGCTTTTCTTAATTTAAAGCAGGACTATTTAAAAGTCTAAACAGCCTTTAAAACGTAACATACTATTCCAAAAATAGAGTTTTTTCAAGAAAAAAATTAAAATTGTATTATTAATTTTTCTTATAAATATACGATTTTAAATATTCGTAAAGCTTTTTGAGGGCTTCACCCCTGTGGCTGATGCTGTCCTTTTCCTCATCGCTTATCTCCGCAAATGTCCTGTTATGCCCGGCAGGGTAAAACAACGGGTCGTATCCAAACCCACCTTTGCCCCTCGGCTCTTTGCCTATCCTGCCTTCAACATAACCAAAAAATGTCTTTATTTTGCTGTCCGGGAATGCCAAAGCTATACAGCATACAAACCTTGCCCCCCTTTGTTCGTCAGCAACCAGCCTCATCTCATCGAGCAGTTTTTTGACATTTTTCCTGTCATCTGCGTCCTCACCTGAATATCTTGCAGATAAGACGCCCGGCGCTCCATTCAGAGCATAAACCTCAAGGCCTGAATCATCGGCAAGCGCTGCCATCCCTGTATGCCTTGAAACTGAAACCGCCTTTTTTATGGCATTCTCCTCAAATGTATTACCATCTTCCTTTATCTCAGGGCATTCGGGAAAATCATCGAGGGTATGGACAGAGACCGCCATATCCTTAACAATCCTTCTTATCTCTTCAGCCTTCTTCCTGTTCCTCGTTGCTATAACTATATTCATAATCTCAAGGCAGAATTATAACATAACTTCACCAAATATGAAGAAAACTGGTTAGCATAAAAATTGCATGGAGTTTTAGTAAGGAGGTTAGAAATGAAAACCCGGAAAGCACAACAGACCCTTATCTCAATACTGATGGAGTCCCCGCTATACCTTACTCTGCCTATAACAGCAAGGCACTCTCTGATAGCAAGATTACAGGAGAGCTATCCTGTCCTGCTGTCTGCCCAAGGCTCTGACAAGACAGAGGAAACGCCGGTAGGATACGAGTCCAGCTGGTTAGGAATCTTTTAGCGGTTTTGTGGGCAAATTTGCAGGGCACTGGGGCTATTTCACCAAAAAGTGGGTTATTTAACCCTATATCTAAATTGTTATGCATATAATAAATTATGCACTTATATATATATAAATCTTTCCTGTCTAACCGCCTGTTATCTAATAATTTAATCCCTAAAACCTCAAAATCAGCTCATCTAAATCCCTAAAAAATCCTTTAATTTAGTATGGTTTTTGCTTTTTAATCTTAATATTTCTAATTTTAGGTCTCATCCGGAGGGACAATTATGCAGGAGCAGGATGGTCATTAATTTCCACTGCTTCACATGACACAACCGCTAATGTAATCTGCGGTAACACTTCGTCATTCTCAGAGTTCGGTATTGTTGAGCCATAGGCTCCAACAGCAGTTGGGTATAATATGGCATGGCTGATAGTAACCCTGATAAGCCTTACAGTTGTAGGAGGATATTTACTGAGAAGACGAATCAGAAGCTAAGGTAAAAAAGGCTTTTGCCAGAACATATTATCTTCACCCCCCTCATCCCCTCCCCAAAAAGGGAGGGGATGTTTTATGAAAAAATTGTAAGGGCTCTCCATTTAGGTTAAAATAATCAAAAAAAGAGAACAGGATTCTAATAGATGGCAAAAAAGACGAGGGCTGATAAAATAGGCAGGAAGGAAAAAAAGAGGGGCTATTCGTTAAAAAATCTCAGAGTTCCACTTATTTTTTGCGCAATTGTAATTTTGCTTAATCTCCTTTCACTTTATGCCGCTGAAAAAGGTTACCTTTATTTTTTTGAACTTTTCAACGCAAAAACAATAACATGGCTGATTCACTTTTTCGGCATTGAGGCCCAGATGAACAACACCATAATCTATCTGGCTAACAACACATGGAAAATAAATACAGAATGCACTGCAATCACAATAATGATAGTATTTGCCTCGTTTGTTCTGATTTATCCTGCTTCAATCAAAACAAGGGCTGTAGGTCTTCTGTCAGGAATCCCATTCATCTTTGCTGCAAATATGTTAAGACTACTTTTCATGGCATTCATAGATAAATTTAAGCCTGCATATTCTGTATATTTTCATGACTACCTCTGGCAGGTGGCTTTTATCATTATGGTTATCTTTATGTGGCTCATCTGGATAGAGAAGGTGGCAAACCGTGAGAGTAAAACTGCTGTTCCTCGCTAAGGTCTTAGGGTATTCCTTGGCGCTCTTTGCCCTGTGGCATCCTATATCAAACGTGTATGGATTCTTTCTTAATCTGGTCCTGAGCCGCTTTTATCCGCTTTATTACATGCTAAAACCCAATGAGAAGTTCCCTTATATTGCCTCATTGACCCTGATCCCTTTTATCTCTCTTATCATTGCAACGCCAAAAATGAAACTATTAAAGAAAGCAGTAATCATAACCACAGGAACATTTGTATTCCTCCTCATAGATTTCGTTGCTGTCCAATTAGAGATCGATGAGATCTCAGGGAACCCCACGGCATTTATTACCTATCGCAGCATTAAACTCTTCATACCCTTTCTGATGTGGATTCTGACAAGCTATCCTTATCTTGGAGAGGTTTTCAAAACCAAGACAGAAGAAACATCCGTTACTTGCTATTCCTGTCCAATCTGCAGGACAGAGCATTCCAATATTATGGACCACATTCGAGAGGTACACGGCGAAAAAAGCCTAAAGAGCAAAAAGGTCAGGAAATTTATTTCAAAAAATCAACTGTAATCCCTTCCCAAAAAGATTAGATAAATTGGGGGGTTATTTCACCCCAATTAAGGGTCATTTCACTCCGCTTTTTGGTTAATTTAGAGAAAACGCCTCTTTAATTTTACATGGCCTATGCATATAAAATGCTTATAAAATAATTTGTTAGACTATTTTATGCTTTTGATTTATAAAATTAGGAATAAGAATTGCATGCTTTTAAGAATAAGTTGGTTTTACCAACAAAGGGGGAATTTTTGACATTACCCATTGAATCATCTAAGATGTAACCAAAAGAGTAAGTCCCGGTTACAAGGTTAAATGATTTGACACGTACCCAAGTTTTTTTAACAGCATCTGGAACTATAATATAATACTCGCTTTATCCTTAAGTACGAGTAATAGAGGGGCACAATGGGGTAGGGGAAATAAGAATTTCTCTACAAGAACATTTCTTTCTGGATTTCTTCAACTACGCGAATCTCTCGCACAAATCGATATTAGGTAAAATCTTACATGTTATGTAATGTATCAGGCTTTTAGCCCGAAAATTCTTTTATTTTCAGAATGGTTTCTCCATATGGATTTTGGAGAATGGATACTTTAAAAACCAAGAACTATTTAAAGGGAGGTGATTAAAATAAGAAAAATTAATTTTTTAAGACTTGAAACTGGGAACAGAATTTTTTAAGGGGGTATATTATGGGGAAAATGATTAGTGAAAAGAGGGGATCGAGAATTGTAAGCTATCATCATACACATTTGAGATTAAAAATATGCGTTGCAATTGCAATAGCATTGCTTCTAACAACATACGCAGCAAGTGCTTTTGCCGTTACAGTGTTACCTATGGAGGGTGTGGAGTTTGAACAAGTGGATTTCTTGTTCGAGCAAGCAACAGTGCTTAATTCGGATTGGGGCAGGGTCAGTGCA
Source organism: Nitrospirota bacterium (assembly GCA_016208915.1). Classification (GTDB taxonomy): domain Bacteria; phylum Nitrospirota; class Thermodesulfovibrionia; order Thermodesulfovibrionales; family UBA1546; genus JACQXE01. The sequence goes on along the minus strand of JACQXE010000056.1, from coordinate 9,485 downwards.
AATCCTGAAGAACTATCCCATTCAACCGGACTATCCAGTGGTTACCTTAATATTTACACAAACGCAGGATGGGTCGTACAGAACCTACCTGTAGACTTAAACATCAGTTCCTACCCGGTCACTACGTACTTCACACTCGGATTGGCTGCGCCTGAGAATGTGAGTTTACTCAGCGCATACGTCGAGTTCACTTCAAAGCCCCAGCACATCTTTGCTGATGGTTTGAGAAGCGACTTCCCTGTTGGAGACGCAGGGTGCAATGCCGAAGGCGCCGGAGAGTCCCATGTGACAGAGGTGGGCGCTGCTCCGCCTGCTAATCTTGTAGAGTTCATTCTCGACGGGCCTAATACCACTATGAGGTACACGCAACCAAATCAGAATGTCCAGGCAGCAGCGAACCAATGCTTTCCCATGTCCATTGCTAACAGCCTGCAATATCTGGAAAATAATTTCGGACTTAATGTCCCACATAACCATATACTGGGTTTAAGGGGCGACAATACATTAGTAGGGCAACTTGATCTCGCAGCCAATAGATGGGCACCGTCGCGATTTTTTGGCAGCGGTGTATGGTTTACACCTATGCTTCAAGGTAAATTTCGTTACCTTGCCAATAATGGTCTGGCAAACAGTCTTATTCACAGGCATCAAGGAAGAGGCTATGGGTCTCCGCCGAATCAAGCGCTCCCGAACGGCAATTTTACATCGAGCGGCATCACTTCTATAGATAACGGCGCAGTAGTTACATGGAGATGGATATGTGATCAGATAGGAAAAGGGGAAGACGTAGAGATAGTCTGGAGCTATGATTGGGGTAATACACCCACCGGGGGTCATGCTGTTCGTGTCTTCGATTGTGGAACGACACTCGGCAGACCCTGGATACGATTCCTGCACGACAGATTGCAAACCAATCAGGATCCCACAGACAGCCTGGGCTTAGAGCAGGTCTTTACGTATACTCAGGATATTGACGGCGACGGCACCCTCAACATATTAGGGCGAAACTGGGAAATTCGCTTTGCACTTTCAGAGTCGATCAAACTTCGTCCTGAATTATTAGATTTCGGCGATGCGCCTGATCCCACTTACCCGTCACGCTGGATTTCTAACGGCGCAAGACACACTGGCCCAAAGGATTTCTATTTCGGTAAAGATGTTGACTATGAAGCTGACTCCCGCCAGGTGAATATTGATCTTTTCGACGATGGGCTGATATCGAGGTTTCCGATTACTTTTCGCGTTACAAACCCATCAGGACTCGTCAGATACGTTAATATCCTTATAGATTGGAACCAAGATGGAGACTGGGCTGACCCTGGAGAATGGGCTTTGCAAAACTTTTCGGTTCCAATCCTTACCGTCACCCCCGGTATCTATACACCTAACCAAGCCCTTTCTCTCCCTAATAATACCTGGATGCGCATGACTATAACAAATATACAGTTAATAAACTATGTCGGCTCCTGGCCTTCTGTATTCGATAGAGGAGAAACAGAAGACTATATCTTCCACGGGAAAAAAGTAAACAAACATGCTTATCACTTCAAAGTGCACCAGTTTAATCCCCTTGCCAATAATGCCGTAATATGGAGTAGTGTATGGAATTGGCCTTGGGGCCTATGGGGTCCATGGTGGCCATGGGGAATATGGAATGCGCCTGTTCTGCAAAGCGCATGGTCAAGCTGCTTCTCCGAGTGGAACGCATGGACTTGGACTTGGCCCTGGGGAGGATGGCGTGTTGTGAACTTCTGGGGCAGAGATATACCTTATTGTACCTCTTGCTGGTTTAACGTAGACTTTCGATCGTCTATTAGACCCCTTACTGTGAGTTCTGCCTTTTTCAGATGGACTCTCAATAACAACTTTGTAGGACCGTGGATTTGGCTTGGATGGAAGTTTACATCACCTCACACCCTTTATAATCCAGAAATGCTCCCAGATGACACTCTTAATACGCACACCATGACAGTCAGAGACATCCAGTTTGCCAGCTCCCCTGCGCGCATACCTAATGAGGAGACTACCTTAGATAACCCGGCAGTGCTGGACCTTTTCGCTGCCTCTTCAGACCCAGTGCGGCCAGGTTCATTTACGGTTCTTCCTGGCCACGAACTCCAAATAACGCCTGAACCTGACCCGAATACCATACCTGACCCTGAAATAGAAGGACGCACCGTACTTGCTAAAGGTGAAATTTTGGTTCCGGGCGTGGGCGAAGGAGGGGCTGACGAGTGGATGCCCTTTGTGCTGCAGTTCATAGCCGAATCCTGGGATTTATCAGCAATAACACCACCTGTGGCATCATTCTCATGGGGTTCAGATACCACAACCACTCTGAAGGTTAACTTTAATGCCTCCCTGTCAACATGCGGCAGTGGCGACTGCACATATGACTGGGACGTTACAAGCAATGGCACATATGACATAGCAGGTATTACACAGAGCAACACATACGGTGCAGCAGGCTACTACGATGTGACCTTGAGAGTGACAGACAACACCTATGGGCTAACTGCTACGACAAAGAAGACAGTGCAGGCAAAGGTTATTAACACGCCTCCAAATGCAGCTAAGACAGCGCCTGCTGTAGCAGGACTGTTAGTAACGTATACTGACACCTCTTCAGATGCAGAGGATGCACAGGCTAGCCTGAAGGTAACCACAACCTGGGGTGACGGCGTAACAACAGTAAACGCTGGTGGTACTCTCCAATCTCACACATACCTCCGTGGAGGTATATACACTATCAGGCATAAGGTAACAGACACTGGAGGACTCTACAAATTCTCTTCCAATGTTACAGTTACTGTTAGATAATGAGTTGTTAGATAGGGAATAGTAACCCCTCTAAAAAAGGCAGGTCGATTCGACCTGCCTTTTTTATTAACTTGCGTAACGTGCTATTCCACCTACTAATTTTATGATTTATACTGCTTTCCATAAAGCAAATTCAACAGTTTTTTGCCTTGTCCATCAATTCACAGAAAACCCAAAGTTACAATAATATAAAACCTCATAATTAATGCATAATTGGCATGAAAATTGCATATTTTATTAGGTGAATGGCTTACGAAATAATTGAAGGTAAAACTAAGGAGGGTATAAAAATGTTTAAGAAACTTTATTTCTTAATAATAGCATCCATTCTCTTAATCATAATTCCACATAGTGTTTTTGCAGTTATGATTCAAGATTCTGGAAAACCAATGGACAAGCAGACAATTATGGAGAAGGCATTTAAGATGCAAGTGCCCTTTATTGTCAATAAAGGGCAGATACAGAATGAAGATGTCATCTTTTATGCAAAGACATTTGGAGGAACGGTCTTCACGACAAAAGAAGGCGGTATAGTCTACTCGCTGCATAGTAAAGGTTCAGATTCAGAAGATCAGCGTATGGGGATTAAGAATAAAAACCTAAAGGCAGGGACAAAAGGAATAGCACTCAGAGAGACCATCATTGGCGGAAGTATAACTGAGATTAAGGGAGAAGGAGAATCAGCAACAAAGGTAAGTTATTTTAAAGGGAATAACTCATCAAAATGGAAAAATGAGATCTCAACATATACTATTGCAAATTTTGGAGAGATATATAAAGGAATAGAATTAAAGCTAAAGGCTTACGGGAATAACGTAGAGAAACTCTTTTATGTAAAGCCTACTGCAGACTCAGAGGCAATCAAAGTGAGAATAGAGGGTATAAAAGGGTTAAGGATAAATGATAAAGGAGAACTTGCAGCAGATACGGAGTTTGGAGAGATAAGGTTCACAAAACCGGTAGCCTATCAGGAGATTAATGGGAAAAGAGTGGAGGTAGGTGTAAATTACAGAGTCATTGATCAAAGTTCAGAGTCCAAGAAAAACTCAGAACTCATCTATGGCTTTAAGGTTGGAGAATATGATAAGACAAAGACCCTTGTGATAGACCCTTTACTTGCATCCACATTCTTAGGAGGCAGTGACTATGATTATGGATCTTCTTCTGTCTCTTCCATAGCTACAGACCCCAATGGAAACGTATACGTGGCTGGTTTTACTTATTCATCAGACTTTCCAATAACAATAGGCGCCTTTGATACTGCTCTTAGCGGTGGCTCTGATGTCTTTGTATCAAAATTTAACAGCGATTTGACGACCCTTCTTGGCTCTACATTCTTAGGAGGTAGTGATTATGATTATGCCTACTCAATAGCTACAGACTCCAGTGGGAACGTATATGTGACGGGCGATACTTCCTCATCAGACTTTCCAACAACAACAGGCGCCTTTGATACTACTTATAATAATAATACTACTACTCTGTATTATGATGTCTTCGTAACAAAGTTAAATAGCGATCTGACAACCCTTCTTGGCTCTACATTTCTGGGTGGATTGCGCAATGATCATGCTTATTCCATAGCCATAGATTCAACTGGGAATGTATATGTGGCTGGTTACACTAAATCATCAGGGTTTCCAAAAACAACAGGCGCCTTTGATACTACTTATAATGGTAATGGGGATGCCTTTGTATCAAAATTAAATAGCAATTTAACAGGTCTTCTTGCATCCACATTTCTGGGAGGTAGTTATAGTGATTATCCCAATTCAATAGCTATAGACTCCAGTGGAAACATATATGTGACTGGCGATACTTCCTCTTCCTCATCAGATCCCTTATATAAATTTCCAACAACAACAGGTGCATATGATACTACTTTTAATGGTGGCACATGGGATGCCTTTATATCAAAATTAAACAGTGATCTGACAACCCTTCTTGCATCTACATTCTTTGGAGGTAGTCTCGATGAGGATCATTCATATTCCATGGTTATAGATTCAAGTGAAAACGTATATGTGACAGGCTATACTTTATCATCAGACTTTCCAACAACAATAGGCGCCTTTAATACTGTTTTTAACGGGGGCTCTGATGTCTTTGTATCGAAATTAAATAGTGATTTGACAATCCTTCTTGGCTCTACATTCTTAGGAGGTATTGATTATGATTATGCCTACTCTATAGCTATAGATTCAAGCTGGAACATATATGTGACAGGCAATACCTCCTCATCAGACTTTCCAACAACAATAGGCGCCTTTGATACTACTTTTAACGGTTTCACTGATGTCTTTATATCGAAATTAAATAGTGATTTGATAACTCTTCGTGCATCTACATTCTTAGGAGGTAGTAATAGTAGTTCTGCCTACTCTATAGCTATAGATTCAAGCGGGAACATATATGTAACGGGCAATACTTCCGCAGCAGACTTTCCAACAACAACAGGCGCCTTTGATACTGCTTTTAACGGTTCCACTGATGTCTTTATATCGAAATTAACTCCTAGTCTTTCATTCAGTGAGCCTGATATTGCAACTTCTCCCTCCCCCTATAATTTCGGCAGTATAGATATAGGTTCATCAGCTACAACGACCTTTACCATCTCAAACAATGGGAACGCGGACCTTCTGATAGGGACAATCATTCTTACAGGTCCAAATGCCTCTGAATTTAACGTCCAAAACGACAACTGTTCCAATCAGACAATTTCACCAGCAGGGAATTGTACAGTTAATGTAGCATTCTCACCAACATCAGCAGGGGCAAAGAGTGCTTCTCTCTCCATCCCATCCAATGATCCTGATACTCCAACACTTAATGTGCTACTGAGTGGAACAGGGGGAATACAGCGATACACCCTTTCAGTAACAAAGGCAGGCACAGGTTCTGGCGAAGTAACAAGCTTAGATGGTGGCATCAATTGTGGCTCTGATTGTTCAGAAACCTATAATTCAGACACAGTAGTAATACTTACAGCCACGGCTGATGCAGGGTCAACCTTCACAGGCTGGTCAGGCGCTTGCACAGGCACAGGGACATGCACAGTTACAATGGATTCAGATAAAAATGTAACAGCTACATTTAATTATGCACCAGGGGCAGACCTTATTATTACAACCGTCACAGCGCCGACAACAGCAATCCCGGGCACAACAATAACAATAGGTGACACAACAAAGAATCAGGGAGTAGGCATCGCAGCGCCTTCAACCACAAAATTCTACTGGTCAACGAATAATTCATATAGTACTGATGATCTATATCTTGGAGAGAGGCCAGTCCCAGCCCTTGCACCCACAACACCAAACTCAGGGAGCATATCAGTAACAGTGCCCGATACATGTTCAATAAGTAAAGTTACCTTCTACATTATAGCAAGGGCAGATGCAGACAATGGAGTTGTTGAGACCAATGAGAACAACAATAACAAGGCCAAGTCCATCAAAGAAGGGCCTGACTTTATCGTATCAACCATTACAGCGCCGGCAACATCAGGGGCAGGAAAGACTGTTACTGTGACAGACACAACAAAGAACAATGGAGGATGCCCGACAACTGTTGATGCAATAACAAGGTTCTATCTCTCAACTAATTCAACATGGGATGCATTGGACACGCCTATTGGAGAGAGGACAGTGGGGCCACTTGCAGCAGGTGATTCATCGGGCCCAATCGGCACCAGTGTGACCATACCAGCAGGGACACCTACAAGTACAACCCCCTACTACATCATCGCGAGGGCAGATGCAAACACTGCAGTGCTTGAGACAATTGAAACTAACAACAACAAATCAAAATCAATCAAGATAGGGCCTGATCTGATAGTGTCAGCCATAACAGCGCCGTTAACAGCAACAGCAGGGCAGAGCATCTCAATAAAAGATACAACAAAGAACAGCGGAGGAGGCGATGCAGAGGCATCAACAACAAAGCTTTATTTATCCACGAACACTACGTATAATGCAGGAGACACATATCTTGGAGAAAGGGCAGCGCCATCACTTGCAGGAGGCGCTACAAGCATAGTATCCACTTCTGTGACCATTCCAAGTGGCATATCTGGCGCCTACTACATCATAGCCGTGTCAGATGCAGGCAGTGTCGTTGTTGAGACGAGTGAGACAAATAATACGAAGTACAAGGCAATAACAATTAACTATTGAAAGATGCAAAAGAAATGTCCTACGTCCTGTCATTCCGGCTCGTCCGGAATCTTTCTGCGGGAAGGACTCCCGACAAGCGGGAGTGACAAAAAATAGGTCATTAGTTATGCAGGAATCAATAAAGCAAAACTATCATAGAGGCTATTAAAGAAAGCAGTGAGCATTATCTCGGGGGTCATTGTCTTCCTCCTCATAGACTTTATCGCTGTCCAATTAGAGATTGATGAAATCTCGGTAAATCCTACTGAGTGATACCCCTGATGATCTTGTGGCCGACAAAAACAAAAATAAGATTGGTATATCGGTCGCCAAATCGTGAATCGAGAACTTGAAACTTAGAACTTTAAGTAGCAGGGGAAACAAAAAGGAGGTAAGGGGATGGAAAGAAGGGACTTTATAAAAATTTGTGTTTTTTCTTTATTACTTATCTTTCTCGCTTCGACTTCTCTCTATGCAGTTGTATTGGATGACAGCGATCAATCCGGAGGAGACGACAAGAAAATCACAGCGAAGTTTAAAGATGATGCGATACTTGTCAAGTTCAAACACGGCGTTTCAGAACAGAGCAAAAATAATCTTCACAAGAAGCATGGATCAGAAAAAATAAAAGAATTCCCAGCATTGCGGATTAATCATATAAAGCTCAAAAAAGGTATGACTGTTGAAGAGGCAATCGAGCTTTATAATACCGATCCTGATGTCGAATATGCAGAACCAAATTACATCGTTACCATCCAGAACACCCCGAATGATCCCTTTTTCAGCGAGTTATGGGGCTTCCACAACACAGGCCAGACAGGCGGGACTCCTGATGCGGACATCGATGCATCTGAGGCATGGGATATTACGATTGGAAACACCAATGGTGTAGTCGCCGTCATCGACACCGGAGTTGATTATACCCATGAAGACCTTGCTGCAAACATGTGGGTAAACACAGGGGAGATACCCGGAAACGGCATAGATGATGATGGAAATGGGTATATAGATGATATTTATGGGATAGATACTTATAACAATGATGGCAATCCTTTTGATGACAACGGACATGGAACTCATGTTGCCGGCACGATAGGCGCAGTTGGCAATAATGGAATTGGTGTTGTTGGAGTAAACTGGAATGTAAAGATAATGGCTTGCAAATTCCTTAGTTCAGGTGGCTATGGATACACATCTGATGCAGTAGAATGCCTTGAATACATCAGGGCATTGAAAAACAGAGGGATTGATGTTGTTGCCACGAATAACAGTTGGGGCGGAGGAGGCTACTCGCAAGCCCTTTATGATGCGATCAATGCACAGAGAGATATTATTTTCATGGCGGCAACGGGAAATTATTACACGGATAATGACAAAGCTGATTTTTACCCTGCAAATTATTACCTTCCCACTGTATTAGCAGTGGCAGCAACGGACTATAATGACAGCAAGGCCCATTTTTCAGATTATGGAAAAAGGACTGTTCACGTCGGTGCTCCCGGTGTAAATATTCTCAGTACGATTCCTGATAATTATTATACTCAATACTCAGGCACATCCATGGCGACCCCTCACGTCACAGGCCTCGCCGCACTCATCAAATCTCAGGACATGAACCGAGGGTGGAGAGAAATAAAGAACCTCGTATTATCAGGAGGAGATACTATTTCCTCAATGAATGGAACAACTATAACTGGCAGGAGAATCAATGCCTATGGTTCATTAACCTGTAGCAACAGTTCCGTATTCTCTGCCTTAAAATATCCAGCTATCTTGACAGTCGGCGTCCCCGCAACCCTCTCGGCTCTTAGCATCAATTGTGGCACCACTGTGGGACCTGTGACCGTGACCACCGGGCTTGGCGAGGTCATTAATCTCCTGGACGATGGCGTCTCCCCCGACCTTGCCGCTGGGGACGGAATATTCTCCGGCACGTGGACTCCGCTGACGGAGATTGAAGAAACTCTTACGTTCTCCTCACCGGCCGGAACAGAAGCAGTGATAATTCCTATTGCCACGCCGGATTTGGTCGTTTCCTCGCTTACGGTTCCGAGCAATGCAGGCGCAGGCGCAACCATCACCATAACTGATACAACCAAGAACAACGGCCCTGGTGATGCAGGTACCACTACCACAAAGTTCTATTTCTCAACCAATACAGTATTTGATGGAAGTGATACCTATCTTGGAGGTAGAGAAATACCTGCCCTTGCTGCAAGCACAACCAATTCAGGAAGCACATCTGTAACCATCCCTGCTGGTACTGCCACTGGAACTTACTACATCATTGCTGTGGCTGATGCAAACAATGTTGTTTCAGAAGTTACTGAGACGAACAATACGAAGTACAGCATAGCCATTAAGATCGGGCCAGACCTTTATGTGTCAGCCTTAACAGTACCTGCTTCTGCTGGCGCAGGAAAGAGCATCACGGTATCTGACACCACAAACAACAGTGGTGGAGGGGAGGCAGGACCATCAACCACGAGCTTCTATTTATCAACGAATACC
>JACQXE010000054.1 GCA_016208915.1 Nitrospirota bacterium | reverse complement strand
TTTAGAAAGGCTGTCATGGCTACTGCTCATAAGTTGATTAGAACTATTTTTGCTATGCTTTCTCATAAAACTCATTTCCGTGTTAAGGAGAATTCTTTATAGTTGACTCCTTAAAAAATACAGACTTTAATAATATAAAATAAAACCATAAAAAAATCTACATAATTTTGAGATTTCAACCTTTTTTCAGTTAGTTGGGGCAGTAAAGTTTTATAATAACTATAGTGGGAAAAGAAAGGAGAACACTCATGCCAAAATTTAATGGAATAAATCACCTCGCAATGGCAACTGGTGACATGGACAAAACAATCCGATTCTGGAGGGATTTGCTTGGAATGAGATTGGTTGCTGGACTGGGAAAGCCAGGATACAGTAAGCGAACTCTTTCACGGAATAAAGAAGGAGGGGTAACGGAATAATCACATCAACGGTCTGACAGATGCGGTTTGAAGATGCATCTTTTGCAGTTATCTCCTTTGATTCCTGTCTTTGGATTGCATAAACCTGTTATTCCGTAATGGCAGATCGCAAAATCATATTTTAACGGGTCTTCAGGGTCAAGCTTTTTTAAAGAATCCGTTATCTCAACTGCAGTTTTCCAGTCATCTGATCTTCGGAATGTAAAGCCGAGACACCTCGAAATTCTTGCTATATGAGTATCCAATGGGATGATGAGTTTGCTTTTCGGTATTCCCTTCCATATCCCGAAATCAATATCCCTGTCCCTTATCATCCATCTGAGAAAAAGGTTCATCCTCTTACAGGCGCTGCCTTTTACAGGAAAAGGGAAAAACTGAACCAGACCGTCAGGCCTGATGTTTCTTCCATAAACTTCACGCGTATCTATACTCAAAAGATAGTCTACGAATCCTGTGAGTGCGTTGCCGGTATTATTATGCTCGTCTTCATAAAAAGACTTAAACGCTTGCTCGACAGATCCGTATCTCTTTAGCAAATGACATATGCTGTTCAGCAGGCAGACGATATCCTCGTTCCTGTTGAATCTGTATCTTATGCCACTGAATAATTTCCCGTGTCTTTTTGGTCTGAATCCTGAAAGAAATTCGTACGGGCTGCAACCCATTTTTTCGATGATTTTTTCGATTACCTGTCTGAACAAATCAACTCTGCCGTATGCAAAACATGAGGCAAGAAAACTGGTTACCTCTATGTCCTCAACCCTTTTATACCTGTGGGGAAATTCTATGGGATCATGCAGTATCCTGTCTCTGAAATCATATTCACTGTAAAACCTGTCGAGTATCTGTTTTAACCTCGCCATGCCCTATATTAACACATGCTCCAAGCCTCTCCAAAAAGCTGTTTTTTGTGCTACACTGTATCTGTTTTAATGAATACAATCAAAGGGATTAGGAAAGCCTGGTCAGAAGACTAAGGGGACAGGGCTCGGACTTGCCCTTTGCAAAGAGATAGTGGTAAGGTATGGTGGCACAATTGCTTTTGACAGCAGGGTCGGTAAAGGCACAAATATAATAATAATTTTTCCTTTTAGGAGGAAGAAATGAGCAAGGTGATTGTAATTGATGACGAACCTTTTATCCTCATGATGATAGAGGATAAACTGCAGAGGGCCGGGATTAAAGTCATTACCCTGAGAGAAAGTGTTAATGCAATGCCTGTAATCAAAAACGAACACCCGGACCTCATAATCCTCGACTGGATGATGCCTGAATTGAGTGGCATAGAACTGTGCAAGATGATAAAATCAAATCCTGCTATTTCTAATATCCCTGTCTTTATGCTCACTGCAAAGGGACAGGAAGCTGATGAACAGCTTGGTTTCAGGAGCGGTGTTACACGTTATATCACAAAACCATTCAGTCCGAAATCACTGCTCGAGATGGTAGAGGAGACCATTGGAAGAAGCCAACCTTCTAAATGATCTCCATCTGACGGTAAGGGAACTCAGCAACACATATGAGGAACTTTCCCTTCTTTATGAAATATCCGACCTGTTTTCCACACTAGATATTAATGAGATATGTGAAAATCTTGCAAATGAGGCCATCACTACAATTGGAGTAAAAACAGCAGCAGTCCTTTTTTAGACGAAAATCTTCAGCTCTTATACACAAAGACATGCAAGGGGGATTGGGAAAATAATAAGGTAATTGACAGTGGAATTGAGATTATAGCAAACGTATTAAAGCAGTGCCGACCTGCAGCTTTCTGTGCGCTGGAAAATGTTATGCACAGCGATGCCCTGCATGGATTGAAGTCTGCCCTCTTATGTCCGCTTGTCGGCAAGAAAAAAACCGTCGGGCTAGTAGTGCTTGCAGACAAATTTTCAGGAGATGAGTTCTACTCCTATGATGTGAAACTCCTCAGAATTATCTCCAAGCATGCTGCAATGGCAATAGAGAACGCGCTTCTGTACGAGGAAATAGAAGACCTTCTTTTGGGAACAATCAAATCATTCGTCAAGGCGCTCGAAACAACTACTGACTGGACTGCAGGACATACCGAGCGCGTGACAATCTATGCTGAGGGAATCGCAAACGAAATGGGGCTTGACGAAAAACAGATCGCGAGGCTCAGGATATGTTCTCTTCTGCATGATATCGGAAAGATCGCAGTACCGAGAGAAATCCTCAACAAAAAGGGCAGACTCGAACATGATGAATGGATTGAGATAAGAAAACATCCACTTGTCGGCGTCGCCATACTCTCAGGGCTCAAGCCATTCAGCGATATACTGGACGGCATAAAATATCACCATGAATACTGGGACGGAACCAAAGGGCTCTTTGGTCTGACAGGTGAAAACATACCCTTAATGGCGCGCATACTGGCGGTAGCAGACGCATTTGACGCCATGACCTCTGACAGGCCTTACAGATCAAGAAAAAGCAGGGAAGAAACTCTGAAAGAGATAACTGAATTCTCAGGCAAACAGTTTGATCCCGTTGTAGTGCATGCATTTCAGAGATGGCTCAACCTACAGAATCAAGTTTCCTGACCCGGAGCTTTACTCCAAGGTTGTCTGCAATCTCCATGCATTTTTCAATATCAACGCCTTCCATCTCTATAACAGTGGCCTGAACATCATATATATGATTTTTTGCCTCTCTTATAAAAGAGATAATCTCATTGAACGTGTTTTTGAAAACCGGAGAGCATATCCTTTTATAGGTCTCTTCGTCATGGGCGTCAAGGCTGACAGAGATGCTGTCAATAAGCCCTTTCAGCTCAGGCAGTATGTTTCTCTGATGGATAAGATTGCCATGCCCGTTCGTATTAACTCTTACCTTCCCACCTTTCTCCTTTATCCACCTCGAAAGACCTTTCACTAAATCAAGCCTTAAAAGCGGCTCGCCATATCCGCAAAATACAATCTCGTTATACTGTGATGGGTCGCCTATTGCAGTCTTAAGCTCTTCTTCTGTCGGTTCATCAGACAGCCTGAGATTATGCCCCTTCACATAATCGGTGTGAAAACGCACACAGAATGAACATTTGTTTGTGCATCTGTTGGTTATGTTGAGATACAGGCTGTTTCTTATCTTGTATGCTATCTCCCCTTCACCGGAAAGTTCACCTATACGGAAGAACCTCTTGGCATTTACTGTTGTGATCCTTGCAATGTCTCCTAAACTCACACCCCGTATATCTGCTATTCTTTCTGCTGTATAAACGAGAAAGGCAGGCTCATTCCTCCGGCCCCTGAAAGGTTCAGGTGTGAGATACGGGGCATCCGTTTCTAGCAGAAGATAATCATCAGGAATCTTCTTTATAATCTCAGCCATTTTTTTTGCATTCTTGAATGTAACAGGACCTGCTATCGATATGTAAAGCCCTATCTTCATGACTTGCTCTGCCATGTCCATGTCGCCTGAGAAACAATGCATTACACCCGTTGTTATCTTTGATTCTTTTAGTATTTCGAGCGTATCTTTTTTCGCCTCGCGACTGTGTATGATTACTGGAAGATTCAGCTCTTTTGCGAGTGCAAGATGTTTTCTGAAAACATCTCTCTGAACTTCTCTCGGCGAATGATCATAGTGGTAATCAAGGCCTGTCTCACCAATTGCAACAATCTTGGGAAGCGAAGATGCATGATGCATGATGCATGATGCATGATTTTTTAATTCTTTATCCTGCATCCTGTATCCTGTATCCTGTATCCTGTATTCATTCGCCCACCCTCTTACCTTTTTATAAACTTCCTCCGTGAAATCCTTTGCATCATGCGGATGGATCCCGATTGCTGAATATATGAAATCATATCTCTCCGAAAGCTCAAGCCCTTCAGAGCCTATAGTAATAATCGCTTCTACGCCTGCCGCCCTTGCCCTTTGGATGACACCATCCCTGTCCTTATCAAATTCGGACATCTCAAGGTGACAATGGGTATCAATAAGTGAAAAGTGAGAAGTGAGAAGTGAGAAGTTTACCCCCCCTTCAATCCCCCCCTTGGTAAGGGGGGGCTGGGGGGGGGTTGACTGCTGACTGCTGACTGACGACTGTTTTTTATGCACCAAATTTCTTGAGCCTTAATGCATTTGCCAATGCTAACGGCATGAGACTGACTGTAGGAAAAATTCCGAGTTCTCCACGGACGCATTCTCTCTCTGAAAAAGACCTGCAGAGACCTCCGAAGACATATGGAGATTTAAGGATCACCGGCACAGGATGCCAGCTATGACTTTTAAGCAATGACGGAGTCGAATGGTCTCCTGTAATGACTAAAACATCAGGCGCAAGAGCAAGAATTTGAGCCAAAATATGGTCGAACTTTTCTATCTCTTTTACCTTTCCTTCAAAATTTCCATCCTCACCATAGGAATCCACCTTTTTCACATGAAGGAAAAAGAAGTCATACTTATCATAATTCTGTTTGAGAAACTCTATCTCTTCTTTCACATCACCGGTTATTGCCTGAGCATCCATACCAATGAGTTTTGCGAGTCCCCGATACATGGGATATGTTGCGATTGCCAATGGCTTGAGTCCATATACATCTCCAAAATGCGGGATATCAGGCGCCTGAGAGAATCCTCTCAGTAAAACATAGTTTGCCTTCTCCTGCCCTTTGATTACATCAGTGATAGCGCCTATCAATTTCTCAGCGATCTTTGCAACCTTATCTGCCTGAGGAGTCTCAGGAGTTACAGGAACCGGAGGATTCCCCTCTTTCTGCGGGTCTGTGTCCATTATCTGTGCAGAGCCTTTCTCTAACGGCTCAAGAAATCTGAGAATAACAGCAAACCTGTGTTCCATACCGGGCGCAAAAATGACTTCAACATTATCTATCTTCTTTATCTTCTCTTGCAGCCTTTCTGCAATCTCACGGCTCTCCTCCGTTGGTATGCGTCCGGCGCGTCTGTCCTTGATAATTCCGTTTTCGATCGTTGCATAGTTACACCTGATTGCAACGTCTGTCTTTTTCAGCTCGATCCCGAGTCCAAGCGCCTCAAGCACACCCCTTCCGATCTGCCATTCAATAGGATCATATCCGAAAAGTCCCAAATGCCCTGGACCGCTTCCTGGAGTTATTCCATGTGCCACCGGCGTATGGAGTCCGCATGCTGAATTCTGGGCAAGCATGTCAAGATTCGGTATATCAGCTACCTCGAGTTCACTTTTGCCATGAACCGGAAGTCCGCCAAGTCCGTCAAGTACAACAAACACAATTTTTGAGTTATTTTTCTGGATAAGATTTTTTATTATGTCCTGCATAGAATTCTCCTGCAATCAATATTAATTTAAAAAAAGACATGTTTGCAAGCTTTAATCGTTCTCTTTTCTCTTTTTTCTTATGAATATAAGCGCCATAAGCAATAATACTGCAAGTACAAGAAACATTATATTTAACGGCAGAATGCTCTCCTCATATATCGTCGTAATATAATTCTGTTCTACATATCTCTTTTCAGATTCTTTTGTCTCTTGCTTCACCTGTTCCGGAGGAATTACAGAAGATGTTTCTCTCACAGGTTCTGTCTGAGGAGTTGGCTCAGGCTGAACCTGCATGCTGGGCCTGTCTTTTCTATCGAGACGTAAAGGCTTCCGGTCCTTATCATGAAGATGATACTCTCCATATCCTATGCCCCATTCAGTGCAGTTCTTCCAGCACTTATGTCCATCTCTGTAATCAGTCTTGCCCGGATGGGCAGAGGCAAATAAAGGAAACAATAAAACAATTGTAAAAATCATGCCTTTGAACATTGCAATAAGTGTATCCAAAAGATTATTTCAATGTCAAATTTTTCGGTTCTTCCGACTTTCCTGTAGAGCCCCCTCTTTGGAAAAGAGGCCTGCCTGTCCGGTAGGCAGGGGCAAGGGGAGATTTTCTCAATCATAGATTTTCCGCAATCCTCTCAATCACGCCGTCCATATTGTCAAATACATCC
>JACQXE010000059.1 GCA_016208915.1 Nitrospirota bacterium | reverse complement strand
GTATTCAGGGTCTCCTGACTCAGGGCTATCTACTTACCGGCCTTCCCGGCGGTTTAAAACCACCAGTGGTTTTTAAACAGTGTCAGTGTTCAGTGTCAGTGTCAGTCTTTAGTGCTATTACTGACACAGTTAACTGTCACTGTTCACTGTTTTCCAGCTTTCGCTCCCTTTACAGTTGCGGGGCAGTTCACGGTTTTCACGTGACTCCCCTCAAATACTCCCTTATCCTGCCAAAGGCAGTCTCTTATAACTTATACTCGTACTCAAGCTGCTTCATTGCGTCTTCTCTGAGGATATATTTAACCTTATCCTCTGCGATCAATTTAAAGGCATGTCTTATTATTTCTTTATAGAATTCACAGAACTCGGCCTTTCCATACAAATTACCCCTTGCATACATCTCTGCAGGGCAGGGAGAGCCGCATATATGCCTGAAGTCGCATCCATCACATTCATCAATCTTTTCTACAATCCTACTTCTTATTTTTTTAAAGGGAGTTGAATTCATCGCATCTTTAATCGAAGCCTTAAATATGTTCCCGCCTGAAAACTCCTTTAATCCGATAAATTCTCCGCATGGAACCATATCTCCATTGGCTGTAACGGTAAGAAACGTACGTCCTCCACCACAGGGAGAAATGTCGCACATCATCCGCCTTGCTGAGGGCGATATTATCGCTAAGATTACATTGGCAAAATTGCCGATCACAATCTGTCTTTTTGAACTTCTTGAAAGCTCCATAGCCATGTCAACGGCCTTGATTAGGTTCTTTGCATAAACCATGTCATCCGGTTTGAGTCTTATTGCTCTCGCCTGCGTCAGGCGAACGGGATTAAGCAGCACCAATGGGACTTTCTTTTTATGGAGGAATTTCACAAGCATTGAAAGTCTGTCAACATTATATTTTGTAACAGTACAAATTACATTCAGACCTTCATAACCCTTAAACCAGTCCAATGCCCTGACTGCCTTTTCATAATTCCCTTTACCCTGAGTAGTTCTTCTTGAGCGGTTATTTATCTCTTTCATATCTGCATCGAGAGAGATCCCAATGCCTATCCTGTATTTCTTTATGAATTCGACATCTTCTTTTTCGAGCAGGAGGGCATTTGTCTGGATACCGAAAAGAAATTTTTTATGATACTTTTTTATTGCCCCAAAGAGTATCTTTTTTACAAGAAGAGGCTCTGCTGCGTGAAATACTATCACGGGTTTCTTTTTTATGTTTTTAAAATGTTCTCCTATTTTTTTCAGGACTGTATCCAGTTCCTCGGTAGTCATCTGTGTCCCGAATTTCTTTATCTTCGAAGGGATGTAACAATATGGACAATTTGCATTACACCTATCTGTGGGATCTATGTAAACACAGTTCAGGGGTTCATTGAACCTGAAATTAAAAAGTTCGCCATCGAGGTGTTTACGCTCTTTTTTGTAAATGCCTATTAATTTATCGGACAAAACGAATCTGCCGTTATCTTTGGGGATGGTTCCCCAGAATATATTTTCAGGGTCGAGTGCGAGTTTCCAGTCAGAATCAATATCAGAGAATGAAAGCCCACGCGAGTGATTATTCATTTTTCTAACTCCTTTTATTCAATTTTCAATACCCCACAGTCTCTGCTGAGGGTGTCCTTATATTCCCCCTTTGGTAAAGGGGGATAAAGGGGGATTTTTGAATAAATAAATTTTCAATAAATCTCCCCTAACCCCTCTTTTCCTAAGAGGGGATCAGAAGGATTCCCGACAAGCGGGAATGACGAAGCACGATTTTGCTTTTAAGATACCCCGCCATCTCTGCTGCGGGGAGGTTCATTTGTCGGAAGCTTTAACCCCTCCTCGCCTCCCTTTAATTTAAAGGGAGGGGGAGGGGTTATTCCCTACAAAGGCATCTTCTTTTTTGGCACATCTCCGTACATTACAAAATGGGTTAATCCATTAGATGTTTTTGCACACTTAAGGTGATAAGAAACGGCAGTACCTTTTGCCTTTGTCCTCTCACATGATGTATTTCCCTTTACTTTCTTGCTTTTCATGTCTTTTCACCTCCTTCCGTCCTTGAATTTTAAATTTGCTTTCATATCCTCTTCGTGTAACCATCCATCCATCCCAGGTGAATGTCTGAGTGTTGCCGATTATCACCGTGCTTTGCATATCTATATCATAATCAAGCATGTTTTTAAGATTCGTAATGACTATCTTTTCGTTATCTCTCATTGCTGCCTTAACTATTCCCACAGGTGTTTGAGGGCTTCTGTATTTTAAAATAATGCCCCTTGCCTTACTGATATGCTCAATCCTTCCTTTACTTTTTGGGTTATAAAGAATGATGACAAAACCTGCCATTGCAGCTGCCTCAAGTCTTTTTTCTATCAATTCCCACGGTGTAAGTCTGTCTGATAGGCTTATGCATGTAAAATCATGCATTAGTGGCGCGCCGAGCTTTGCAGCACAGGCATTCAGAGCTGAAATGCCGGGAATGACCTCAACAGTAGGGAAAGAAGTTGAGAAATTAAGAAGTTGAGAAGTTGAGAGTTTATTTTTTTTTATCTTTTTCTTATTTCTTTATCTTTAATGAGCCCCTGTATCAAATCAAGATAGGTACTGTATCCCACTATCACATCGGATTTTCTTATAGCATTTTGTGCATAAGGTGTAATGTGGGCAATGCCTCCTGGCCCGGTGCCAACGATGTATAATTTGCCTTTCTGTCTTTGTTCCGTGTTCTTTGCTCTGTGCTCTGATCTTAATTCCGCTACTGCTACCGTTACATTACCTACCTTTTGTTTTGGTACAAGCACGTTATTACTACCTGATGCAAGCAATGCTGCTGGCTCTGCCACTGCCTTTGCACCTGTTGCCTTAAAGGCAGATTCAGATTTTTGTATTCCCTTTACTGAATTAAGTTCATCTGGTCTAAATGTAATAATTTTGAAATTATATTTTTTAGCAAACTCTACTATGCCGGGTTCTTTACCTTTCCTGTCAATGGTGGCGATGGAGTGAATGGAGAGAAAAGACAGATTGTTTTTAGTAAGGGTATTTCTGACCGAGCTTTCAATCTCATCTGCCGATGTTCCGCTGTTACAACCAATGCCTATCACAAGGTTTTTGGGGCGAAGATAAAGTTGGATGAATGGGTGAATGGGCTTGCCCTCTGAGGCGGGTGAACGGGTGAATAGACCATTTTTGTTTGTAATAATGATGTCAGCAGACTCAGGATTATCAATTGCTTGAAATCCTGTCGGCATTGAAATCACAATATCTGAATACACTTTTAGATTCCCCTTGTTTAAAAATTTTGTTGTAACTTGCGGAAGTAAATTCCAGTCCTCAATAACAAGATGATTCTCTATCGCCCATAGATCTATGGCGGGCAGGTTGTTAACATCCGATGCTGTTGTAACAACTGCCTGGCTGCCAAGAAAACCTGCAATCTCCCGTACAATCTTATTAGCGCCTCCAAGATGACCGCTTAAAAGGCTTATGGCATATTCCCCTTTTTCATCCAGTACAACAACAGCAGGGTCGGTCTTTTTATTTTTTATCAGCGGTGCGATTGTCCTAACGACAATGCCCGATGCCATAATGAAGATAAAATTTTTGTGCTTGACCCAAAATTTAGAGACCTTATCAGGTTTAAACTTAAAGACCTTTGCATTGGGGTCAAGGCTGTTTAATTTTTTGGCAAGGGCAAAGCCGTTGTCTGTGATGTATAGAATAGCTGTATTACTTTCTGCATTCATGTTTGAAATCCTTATCGTACAGCTTTGATTCTTTGCCCAAAGATTTTTCGGATGCCCTGAGAGATTCCCCAACATATATCAATGCAGTCTTTTTAATGCCGGCGTCTTTAACCAGTTTAATAATGTCTTTTAACTGTCCTCTTACGACTTTCTGCTCCTTCCACGTAGCCTTCTCAATAATTACAACAGGTGCGTCTTCAGGATAACCCTGAAGCAATTCATTTCTTACCTTTTCGATCATTCCCACGCTCAGAAAGATCACCATTGTTGCTCTGTGTTTTGCTAATTCGCTAAGCTTTTCCATTTCAGGCACAGGGGTTCTTCCTTCAATTCTGGTAAATATCACTGTCTGAGTTATCTCTGGTATGGTAAGCTCCTGTCCGAGTACTGCTGCGCCGGCCATTGCAGATGAAACACCGGGAATAACTTCATATTCTATGTTTAATGCACGAAGTCTCTCTATCTGTTCTGATACGGCACTGTAAAATGATGTGTCCCCTGTATGAAGTCTGGCGACAGTTCTGCCGTTGTCTGTTGAATTCCTCATAATCTCTACTATCTCATCAAGAATCATTTTTGAAGAATCAAATATCTCTGCCTTTATGCCTTCGAGGAGTTCGGGATTAACAAGACTTCCGGTATAAATCACAACATCAGCATTATCAAGCAATTTTTTGCCTTTGACCGTTATTAGCTCAGGATCACCAGGGCCTGCTCCTATGAAATAGACTTTACTCATTTCTTTATTATCATTGTTGTAAAGTAATGGAGATTTTCACCTTTGATTGACCGCAGATTTTTTATAATCCTTTCCTTATCTGTGCTTGCCATCTCTACGACTACCGCAGAATCTACAAGCCTCAGTTCCTCAAGGATGCCAAGGATTTTGTCAAATATCTTATTAACCTTCATTAAGATAATCGTATCAAAATTAAGAAGAGTTTCCTTTAGCTTATCTTCCTCATATGTGGCGGGTAGAAGTGCTATCCTTTCACTCCCAAGACATAAAGGCATCCCTGCTGATGCTGAAGATGCACTCATTGAGGAAACTCCGGGGACAATAACTACCTGAAGTGAAGGCAATAAATTTAAAAGTTTATCATGGATATAAAAAAATGTGCTGTAAAGGAGAGGGTCTCCGAGGGTTGGGAATGCGATGTCCTTGCCTTTTAGCACATGGCTTAAGATTACCTCTACTGTCTCCTCC
>JACQXE010000052.1 GCA_016208915.1 Nitrospirota bacterium | reverse complement strand
TTTTAAAAAAAGGCAGTATAGCATCACTTGGAATTAGGACATTTCTATTTCTGCAAAACCGGACATTTCTATTTCTGAATTACACACCAGTGTTTGACCAAACAGGATTAAATCATTTACAATTCATGCATGCCGGAGTGGCGGAATTGGTAGACGCAAGGGACTTAAAATCCCTCGTCCCCAAAGGGCGTGCCGGTTCGAGTCCGGCCTTCGGCATTTTAAAATCAAGGGGTTGCGATGCTCCACGCACTCTTCTCTTTCTCCTTAAAATGGCTAATTGTAACCTTTTTGTAACTTATGAGCTATCTATACAACTCTAAAAACTCCTCTATCGTCATTCCAGCCTTTGCTATCTGGTCTCTCAACAAGCCCTGCTTTATTGGCTTGCCCTTATGCACAGGGATTGAAAGAATAAACGGATTTCCTTCTTTTGTGAGTATTACATGGCTTCCTGTTTGTTTTCTCTCTGACCATCCAGCTCTTCTAAAAGCCTTAATAACTCTGTCAGGCTTAAGGTTATGTATGCTGCTCATGAAGCCTTCTTAAATACCTTCTTCTGCTCTGCTACCTGAAGATAACCATCGATTGCATCTTTTATCATCTCAAGGGCTTCTTCTACAGTATCGCCTTGAGAGGAGCATCCGGGAAGGGATGGACATTCAATCCAGTATCCCCCATCCTCTGTATCTGCATGAAGAATGACAGCATACTTTTTGTTTTTAACAGTAACAGTATATTTCTTTTCCTTCTGCAAGGCTATAACCTCGCCCTTGAGATTTTCTATAATCTCACCTAATGCAATAGAGAAGACAAGCTGACCGCTTTTTAAGGTATCAATAATCTCCTTCTTATCCTTAGTAAGCACAAAGATTGTCTCACCATCTGTTAAAAACCTCAATTCAACTAAAGGCTTTTTTATTCCAGGCATGTTCTTTTTGAGATAATTTATAGCCTTTCTTATCTTCTGCAAGCTGATACCCTTATCCATCAATGTCTTTGCAACCTTTAATTGAATGAGGTCATTAAAAGAATAGAGTCTCACAGAGCCATAGCCGGATGCTTCACTCACAGTAGGTTTTATGAAATGTGTAGTATCCCAGTAGTCAATCTGCCTGAAACTTAAGCCTGTAATCTTAGACACAGCCTTGCTGTTAAAGTTCATTTTTGTCCCTCCAATGGATTATAAATACATATATGTAATTATAATACTGAAAGGTAATTTAAAACGCAAGAGAAAATATTTTAGGAGTTACACCTTATCGACCTATAGTGCCTATTTCATGAAGCTGTTATTCCGATGGACATATCAAGGGGTCAATCCATGTTCACTTTTTTAATTTCGTCCAGTCTTTAATTTCGTTCAGTATAGCCTTCAGTATAGTCCGTATATCCCATAGTAAGCCAATGATGACGCCAAAAATACCTATCCACATATAATCCCGAAAAGTCTCCATAGAAGTCTCCCCTTTTATTTGTGCATTACGTTATAAGCATGAATTAGGAACTCTTGTAAGAAACTGCCTTATCCCTCCACCCCTTTATACATTCTTCTTTAAAAATTGTCAATCAATCGTAATTTGAGAGGTAGATACGAAAAAAAGGGATAACACCGTAAAAGATGCTATCCCGCCCTATCCATGAAACCGGTTATTTACCTCTGCAAAGAGATTACAAGCCTCCGATTGAACACCTTTGCAATCCTGTCAAGAAATTCAAGAGAGGGCATACGCTTGTCAATAGGGCTTTCAAGCCTTGAGATTGCCTGCTGGCTTGTCTTAATCTCTTTAGCCAACTGTGCCTGCGTGATATTATGCGCTTTTCTTAAAAGCGCAATCTCCTGAGCTATTTTCCTTTTGGCCTCTGCCTTGTCAAAGTAAATCCTGAACTCCTTGTCTTTCAAGTGTTTCTCAATGTGCTTATCAAGGTCGCTTTTCATTGTTTAACCTCCATTAATTGTTTCATTCTTTGTTTAGTTGTCTCAATCTCTCTTACAGGTGCTTTAGGCGTCTTTTTCAAATAGGCATGAAGAAGAATCATCTCATTGCCTTTAAACACAACATAAAATATCCTGTGATGTTTGCCATGCGCTCTTATCTTTAATTCCCATAGTTTGCCTTCTATCTGTCTGAACTCAACACCTATGGCATCTGTGCCATATTCTTGTATTCCTTTCAAGGCAGAGAGCAGTTCTGCTCTTTCTTCCTTGTTTGCTATCTCATCAATGTATTTTTCAACAGGTGCTTTTCCCGATGGATTACGCCAGTAGTTAACGTAAAATGTCATGATTTATGATACAACCAATTTGATGTAAAGTCAATAAAATAGTCAAAGGTAATCAATAAAGAAAAAAAAGGATAACACCGTAAAAGATGCTATCCCCGTGAAAACTGTTACACTGCTATCTCCAATGCTATTCTGTCATAATTTATGATCGGAGTTATCCTGTTATCAGTCTCTTTCTTTTCAATCAAGCCGATTTGCTCTAAGTATTTGACATCTTCAGCTATATTCTTAACATCCCTTTTTGCTACTCTTGCAAGCTCGTTGATAGAAAAAGGTTTTTTTGTCTTGATGATATGCAAGAGTTCAAGCCTTTTTGGTGTTAATGCCTTCCTCAAAGCCTCAAAACTTGTAAAGTAGATTTCAGGCTCTTTAACAGGCTTGAATTTTTCTCCTCGCTTGACAGCTTCACCTGTTTTAACAAAATCGTCAAGAATGGTCTTTAAATCCTTTATGCCTACTTTGATTTTCTTAACTCTCATAGCTCACCTCTACAGCTCTTCTATGCTTAATTAATACGGCCTTCACCTATTGGTATTTTAAACCAATATCAAAATGCTTGTCAATAAAAACCCTGTCCTGTGTCTTTACAAAGCACTGTATAATCTTTGTATACTTGCTAGGATAGAACAAGGGATAACACCGTAAAAGAAACCGCCCTATATTTTCATAAGGTAGGCAAAGGGCGTGCCGGTTCGCGTCCGGCCTTCGGCATTTTAAGAATTACCCTCCGAGAATACTGTTGACGAGCTTTATGAGTTCCTGAGTCTGGATGGGTTTTGGCAGGTAAGCATTGGCGCCTATGGCAAGCGCCTTTTTTTTATCTTCTTCAGCGCCCTCTGTGGTTATTATTATTATCGGTATGTCTTTATATATAGGATTCCCTCTCACAAGGCTGACCAATTTGAGTCCGTCCATAACAGGCATATTGATATCTGCCAGTATGAGGTCCACCTTTTCGGAAGACAGTTTCTTCAGGGCATCAACGCCGTCAGTTGCCTCGATAACCTTCGAGCCTTGTATTCTCCTCATCGCAAAACTTATCAGCTGTCTCATTGTTGGAGAATCTTCTACTATAAGGATATTTGGCATCCTACCTCCTCTGTTTTTCCTTTAAAAGGTCCATGAAACTCTGTATTGTTGTCAATTTCCTCTCCGATTGTGTGTACAGCCTTGATGAGAAGATTGCAGTGGCAGCATGTCCTGCAAGCAGATTGAACAGTTCGTAATCAATATTCGAAAATTTTTCCTTCTGGATAAGAAGAGAATATATTGCAATAACACCTATTACATGTTCCTTTATCTTCAGAGGGATACAGACTATAGGCTTGTTGTCAGCTATGCTGCCTTTGCTGTGAACATCACCTGAAAAATAACTCTCACCTTCTTTTGCGGCATTGCCTATGATGCCTTCGCCGAATCTGACCTTCGGTATATCCGCCAATGATATCCCTTCTGCTCCAACAGGCACGAGTTCATTTGTTTTATCTTCCAGAAGGAGCACTGCAAACTTCTCAGCGCCTATGAGATTTATAACAATTTCGAGAACTATCTTCAGAACCTCGTTGAAATCCAGAGTTGAATGAAGCTGGTAGCTTGCGACGTAAAGATTGGCGAGGTTATTATTTTCTTCCTCAACCTCAATATATTTATTTGCGAAATCCTTATTCTCCTCTTCAACACGCTGGTATCGCTCTTTTAAGGAGTTCAGTTCGTCGTCCAGCAACTTTATCCTCTCATCATAAAGTTTAACCCTTGCCTCATCACCAGCTTGTGCAATGGTCTCCTCAAGCTGTGCAACACGGAACCGCAGCTTTTCGTTCTCCTTAAGTAGTTCGTGTGTGAACTCCTCTCCCTTCCGGAATATCTGGAGAAATTCATCGGCCTTTCTTGTGATATTGCTCTCTCTTTCCATTAGTTCTTTCCTCTCGGCCTTGATTCATAACTGCTTTTAACTACATTTATCAAATCAATCGGTATCTCTGTAAGCGGAATCACTTTATCTATTGCTCCTGTATTTATAACCTCAGCAGGCATCCCGAATACCACAGCTGTCTCCTCTGACTCGGCAATAGTATATCCACCACGCAATTTAATTTCCACTATTCCCTTTTTGCCGTCATTACCCATACCGGTAAGTATAACACCTACAGCCCTATTTCCATAATGTTCCGCCACAGATACCATCATTATATTTACTGAAGGGACATATTTGTCTTCATCCGTAGATTCCTTCAAAAACACATAGCATTTCTGCCCCTTTTTCTTGAGATTTATGTGATAGCCTCCGGGGCATATAAACACCTTCCCGGGTTCGATAATATCTCCGTTTTCAGCCTCTTTTATGCTCACCTCTGAAAGTTTGTCCAGCCTCTCGGCTAATGGTCCTGTAAAACCCTTTGGCATATGCTGGCTTATCAGCACTGCAGCAGCAAAATCATGCGGTAGTCGCGTAAGGATTATCTGGAGCGCAGCAGGACCGCCTGTTGATGCCCCTATTGCTACTACATCTATATCACCTATTGATGGTTCTACCTCAGTTGTGATTTCTTCACTAGTATTCAGGAGCTGGAGGTTCCTGCTTAGCCTGTCAAGCCTCAAGCCTTTCACTCCATTTACCTTACTAAGAAGGTCCTTCTCTATGCCACGCAACTCTGCAGACGCCCTTTTTGTCGGTTTTGCAATAAAGTCTACAGCGCCAAGATCGAGAGCCTTAAACACAGTTTTTGTATCAGAGTAAGAGCTTACCATTATAACAGGGGTTGGTCTTTCCTTCATAAGCCACCTGAGAAAACTGAACCCGTCCATTCCGGGCATTTCGAAATCAAGTGTTATCAGGTCAGGACGGAGCCTTAAGGTTTTCGCCATTGCATCTATGCCATCGACAGCTACACCTATAACATCAATATTCGGATCTGTCTCAAGCATCTTCTTTATCGTCTGCCTGCTGTAGGCTGAGTCGTCAACAACAAGAACTTTTATCTGTGGTTCACTCATCATAGCGCTATACCTTGTTGCCTCCAACAAACTTAGCAGAGTTTTCAGACAATGAAATTGCAGCAGTGCCCTGAGGTTTCTGATAAACCATGTCGTTTTTAAAATGTTTAAGGGTAAAGGCGGTAGAGATGTTCATTATTGATTCCGCGTGCCCCATAAGCAGATATCCGCCGTCGACAAGTCTTTCATGGAAACTGTGGATCACCTTTTTTCTTGAATCAAGATCAAAATATATTAATACATTCCTGCATAAAATCACATCCATATTCCCGACAAACTTTATCTTGAACGGGTCAAGAAGATTCAAACAGCTGAAATTTACAAATCTCTTAGCATTGTCGTTTATTATATATAAATTGTCTTCCTTTGTAAAATATTTCTTCATGAAATATTCGTCTGTCGTCCTGAAAGAATTTTTCCTGTAGACCCCGCGCCGCGCATACTGAAGCACCCTCTGGTTTATATCACTGCCAAGTATTTCTATATCCCAGCCCAAAAAATAACCGTGTTCGAGTATGAGCATTGCAATGGTATACGGCTCCTCTCCCGTAGAACAGCCCGCAGACCATATCCTTATCTTCCTTGCTCCCCTGTTTTTGTCCTTGAGCTCCGGGAGTATCTCTTCGCTCAACGTCCTGAGCTGGTTCATCTCCCTGAAAAAGTAGGTTTCATTCACAGTAAGGACATCAACTATGAATGCAAACTCCTCACCTTTTTTCTTGTCGTATAATAAAAGCCTGTAATAATCCCTGAAATCCTCAAGGCTATGGCTCCTTACCCTTTTGGAAAGCCTTTTCTCCAGAAGATATTTCGAATTGTCATCAAAATAAATTCCGCAGTAATCCTTAATGCTGTCTCTCAGAAGCCTGAATACATCATCTGTTAATGGAATTATTTTTTCTGTCTCAAACATGAAGACTTTCCTCTACAGCTTTTTTCACCGTGGAATCTTCCTCTTTATCGAGCAGTCTTTCGAGTTCAATCTTTACACGCCCTTCTAGTGCGTCTATCCTCGGACCGAGAACCTCAACTGCTGCCATCCGTGTAGCCCAATCATCATCGTTGAGATATTGAATAAGTTGATTCTCTATCCCCCAGAATGGCGCAAGGGATTTTATGGCAGTTCTTCTAATCTCCCTGTCCTGAGATGAAAGCATCATCAATAGGGCATCTCTTGCATATTCTCCTCCTATCATCCTGAGCGACTCCATCGCAGTAATTACAACAAAGCCATTTGGGTCTGCAAGCATTTTTATGAGATCTTTTGCAGTATTCTTTTCGCCCAATACGCCAAGCGCTTTGACAGCTGCCGCCCTGACATTATCATCCGGGTCAGCCAGCAGAAGTATAAGCGATTCTGCTATTCCTTCGCCCTTGATCCTACCAAGGCTAAGGGCTGCAGCAGCCCTTATGTCAGGATTTTCATCTGTAAGGGCTACGTTAAGATATTTTAACGATCCATCTGTATCTATCTGTGAGAGCGCCTCCACCACAGCATGCCGTACATTTATGTTATCGTCTTTCATGGCAAAGCCGACTGCCTCTATGGCCTCAAGGGCGCGTATTTCCCCAAGCACAGATACGGCGTTCTTTCTTAGCACAGGATTTTTGTCGCTTAACATTATTATAAATTCATCTATCTTAAGCCCTGACTTCAGTGCAGACAACGCATGAACAGCAGCCCCCTGAACATCCTCATATTCATCTGAGAGCAGTCTTTTGATTGAATGTATTGCCCTGACGTCTCCTATTCCGGAGATTCCGAGAGCTGCGAGCTTTCTCACATGCCCGTCATCATCCGACATCAGTTTCTCGAATATGTCATAAAAAATGGGAGATGCAAGTTCGCCTGCAGCATCGCATATGAATCTTCTCTGATAAGGACTTACTGTATTGAAAAGGCTCAGTATGCTATGAGGTTTGTCCATACCTATAAAAACAAGCGCTCTTTTTACATCCTCTGCCAGATCCTCTTCGAGCGACAATTCGAGCAGATGCGAAAGCGCACTGTCGTCCTTCATCAGTCCAAGAAGCAGTATAGCGGAAATCCTTACCTCAGGCTTGCTGCTCCATGCATGAGATACCAGAACGTCAATTGCACGATTCCCGAAGAATCGCTTAATTTCATCTGCAATGAATTCTTCTTTTACTCCGTTGTGATAAAAGTCCTTTATTGTCTTTACTGCCTCTTCTTGTATTGTCTTTGATGAGTCCTCGAGCAATGGCACGATATGTTTGAGAGTCTCGAGCGCAGAAAATCTTCCGAGAGCTTTCAGAACAGGTTCCCTGAGTGTCTTAACAGAAAGCGCGCTGACCAGTGAAGGGATAGCCCTTTTATCCCCGATCCTGCCAAGCGCATCAGCAGCAGGATATGCGGTCCAGAGATCGCCGCTCTGGATTATCTCTATTAGAGCATCAACAACCGCTGGTTCGCCTATCTTACCAAGATGTTCCACAACAGTTGCCCTTACATTATCGTCTTCATCCTTCAGGGCATTCAGCATCAGCGGCAATGACCTTTTGTCCCTGAACTCGCCCAGGATATCAATTATAAACTTTCTTACGTCGCGGTTAGCGGTATCAAAGGCGTCGATTAAAAAAGATGTAGTCTTTTTGTCCAATCTTATGAGCATCTCTATGGCTGAGTTTCTTGCTCCTGCATTGTCATCAAGATAAAGAAGCTCTATAAGGCCCTTGATATATTTTTCGATCGGGTATTCTTCGATAAGGACATCAACTGCAGTCTTTCTGACTCTCCAGCTGATATCCCTCATTGCTTTGAGAAGTAGTTTGACAGCAGCATCCGAAGGACTGCCCTGCAACGTTTCAATGGCTTTTCTCCGGACTTCTACATCTTCGTGCTCAAGCAGTCTTTCCAGTTCTTTCATTATTCTCCTCGATAAGTTCCGCGGACTTTCTAAGGGTTATCTTTTCTTCTGATGTAAGAATCCTGTCAAGATTAAGGAGTATTATTATCTTGTCCTTATTCTTCCCAAGGCCGGTAAGATATTCTGTCTTCAATCCCTTAAAAATAGAGGGCGGTGCAATTATATCCTCAGTTGTGAGTGAGACAATCTCTTCAATCTCATCAACCAGAAGACCTATCTTCTCTCCTTCGCAATTAACTATCATTATACGGTCTTTACCAGAGCCTGAATGAATCCCAAACCGGCGTCCCAGATCAAGCAGTGGTATTACATCACCTCTTATGTTAATCACGCCGGAAAAAAAAACGGGGAGATCCGGAAGAGAATAAATCTTCTGTGATTTTAATATCTCGACAACCTTGTCGATCCTAACGCCAAAATCCTCATCGCTTATCCTGAAAACAGCGAATTTTTCCATCTATGTCCTTGACCCGCCAGATGCCCGGTTAATCGTTTTCGGCGCGTCAATTTCTTTCTTGAGCAATTCAATTTCATCATTGAGCGTTGATAATGACATAGAGAGTTCTTCCACGCTTCTTTTAGTCGTTATCCCAATCGTATCTATCCTTTCGACAGCTTTCATAATAATTTCGTTTATCTTCTGCTGGTTCGCTGTTGCCTGACCTATCTCCTTGATTTGTCCATCTGCAAGCTCTATGTTTTTAGTTATCATACGGATACCTACTGCGCTCTCCTCTGTGCCTCGTTTGGCAATATCAGCGGCCTCCTTTATAGTACTTACACTATCGAGAAGCAGAGTTGTCACGCGCTGCTCCTCCTGAGTTGCCTTTTTATTCTGGTGCATCATCTTTTTAATATTTTCCATGGCAAGGGACACCTGTATTAGTCCCTTTGCCTGTTCCTCTGTTGCCTTTTCAATAGTATGAGCCGTGGAATCAGACTTTTCTGCAACTAAAAGCATCTCTCTAAGGGCATCTCCAACCTTATATACCATTGCATTGCCTTCTTCAACCCTTTTCATCCCTGAATCTGTTGTCTTTATCGCCTCTGATATATCCGTCTGGATTGTCTTGATGATGCTGGAGATATTTTTCGTGGATGATGCGGTCCTGTCACTTAATGCCCTTATCTCATCAGCGACCACAGAAAAGCTCTTGCCGTATTCTCCAGCCTGGGCAGCGAGTATCGCAGCATTCAGACTAAGGAGATTTGTTTTCTCTGTAACATCTTTTATTACAGAAAGGATATTTTCTATGTCTGCCGACCTTTTGCCAAGTTGTGTTATTATCTCAGAAGAACGCTGTACTTCTGCGGATATCTTTTCCATAGCCTCGACAGCATCTACAATAGTTATCATGCCAACCTCTGATGCAACCTTTGTTACCTGCGAAGAGAGTGACGCTGATTCCTTTGCAACACTCTCAACTTCTTTGACAGAAGAGTTCATCTCATCCATTGCAGCAGAGGTATCCTCAACAGCACTAAATGTCTCATCTGTATTGGTCATAATCGTTTTGGCTGTTTGAGAAATTTCAGCGACTGTAGAATATGCACTCTCTGTAACCTGGAATAGCCTGTCTGTGCTCATTGCGATCTCTTCGGCGGACGCCTTTATCTCAAGAAGCGACGTAACATTCTCAGTTGAGGAACTAATGAGTTTGTCTGTATTTTCTGTTATATTTTTATGCGACTCATTTGCCTGCCTGATAGCGTTCATCATCTCATGAATTGCTCCCACCTGCTGCTGCATTCCCTGTGTCACGCTTTTAAAAGTAAGGGTCAACTGGACCATTGCCATTGAGACGCTGTCTGATATAGCTCTCAGTTTTCTTGTGGTAAAATTCAATCTGTCAATAAAAAATCCCAGTCCCTCCGCAATATCCCCTAACTCATTTTTCTCAAATCCCTGTATCTTCACGTCCATCTGACCAGTCATAACTTTCTTAATCTCCCTACCGAGTATCTCTATGGGTCTTCCCACCCTTTTCTGGAAAAGGAAATACATTACCCACAGAACGGCGACAAGAACCACAAGCTGTCCAATAGACAGAAAGGCAAGAGATTGTCTTATCTCAGATCTATGCCATAACTGGCTGACAAACAAAACCCAGAGTATGCCTTCACCCAAAAAAAATACAAGTGAAACAGTTATTATATACTTTCTGACAATAGAATCTTTTTTCATTGCGCTATCTCCGTATATTCTTAATTCTCATCACCATCTCCTTGATATCTGATATGTTTTTCATGAAAATCTGAACTTCTTTATATCAGCCTCTATCGCCTCAATATCTTTCAGAATGTCCTGAAGTGAATTATTTATGTTGAGTGCAAGATCACGATTCCTCCGAGGAACATCCTTGATCTTTTCTACTGCGCTGCATATCTGATTTGTGCCTATCTTCTGCTCATAAATCGCACTTGATATCTGCTGGCTCTTGTCAGATATTACTCCAACTGCCTGCGATACATGCTTACTGTTTCCCTCCTGTTCTTTCATTGCCTTCTTGACCTGATTTGATGCATCCTTAATTTTCTCTGTTGCATTCATAATCAGTATTATGCCCTTTGACTGCTCAGAAGTTGTCTTGGCAATCAACCCCGTCATATCCTTTATCTGTTCCATAGTATTCGACACAAATTTGACCGCCCTTGACTGCTCTACCGTATACCGCTCGATTGCAAATGCCATCTCAGAAGATTTTTGGGCGCTGCCTAATATCTTCTGCAATGCGTCAGACGCCTCCTTGGATAGTTTCAATCCTTCATGGACAGAGATCAGACCCTCCCCCATTGCCTGGACAGTGCTTTTAACCTCTTGCTGTATAGACTGTATAAGGGCATTGATTTCCTGTGTTGAGAACGTTGTTCTCTCGGCAAGGTCCTTAATCTCATCAGCAACAACAGAGAAACCCCTGCCGTGTTCTCCTGCCTGTGCAGCAAGTATGGCTACATTCAGGGCAAGCAGGGTTGTTTGATCAGTAATGTCATTTATTACGTTAAGAATCTTTCCTATCTCGACAGATCTGTTTCCGAGTCTCTGCACCAACTCATTGGTCTTCTCAACAGAAGATTTTATGTTATTCATGCCTGCCATTGTCTTTTCTATGGAAGCAATACCAAGTGTTGACGTCTCTTTCATGACCTTCTCCGTCAGATGCGCCGACTCTTTTGCGCTGGATTCAACATCCTTTACAGATGCTGTTATCTCTTCCACCGCCGCAAGAGTATCTTCACTTACAGCAGAGAGATTATCGGCATTCTTTGCAACCTCTTTTATAGTGGCAGACAGCTCTTCTATTGAAGAGGATGTGGCCTCAATGGATGAAGAAAGGTCATACGTACTGCTGGATATTTGTACTGTAGTCGTAGCTATCTCATCCATCGCAGCTGCTGTTGCATCTGCAGAGGCAGCAAAGCCTTCTGTCCCATCGGTTATCTCTGATATGGCTGCATTCAATTCCTCCACAGAACTCGAGATGTCCGATACTGCATCTGCCTCCAATTGCGTCCCATCAATCATTTCTCTTGAATATCCTTCAATACCTTTAGAGACCTGTGCGGCTCGAAGAGAGATATCCCTGACCATCTTTATTATCCTGCTCAAGGAATTGACTGATTCATGAATATGTTGACCCAACTGTGAAATCTCGTCTCCTGTACTTACATCCACGGCAAATGAAAGGTCACCATCAGCAAGTTTTGCAGCTGCTGACTCCATTGCCTTAACAGGCATTAATACCAGCTTTCTCATAAACAGCCAGAGTGCCAGACTCACTATAAGGGCAAATAATACAGCTATTATTGCAACCCTCATGAGCGTCTCATAAGATTGAACGAGATTTTTTCCTGCTATATAAATTGTAAAGAGTCCTGACAGTATAAAACCGCCAAGAAGCAGGGCGAAAATTATAAAACCTATCTTAAATCCGAGTCTTTTGCTCAAGCTGTCTACACCTAACCTTTCATTTCGATAAGTTCTTCCATGTTTATAATAGATACAAACCTGTTCTTATGAAGGACTACTCCCTCGACAAAAATTATCTGGGCTTCTGTCAGGTGAGCTGGCGGTTCTGATATCTCTGACTGAAGGATGCGGATAACGCCTCTTACTCTGTCGATCTGCGCGCCAAAAAGTCCTTTTGAACCCTTAAGAATCAGGATTTTCCTTAGCGAGACATCTGAAAATGTGTCGCCTGCATCGAAAATCGAAAACCTTTTTCTAAGATCAATAACTGGTATTATCTTACCTCTTAATGAGGTTATGCCAAGTATATAATCAGGCACTCTTGGAACATTTGTAATTCTCTGAAATCTGAGGATTTCCTCAATATCAGAAACTCTGAAGGCAAACTCTTCGGTAGCTAACTGGAACGTAAGAAATTCAATCTTTTCTGCTGCTGGTTCTATAACACTTGCAGTTTTTTCAGGAGGTTTAGTCTGTTCCTCTTTCTTCACAGGCTCTTCAGACACTACAGTCATAACAGCACCCTGGACATCTTTCACAGTAGCATGTTCAACTGCATTTTGAGGCCCAGATGAACTCTTTGGTTCTTTTGCCTCTTTTACCTCTTTTGCCTTTTTTCTAATTTTCGCTATATCCATTAACTCCAAGCTCCTGCGCTGCCTCGTCAATCAATCCTACATCAATTATTCTGTATTCGTGGCTGAATCCGCTCAAAAGTGCAGCCGTTGCCATGCTGTTAATCAGCCTTGGAATGCCCTTAGAATATATATGAAGCGACTTTAATGCCTCATCTGTAAAAAGCATATCTTCCCGCCCTCCCACCTTAAGACGGTACTCAATGTACCCTTTAACTTCGTCCTCGCTTATAGGTCCGAGATGGTAAAAAAGCCCGATCCTCTGTTTCAGGGGAAGATATACCTTATGATTCAGCCTTCGCCTCAGGTCTGGTTGTCCAACAAGTATAAGGCTCAGAAGATTTGTGTCATCAAGCTGGAAATTTGTGAGAAGCCTTATCTCTTCAAACGTGTCCTTGTCAGGGATAAGCTGCGCCTCATCTATGATGATTACAGGTGTGATGCCAGCCTCATAGTCCTCGTATACCTTTGAATATACGGCTTCGATCAGGTCATCCTTGAAATTGGATGGGACATCCATATCAAACCTTTTGGCGAGAGTCCTCAGAAACTGCGCAGGCGTGAGACGCGGATTGATGATAAGCACGACTCTATATTTTTCATCGAGAGAATCAATAAGCGCTCTTGTAAGCGTGGTCTTGCCGCAACCAATTTCTCCGGTAAGCAGAATAATCTCTTTTTCCTCTACTGCATACTGAAGCCTTGCGAGCGCCTCTTCATGTATCCTGCTCATGAAGAGGAACTTTGGATTGGGCGTCTTGGTGAACGGTCTCAGTTGCAATCCGTAAAACTCTTCATACATATAAAAGACTCCCTATGAAACAATCAACCACGTTTCGTCTCCTACAGTTTCACCTTCTGCTTGATTACTGCCTCTTCTACAAGGGCATCGACATCTATGACAAGAATTACCTCGTATTTGCCTATTTCAGCAGCGCCTCCAAAACCTCGACGCCCTGCAAAATATTCTCCGAGAGGTTTTATAACGATCTCGTGCTGTCCGAAGAGTTCATCAACTATCAACCCGTGTTTTCTGTTCCCAACGCCAACCACAACAGCAAAAGACTTTTCTGATGCTTCGCCTTCCAGGTCAAAGACCTTCCTGAGGTCTGTCATGGGAAGAAGCTCGCCTCTTAAATTATAAACTTCCTTCCCCTCCACTGTCTGAAATTCATTCCGCATTATGACCACTGTCTCAGAGATTGACGTCAGAGGAATAGCAAACCTCATGGCACCTATTCTTATAATCAGGGCTTTCACGATAGCAAGGGTTATAGGTATGGTAAGGGCCGTTGTAGTACCCTTGTCTCTTTCTGTGTCGATTTCAGCAAAACCTCCTATTGCTGCAAGCTTCTTTTTCACAACATCCATGCCTACGCCTCTTCCTGATACCTCGCTCACCACCTCTTTTGTACTAAACCCAGGGGCAAATATGAAATTTATGATTTCTTTCTCATCTATCTCTGCTCCCTCTTCTAAAAGCCCCTTCTGTACTGCCTTTTCCTTAACCTTCTGGATATCAATTCCACCGCCGTCGTCTTTGACCTCGATAATTACATGGTTGCCGCGCTGCGATGCCTTGAGTATTATTATCCCTGTCTCCCTCTTGCCTTTTTTCCTTCTTTCTTCTTCAGTTTCTATCCCATGGTCAATCGCATTCCTTACAAGATGCATCAAAGGGTCAATAACCTCTTCAGCTATATATTTGTCGATCTCGGTGTCTTCTCCGAACATGAGGAGTTCTATCTTCTTGCCGACTTCTCTCGAATATTTTCTTATTACCTGCGCAAGCCTTGAAAATATCTGCCCTATAGGCACCATCCTTATCTCGAGAACCTGGTTCTGAAGCGCTGAAAGCCTTTTTTCAAGGCTCTGGGAAATCTTATATATATCAGCAACGAGAGGAGAATGGCCATAATTTTCAAGCAGCTCCTCGCCTATCCTTTTTACGCCTCCCTTCACGAGAGTAAGATCACCTATAGTGTTAAGAATCCTGTCCAGCTTTTCTATATCTACCCTTACAGTGGTTGTCGAACTCTTCAGCGTTGTATCCTGAGGTTTTTGCTGTTGAGGAGCGCTCTCTACCGCCTTTGGCTTCACCAGCGTATCAATATCAAATTTCATTTCTTCTTTCAGTTTCTCCAGATGTTGCACACTACCAAACATCATGTTAAACCCTATTGAATCAGGCGGGAGATTGGATGAGGTAGGCAATGTTGATATTAGTTCGCCCTTTGATTTAATCAGCTTTGTAAGCTCTTCGAGCGATTTATCAAAATCCACAAGAGAAAAGATAGCCTTGGCAAGATATATTCCCTTGCCTTCTTGCACATTGGTCTTTAATCTGTGTTCCTCATACTCTGAAAGGACCATAAGGAGGGAATCCTCTATTAGTCCCTTCAGGTCAGGCCCTTTTGTCTTGCCTGTCAAAGAATTGCGGAATACTTCAATGTTTTTTATGTGGCCTGATACATCCTGTTCCTCCCCTTTGCTAACTCCTTCAACGATAGACCTCATTAGGTCCATATTATTAAACAGAAACCGTATTACATCATCAGACATATCAATCTTGCCTAATCTCAGATCATCAAGCATGGATTCAAGATTGTGGCTGAGATCTGCAATCCCCTTATGTCCGAAAAGTCCTGACAGCCCTTTTAATGTGTGTATGGCTCTGAAGAGGGCATTTATAGTATCAGGATTGAGTTCGGTCTGATATGTATCCTGTATCTCGAGAATCAGCCTGCCTGACTCTTCGAGCAGGTCTTCTGCTTCAGCTATAAACTCTTTTTTTGCTGAGCTCATAAATTAAGGGTCTTTTTCACTATTTCCTGAAGTTCGGATGCCTTGAATGGCTTTGTGACATAGGCAGCTGCGCCTAACGCCATGCCTCTCTTCTTGTCTTCCTCACTCCTTTCAGTAGTAACGATAATCAGCGGGATATGACTATAACGAGGATTGCTCTTAACGAAGTTTATTAATTC
This sequence comes from Nitrospirota bacterium, assembly GCA_016208915.1. Taxonomy (GTDB): domain Bacteria; phylum Nitrospirota; class Thermodesulfovibrionia; order Thermodesulfovibrionales; family UBA1546; genus JACQXE01. Next base: position 71,516 of record JACQXE010000052.1, on the reverse strand, counting down.
CAGACCGTTTATATCAGGCATATTGATATCTGTAACTACCAGGTCAACATCCTGTGAAGGAAGGATCTTTAAGGCGTCAAAACCTGTAGGCGCCTCTATAATATTAAAATCCCCGACCTCCTCAATGACTGCCCTTATAAGTGATCTTGTAGTTGTTGAATCTTCAACAATAAGGATGGATTTCACATGCCCTCCTGTGAAATTTTGAGATTAAGAATGAAAAATTACGGAAAGTTTCTGAAAATTGAATTCGAATCCAGCCTTTCTTTTCTTGCATTCCAAGATTATATATCATAAAATGCATAGTTAGAATAAATTCTACCAAATGCAAATAAAAAAAGCATCTGTTCTTTTTCAGTTATCAATTCTTTTCTGCATGTCCTTGAGTTTGCTCTGAAGAATGGATTTTTCGAGAGCAAGACCTGCCTGGCTTATGAATATCTCCAGCCCTTCTGTCTCGCCTGTCTCCTCGCCTTCAGGCAGGCTATCACAGTAGAGCATTGCCGCGACCTTTCCCTCTGCAACAATAGGGAATACCGCACCTTCCATGGGCCAGCCTCCACCGAGTTCATTTATCATAAACTCCGTGCCCTCATCTTTCTCTATATTTCCCTTATATGAGTGTGCTTCGTCCAGTATCTTTTTAAGAAATGCGCTATTTTTTAAGGGGATTATAGTCTCACGTATCTTCTCATCAGCCCCTTCTATCTCAAGTCCAAACTGGCCCAAGCCTACAATTTCATCATCACTTACCATAAACAGAACACCCCTCTGAAAAATATCGCTTGCAAACCTGAGGATAAGAAGCGTTATCTCTGAGATAGAATTCGGGAACCTCAATTCCTGTGTAAGAGACTTCAGCGCTGAAATATCTTTTCGCTCTGCAACAGGCTGTCCCGCCCAGTCTGCCTCCCAGCCGCTCTCTTCTGCCTCACCTGCGAGTTCTTCATGGGAAAGAATTTCCTGCTTTGCAGACTCATCATATACTCTCGCACCTTCCATAAGGAGATACTCGGGGCTTATTCCCTTTGAGACCTCCCAACCTGCATCCTCTATATTTATCTTATCCTTTATATCCAGGTCTTCCAGCTCGAACTGGAAATTACCTTCCTGCCATAGCAGAAGCTGGTATATGGTCCTTTCTATCCTTTTCTTCGAAAACTTCTCCAGTATATCCTTGTTTACTGCGCCGAGGTCAAAAAGTATTTCAGCAACAGATTTTGCGGGCAACTTCTTTTTTACTTCCTGAGCCATCTGCAATACTGATTCCTTTATCAAGCCGCTTTGAAAAAGGTCATGACCAATGGTCCCTTCAATCGTTGTGGTCTCTGCCTTCACAACAAGACCATTCTTGAAAACAATTACAGCAGCGCCTGCTGTCCCGCTTATTATAAGTGTCCCTGTCTTTTTGCCTATACTTAATATCTGAAATATATCAGAAAGGGCAAGATCCTCAAGCCTGCCTACAAGACTCATTTTATCTCCACACCCTTGGGTATTACCACAATCCCCTTAGGACTGACATAAAATCTCTTCCTGTCTTCTTCGATAGAATAACCTATCCGTGTGCCTTCAGGCACACGGACATCCTTATCTATTATCGCCTTTTTTATTTTACAGCGCCTTCCTATCTCAACATTTTCCATAAGCACAGATTCCTGTATTTCTGTCCAGCTGTTAATCCTTACATTGGGCGACAGAATAGAATTCTGCACCCTTCCTCCACTTATAATACACCCGTCGCAAACAATAGAATCCAGCGCTATCCCGAGCCTTCCCCCCTTATATTCCTGCGCAAAAACGAACTTGGCTGGTGGATACTGAGGCTGGTATGTCCTTAATGGCCAATCTTTATCATAGAAATTGAACATAGGGTCCACAGAAACAAGATCCATATTAGCCTCCCAGTATCCGTCTATTGTGCCGACATCGCGCCAGTATTTTGCCTCTTTCTTATTCTCGTCCTGAAAATTGTAGGCAAAAAGCCTTCTGGTTTCAATCATTGCCGGGATGATGTTTCTCCCAAAATCATGTGCTGTTAAACAAAGGGCATCGGTTTTTAGTTCATCTATTATGTCTCTCGTGTTAAACAGATAGACTCCCATTGAAATAAGAGACTGATTGGGACTCCAGGGGATTGGCTTCGGGTCTTGGGGTTTTTCCTCAAACCCTATTATCCTCGATTCTCTGTTAACCTCGATAACTCCAAATGCTGACGCCTTATCCCTGTCGATCTCTATAGCTGCAATAGTTCCGATTGCATTACTCTTAAGATGGCACTCCACCATCTCATAATAATCCATCTTATATATATGGTCTCCTGAAAGTATGAGAAGAAAATGAGACGCCTCTTTTTCTATAAAATAGATATTCTGATATACAGCATCAGCCGTGCCTTCATACCATCTGTCGTCAACACGCTGCTGCGGCGGCACTGACATAATAAATTCCCTTAGTTCCGGATTAAAAAGTTTCTCCCATCCAAGCGCGAGATGTTTATTCAGGGACAAAGACTTATACTGCGTAAGAACAGCTATCTTCCTTATGTTCGAATTTATACAGTTGCTCAACGTGAAATCAATTATCCTGTATTTGCCGCCAAAAGGCACTGCTGGTTTTGCCCTGTGAATTGTTAAGGGATGAAGCCTTTCCCCTTTGCCGCCGGCAAGAACAAGGGCGAGCGTTTCCCTTGTGCGTCTCTCTTTCCTGCCCCTATGCATAGCAGAGAACTCCAAAATATATTTGCATTTTCAAAAAAAGTATATCAGGAAAAATTCAGATGTGTCAATGAGTTAGCATATCATTGTCGCTCATGAGATTGTATTCATACACGGTGTTGTCCAAAATAACTAAAAAAGGCTGAAGGATGAAGAAATACAATGACGACACCTTAAAAAATTAATCTACATCTGAATATTCATAAAAACATCTCTCATATTGTTCCATTTAAAACTGCTTATCAAAGCGAGTTTGCGCATCTTAATATCCTGTCGATTCATTGTATTTATGAAGCGTTCAGCTTTTTAATATATCTTATTTTGGACAACCATGGCTCATATCAGAACTTCACATATTGAAAATGCTGTGATATCTTAATTATATGGCTACAGGTAAAATTTCGATGCACGACGCCATTATAAGAGAGATGACAAAGAATGACATCCCTGAGGTAACCGTAATTGAGCGCATGTCATTCAGCGCTCCATGGTCAGAGACATCATTTTTCAATGAGATATACAACCCCCGCTCAACATCAAAGGTTGCAGTAGCAGGAGAACGGGTTATAGGTTATATATGTGCAAACCAGGTGTCTGACGAAGGTCATATTCTTAACCTCGGAGTTCATCCTGATTTCAGAAGGAAGGGCATAGCAAAAAACCTTGTTACACTTATAATAGAAGAGTTAAAGGAAAGTGCATGCAGATTTCTGTATCTTGAGGTTAGGGAGTCAAATTATCCTGCAAAAAAACTTTATGAAGGATTCGGATTCAGAATTATAGGGACAAGAAAAGAATACTATGTTATGCCGGCAGAGGATGCAGTTATAATGATGCTTAAGATTTAGCCTTCTTTGAAAGTCCCTTCTCTGATAACTCAGATATATTCTTCATCACCATCAGAAATTCAGCCTTCAATTTCTTGTTTTTAATCTTTCTGAAGAATCTGAGTAGTTCAATCTCATCATCGCTCAGTATGCCGTACAAGCTCATAGATTCGGATACCATCATCTTTTCATCATCTGAAATAAATCTATTTATAGGCGTATTCAATGCATGCGCAATCTGAGAAAGTCTTGATAAACTGATTTCACTCAACCCCTTTTCGTATTTCTGGACTTGCTGATAGGAGATGCCAAGTTTCTCTGCTAACTCCATCTGAGACAGGCCTGCCATCTTTCTTGCTATTCTTATCAGGTTCCCAATATGCCGTATGTCCACCCTTTTTTCCATATGAAGTAATTCTGCTTATTCGGGAAAAGAAAAGTCTATCAACTAAAAGTTGTAAAAACTTGACAAATACAACTAAAAGTAGTAAAAATAGACTAATACATGGAAAGAAATAACAAAAAAATCTTGGTTGTCGATGATGACATTTTTATCAGGAATTTGCTAAAGGAATTTTTAACCCTTCACGGGTATAATGTAGAATGTGTTAGTAATGGAGAGGATGCAATAGCATTAATAAGAACAGGGCATTACACTATCCTTAATAACTGACTATATGATGCCTAAAATTAATGGTATAGAGCTTACAAAAATGGTCAGAAATCTGAATTTATCATTGCCAATAATCGGCATGAGCGCCACGGGAGATGAAAGGGAGTTTTTAGCTGCAGGAGCTGATCTTTTTATGGCCAAACCCTTTATTTTTAGTGCGATAGAGAACGTATTGAAAGGAAAATTTTTTATCGAGAATCCTTAAGGGATTGCATGATCTTTGCAGGAGTTGTCACCGCTGTCCCAACCTCACCGACGACAATGCCTGCGGCATGGTTTGCGATGAGCGCTGCTTCCTCCAGCGTAGCGCCTGATGCATAGGCAAGGGTAAAGGCAGCTATAACAGTGTCGCCGGCGCCTGTGACGTCATACACATGTCTTGCAACAGTCGGTATGTTAACAAAATTATTTTTTTCAAAAAGGCTCATTCCCTCTTCTCCACGGGTTATCAGAACTGCTTTACAGGAAAGTTTCTTCAGGAGGGTCTTGCCGGCCTTAATGAGTGATTTTTCATCCTTTATCTCTATCCCTGAACCGTGAGATGCCTCCATGAGGTTCGGCGTTATCAATGAGACATTCTTATAGCAATGAAAGTGTCCTGTCTTTGGATCAACAGCCACGAATTTTTTCTTCGGCCTTGCCGCCTTAATAACTTCTGATATGAGTTCAGAAGAGATGACGCCTTTTTTATAGTCAGAGATTATCACTGCATCATGTTCTTGAATTGCCTTTTTTATGGACTCAACCAGCATATCAAATGTCTTTCCTTCAACTTTTTTGTTGTCTTCTCTGTCAAATCGAACGACCTGCTGATTGTGGGCTATCACCCTTGTCTTGACTATGGTTGGTCTCTTATCATCAAATACGCAGCAGAGGATACCCTTTTCATCCAGGATTTTTTTTAAGATATCACCTCCTCTGTCGCTGCCGATTATCCCGACAACAGTCACATGCCCTCCAAGGCTCACAATGTTGTGCGCCACATTGGCAGCACCGCCCAGAAGAAAATTTTCATGAGTAACTTCGACTATAGGGACTGGCGCTTCAGGTGAAATCCTGTTTACCTTTCCCCATACATAGCGGTCAAGGACAAGGTCGCCAATGACAAGTATTTTTTTCTCTTTAAAAGTGGCAAGGATATCAGTAAAAGTCATGTTTTAAAGAATAAACTATCAGGATATAAAAATCAATAAAGCGCTGTGCGGATCCCTTTCACAAGGGATGTTATCTCGTGGTTTCGCACTGTTCGCGCGTCAATAAAAAAAGCGTTGTCTTTTATCCGTGCAATGATTGGAGGTATGCCCTTTCTCAGCCTCTCTTCAAGATCATTGACTGAGACGCCCTCTGGTTTAATTGATACAACATATGTTGGAAAAGCGACTTCAGGAAGAGAACCTCCTCCTGCCTTTGATTCATCAGGCGCCACCTCTATCTTTGCATTTTTGATCTGTCTTTTCATCTGCGATGCTATCTTTTTTGCCCTCTCTTTTATCTGCTTGGGACTTTGCAGAAGCATCTTCAGAGTCGGGATATTTTCGATTGCCTTTTCTTCATCGAGATATTCCATCAGTGTTGCCTCGAATGCTGCGAGCGTGAGCTTATCGATCCGCACTGCCCGCGTCATAGGATTTTTCTGTATCTTATTGATGTATTCCTTTTCCCCTATAATGATTCCTCCCTGAGGGCCGCCGAGGAGTTTATCACCGCTGAAGGTTATGATATCCACACCTGCCTTCACGATCTCCTGCACTGCGGGTTCAGAATGAATACCGTAAGGCTTCAGGTCTATCATACATCCGCTGCCAAGGTCATACATCAAAGGAATCCGATGTTTTTCTGAGAGCTTTTTGAGGTCAGTGACAGGGACATCCTCTGTGAAACCTGTAATCCTGTAATTCGCTTTGTGCACCTTAAGGATTAAGGCAGTATTTTCATTTATAGCCCTCTCATAATCATAGAGATGTGTCTTATTGGTTGTGCCTATCTCCTTGAGAATTGCCCCGCTTGCTGCCATCACATCCGGGACCCTGAATGAACCGCCGATTTCAACGAGCTCCCCCCGTGAGACAATGACTTCCCTGCCTTTTGCCACAGTGTTCAGGCAGAGCAGCACTGCTGCTGCATTATTATTCACAATAAGCGAATCCTCAGCTCCTGTTATCTCTCTGAGGAGCTCTGTGATATGGACATAGCGTTTTCCGCGGGCGCCTTTTTCAAGGTCGTACTCAAGATTGGAGTAGTTCTCAGAGACCTTTCTTACATTATCGAGCACCCTTTCAGAAAGTATTGACCTGCCGAGATTCGTATGGATTACGACGCCTGTTGCATTTATGAGGGGCTGAAGGCTGTAAGAAGAAAGCTTCTGAATCCGTGTCTCAATATTATTCGTCATTCCTTCAATCGTAATATCTGTGGAAGAAAGTTCAATTATCTCTTTTCTTCTGTTGTCGATTACTTCCCTGATTGCCTTAAGAACATATCTCCTCGGATACGACTCGCACCACCTAACACCATCAGGGATCTTCAGAATCTCATCAACTGACGGAAGTTCTTTGAGAAGTCTCTGTTTTTCGTTCATGCTCTTTTTCTAACACAATTAACCTGTATTGGTCAATAATTTCTTTGTTTTGTGATATACTTTCTTCATCTGCTCAAATCTGAAACTCATAAGGAGGTCGTGCTATGCCAATTTATGAATATGTCTGCAAGGAGTGCAACCACGAATTCATGGTCTCGCTAACGCTTCATGAGGTTGAGATGAAACCTACGGTAAGATGCCCTCACTGCAACAGCGATAAAGTTGGAAAAAAGTTTAGCGCATTCACAGCAAAGACTTCAAAGAAGTCATAGAAGTAAATTTAAAGCGTTACTTAACAAGGCTTTCAACAAGCCTCTTCAGCGATTTCATCTCTTCATAGACAACACTCAGGGTCAAAGCCCTCAGGGTATTCAAATCACCCTTATCTGATTTCTGCATTGCTGTTATATATTCAGCCCGTCTTATTGAAGGAATTTTTACAGGACAATAGCCATTCTTCATAGTCGGTATACTTAACAGGAGCCTTCCAATTCTCCCGTTGCCATCTATGAATGGATGAATCGCCTCAAACTCAGCATGCAGATCACTTGACCATTCAAGCACATGTCTGTCTTTAGCAGGAGAGATTAAGTTTGCTATATATTTTTTCATTAACCCAGCAATTTCCTTATGGTCTGTAGGAAGATAATCAGTTCCAGTAATGATAACATTCCTCTGTCTGTATTTCCCTGCATTTTCAAAATCTATCTGTTGAAAAAAAAGTTTATGCAGGAATAAGACATCTTCCTCGGATATAGGTCTGTCAAGGAGAGAATAAATATGGTCATAAGCCTTTGCATGTCCAATAGCCTCATAATGTTCCCTTAGAGACTTGCCGCCGATGGTTAAACCGTCTTCAAAACAACCTTTGTTTCAGATTCGGTAAGCGTATTCCCTTCAATCGCATTGGATGTATAGGTCAGTCCAATACGATAGTAATCTCTAAGTTGTTTGACAACATGGTCAGAAAAAGGACGATAGCTGTCGAGGGTGGATTTGAGGGAGGAGATTTTATTGAGAATGTCGTTCCTTGTTAAATCTGGCATTTTTACTGTGGCTTATTTTTTTCCTGATCAACTATTGCTTTTAGCTGTTTTTCAAGTTCAGGCAGTTTGTTTTTGATTATGTCCCACATAATCTTATATTTAATCCCAAAATATTCATGAGCTAGGACATTTCTGAAATCGGATATTCTTTTCCATTCAACAGAAGGGTATTTGTCTCTTATCTCCTTAGGAATTTTGCCTGATGCCTCGCCGATAATCTCAAAATTTCTGACAATGGCATCAACTCTCATTCTGTCTTTTATAAGATTGTCAAAAGACAAAGCGTCAACATAACTTTGAATCTTGTTTGCAGATTCCAGAATATCCTCAAGATAAAGCATGTAATTCCTACGCATAGACTACTTCCCGTAAAATATCATCCTTTAACTGTGGCCTTAGCGCCTCGACAGTTACAAGGTCTATTTTCCTGTTAAATAAATCCTCAAGAAAAAATTTGAGGTCCATAAAATTGTCGAAGGTCTCATATTTGTCTTCCAGTTCGATAAGAACATCAATATCGCTGCCTTCCTTTTCTTCACCTCTCGCAAAAGAGCCGAAAACGCCTATCTTTCTGACATGAAACTTTGCCTTGATTGTACTTTCATGTTTTTTCAAAATCTCAATTGCATTCATTTCAAACTCCTGTTTTGAAAGCTAATATATCTCTAATTTTACTCAATCCCAAATGACAAAAGCAAAGGCAATAAGGAAAAGGACGATAGCCGTCAAGCGCGGATTTGAGGGAGGCGAATTTTAAGGGGATGTTTTTATTTAAGAGTGTTTTCAATATGTTTGGACAGTTTAGGCAGTTCCTTCTTGGCAATATTCCATACAATTTTATAATCAATACCAAAATAAAAATGTATAAATTTGTCTCGTAAGCCGGATATCTTCTGCCATTGAATTTCAGGATGCTTTGCTCTCAAATCTCTTGAGATGTTTTTTGCAGCCTCTCCTATAATCTCAAAATTCCGGACAACAGCATCCTGTGTTTTCCCGTCGAGAAGAAACTGCTTATACGTCAACCCTTTCGTGTATGAGACGATGCGCTCAACTGCCTCCTTTATATCGCTGAGGGAATCCTTATCTCGCCTCCTACTTGACATAAATCAGACTCCTTTTAATATCCTCTGCTATATGCCGGTACCTCGGACTATTGAAGCTTCGTTTGAAATGCTCAAAAGTTGCAATGTCGACTTTTCGCCCAAGTTTTGCCTCAAGCCTGTCTGCGAGCTCGATAAACTCAAAACCCAAAGTCTTTCGGAGATCAACAAGGACATCTATATCGCTTTTTTTCGTCTGTTTGCCCTTAGCAAAAGAGCCATACAAAATTATCCGTTCAACGCCGTATTTATCCTTAAGATAAGGCATTTCTTTTCTGAGAATTGAAATAACCTTTTCCTGTGAAATCACATGGGGATTCTTTGTTTCTTTTTTCATACTATACCCTCACTTAGTTCGTTGCTTATATATTACCAATATGCCCGTCGACAGACAAGTCCCAATCAGTCGAGGGTGGATTTGAGGGAGGAGATTTTTAAGGATGTCGTTATTGTCTTTAATCATAGTCGCACCCAAAATCAGAAGGTAGGTTTCTTCTCAATTTACTGTTACACCCCAGTCCTCGGATGTAAGTTCAATCGTTTCCATGGCTTGATAGCAAAACTTTTGAATGCTTTGGGCTGATAAGTTTACTTTGCATATTGACGATTGAACCAATAAAATGAGTCCGTGGGTTTTCAGCTTCACATAGTTCAAGTAGGTCTTTCCATAAAATTTTCCATTCTTTGTTTGTCCAACTATAAGTCCGCTGAAAAAGAGGAATGACGTACTGTTTTGTCCCCTCAATTATGTCTTGCAGTTTAGTTTCTTTTGCCTGCATTTTTTAATATTCCAAATATTTTGCTCGTCTCTTCATATTTGTATGCACTTTTGAAATAATTTTAGGGTAAATTTTGTTGAGGAGTCAAGAAAAATAACTGTGAGTGTTTGTCATTTTTTAAAGAATAAAGGAATGACATATTGGTCTTTTTCACAGCCTAAACCTCTCCCTCTTCCCTGCCAGAAACTTTGCTTTTATGAGTTTTAACTGCTTATCTATTTCAGAGAAAATCTTATTAACCTCTTCCTCTGTATACTCATAGGAGCTTTTATTAGGAATTATTAGGGACACACTATTAATTGAGCGTGCAAAAGATTTCAATCCCTCTTCTCCTTCTTCCCCACCTTCCCAAAACCCGCATAAATACTAATCCTTTCCCTTCACTATTTTCAATATCTTCTTCTCTGCTATAATAGCTCGACTCCATCTGCAATTTTTTCAAGCTCTATCGCCCCATTGCAGATACGTGGTTTCTTTATAACAACTCCGGTTCTGAGCCGCGTTTGATAGCTTATGGTGAGAGGGAGCAAGAATTACTTGTCAATGATTTAGTTGTTTGGCATAATATAAAAGAGAACTATGGCAGCCAGAGAAAAACATAGAGATAAAATTGCTGAAACCTTTTCGAATCCTGAAAAGGTAACACTTGCACTGGCTCAGGGTGTTCGTGATGCTTTATTGAAACACAAGCAGGCTGGTAATCCTATTGTTATTTGGCGTGACGGCAAAATTGTCTGGCTTAGTCCTGAAGAAATTCTTGCGGATAAATAAAGTCAGTTACGCCCCGAAAGTGTTCCGGGAATGGTAAAACGATCATTGATGATTCTGCGGAACCTCGGGGTGTAGATAAGGTCGTAGACAAATTCCTTTTCAGGGAAAAGACTGAGCGCAGCCCTCTTTGTGTTTTCTATCATGTCGATGGACTCCTGAAGACCAAGATCAGACTGCATGAGGACCGCCTCTGTCAGGTCAACGATGAACTTCAATCGTCTCATTTTCTTTTCTTCTTCCTGGATGTGCTTTTCCAACGTACGTACTCTATTATACCATGCCTTATTTGATCACCTTTTGATAGGGATAAACAACCAACGAATCAATTCCCCAGGTTATTTGAGGCTCAAGAATGCGAGCGCTTCGACATGATAGGTATTGGGGAAAAAATCAATCATGCGGATAGAATCTATGTTGTAGTTATCCTTTAACTTCTTCAGGTCTCTTGCGAATGTTGAAGGGTTGCATGAGACATAAACAATCCTCTGCGGTAAAAACTTAAGGATTTTTTTAGACACCTCGTCAGTAAGCCCGGGACGCGGAGGATCAAGCAGCAAGATGTCAACTTTTTCGTGCGCCTTGTATTTCTCTGCAGATGTCTTAACAAATTTGCAATTTTCTATATTATTTAATTTTGCATTCCTCTGCCCATCTTCTACTGCATAAGGATTTTCCTCTACAGCCACAACCTGTGCGGCATGTCTTGCAACAGATAAAGAGAAGTTGCCTGCTCCTGCATAGAGGTCAAGGACATGCATTCCCTCGAGCGGATAAAGGCTATTAACAACAAGTTCCACAACCTTCCTGTTAAGGTCCCAGTGCGCCTGAAAAAAAGTCCATGGCGTAATCGTATAGCTCAGTCCATTGAGGTCGAGTGTTATATAATCCCTGCCTACTGATTCGCCATTTTCGAATGAAACACCTGAGAATCCCATATCAATAAGGGAGAGTTCGATGTCATCTCTGAGAGCCTCTGGCTTGATCAGTGCAGTGGCAGTACCTCCGTAAGATATATGCATTTCTTTCAGGCCTGATAAATTTTTCTCCCTTATCCTTTTCAGAAGGATATTTATCTTATCTATCATGAGCGGACATTCTAGCGGCGTCTCTATATTGCCAATCCTTTGAAGTGAAGCAATAAGCACCTCCTCTTTCATCGAGACCTGTTTTTCATACGATATAAACTGAAAGTGGCAACCGCCGCATGTCCCGAATACAGGGCACAGCGGTTCAATCCTGTGAGGAGAGGGTTCAATGACATTTTTTACTGTGGCAACAGAATAATCTTTTTTTTTCTCAGTGATAGAAATCTCTACAATCTCTTCAGGCAGCGCTCCCCTGATAAAGATAATTCCGTCTGCTCGCGAAATAACATATCCGCCATAAACAGGAGAAAGCGCCTTTATAACCATAGAGGATTGCTACTTGACCATGAGCTTTTTGATGATGTTTTTGAGTTCGCTGAGATCTGATGATTTGACGACATACGCCTCTGATGCCCAGACAGCAAAGTCATCTCTGTAATCGTATGCCGTTGACATAATAATCGGAAGTCTCGGTTTCTTTTCCTTCATCTGTCTTAAGAGATTTATGCCGTCAATGTCAGGCATAAGTATATCAAGAGTTACAAGATCAGGGTCTTCCTGGATGAATAATTTCAGCGCCTCCTCGCCTGTGCCTGCGACAACAACTGCATAGCCTTCTTCCTCAAGTTCTTCCTTATACAATTTCTGGATATCGATATCGTCGTCAACCACTAATATTTTCATGTCCCTTCCTCCTTTAAAGGTAAAAAAACCTTAAATGTTGTTCCCTTGCCTATCTTGCTTTCGACCTCTATCTTTCCCTTGTGTTCCTCTATAATCCTGTTGGTTATTGAAAGCCCGAGACCCGTGCCTGCTGCCTTTGTAGTATAAAAAGGATTGAATATAAATGGCAGATCTTTTTCATCTATTCCCGGACCTGTGTCGCTTATCTCTATGACCACAGAATATTTAAAGGTATAAGTCTTGACTGTTATTGCGCCTGATGAAACAACTGCCTGAAGGGCATTATTTAATATATTAAGCAATGCCTCTCTTATCCTGTAAGGATCAACCATTATGAGCGGCGTAAAACCCAGTTCTTTTACAAGCATAATGCCCTTATCCTTAACCTCTGTCTCTATAAGGGATATTATATCCTTAACCAACTTATTAATATCGCTCTTTTCCTTTGCCAATCTTGCCTCTTTGACAAAGCCGAGAATCTCCTTAAGCGTAGTCTCTAGCCTGTTCACCTCCTTTGCAATAATACCTGCATAATCTTTAAGGTTACCTTCGAGTTTTCTTTCGAGTATTCTTGCAAACCCTCCGACAGAAACTAGAGGATTTCTGATCTCATGCGCAACCTTTGCAGCAACCTCGCCAAGCGCTGCCATTCGTTCTGAGGCAACCAGCTTCTCTCTGAGGGTATTCAGTTCAGTAATATCCCTGACAACATGAACAGTCCCGGAAAACTCTCCTGATGAATCAAAAACAGGTGAACTCGATGTCAGGAATGTGCCCCCGAGATATTTGTCTTCAACTTCTTCGATATAAGCCTTCATTGTGTTGACGGTCTTGTGATGCGGACATTCAGGGAACGGCTCATTCATGCCGTGGAGTATCTTGTAGCATTTCCTGCCTATAATCTCCTCGGCAGGTTTTCCAACCCTGTCCGCTACTGCCTTGTTTATGTTTTTTATTGTGTAGTCCTTATCTGTAATATAGATCATGTCAGAGATAGACCTAAAGATATTTTCAAGCTCAGCCTCTGCGCGGGATACCTGTTCAAACAGCCTTACGCTTTCTATGGCGCTTGCAACCTGATTGGCAAAACCTGCAAGGAATTTCATATCCTCTTCAGTAATCAGCCGCCTTGTAAAAAAATTGTCCACCCATAATGCTCCTATCACCTTGTCCCTCGAGATCAGAGGCACCGCGGCATATGCCTGCGTCCCTATCTGCTGTATAAGCACAACATCGGCAAGTGGTTCCTCTTTTACATCGAGCACATTTGTTGCTTTTTTCCCTTTCACCGCATGTGACAGCACCGTCTCATCTTCAAGCGGTATCTCTATCCCTATGCTCAGTCTGTCAAGGAAAGAATCCTTTCTGAGAAGGCTTGTCTCTATGTCGAGCATGATATCAGGAAGCGTCCTTTTTTCTATGGAAAGCTTTTCCCATGTCTGCCATGCCTCTTCAGGGTTTGCAGGGCCCACACCCATCGCACCCTTAAGGATATTCCTCTTCTCGTCCACAAGAAAGAGTATCGACCTGTTAAAGCCGAGACCATCGCTCATCGTCACTGCTGTCAGCACCATCCTGAGCAGCTTGTCAAGTTCAAAGGTCCCTCTCATGGCCGAGCTTATGAAGAACAGTCTTGACAGCTCCTGATTCCTTCTCATAAGCTCTTTTTCCACGCGTTTTCTCTCTGATATGTCCCTCGATATCCCGCTTATGCCTATGACCTCGCCTGCAGTGTCTTTTATAGGTGAAAGGGTAAGGCTCACCTCGATTATCATTCCATCTTTTTTCTGTCTCAATGTCTCTATATCCTTAAGAGTCTCCCCTTTCTTTATTCTTTCCATATGCTCCATTTCAGCCTCTATAAGAAACTGCGGGACAAAAGGAAGAAATTTCCCTACAGCCTCAACCTCTGTGTAAGCGAATATCCTTTCAGCGCCCTGATTCCATGAGGTTATAACCCCGCTCAAATCAGACGTGACTATCGCATCTGCCGAATTATCTATGAGACTCTCGAGATAATCCTTTGTCTGGGCAACCTCTTTATACAGACCGAGTATTTCCTCATGATACAACACCCTCTCAGTGATATCCTGTATAAATACAACACACTCGATAACATTTCCGCTTTTATCCTTTATGGGATAGGACGTCAGTTCGGCGTGGTTTACACCGCGGGACTGGGTTATGGTATTTATCTGCCCTGTCTCATAGGTGGCTTTTGCCACACAGTGCGGGCATATACCCTCTTTTTCGTGGAAGACCTCCAGCGAGCTCTTCCCTATCATCTCTGATACGGGTTTGTTTATCCAGTTTTCAATAAACGTGTTTACTGATATTATCTCGTAGTTCTTCCCGAGAGTAACTATTCCGCCCTGCACGCTGTCAAAAAGGATCTCCATCCTGTTCTTTGCTGTAACAGCCTTTTTTTCGCTAAGGCGCTCGCTCTCATAAATCCGGGCCTTTTCGATTGCTACTGCTGATATCAAGGCAAAAGCAGTCACCGTATCCATATCCTCGTCAGAAAAAGATATTATATTGCCGTCAGATCCAATCTTGTCATAAAGACCGAGCGTGCCTATAACCTTGCCGCCGACCTGAAGGGGCAAGCATATTAATGACTTCTCAGCAATGACCGATGAGCCTATATCAGGGGGCATTCTTGATATGTCTTTAACAAGCAGGGGCTTTGCCTCTTTTACAACCCAGCTCGGCACACCATCTTCAGAGGTTATATCAATCTGCTTTTTCAAATCACCAGGAAATCCGTAGGAAGATTTTATCCTCAGAATATTATCTTCAAGCAGTCTTATAATGCAGCCCTTTGCATTCAGGAGCTTTGAAATCTCCAGCGCCACTATCCTTAACAGTTCATCAAGGTCCATGACTGATGCAACAGTCTTTCCAAGCTCGTATAGAACAGTGAGTTTCTGCAACTGGTCTTTTGTTGATGTATAAAGTTCGACATTCCTCTTCATGGTATCATTGAACCTTTCGACCATTTCATCGAACCTCTTTGAAATCGTCCCGAATTCATCTTCCCTGCGAGAGCCTATCCTGTGGGTAAGATCGCCTCTGCTCACTTTCTCTGTGGCTACGAGCAGCTCATTGAAAAGACTTCCGAATGTCCTTCTCATCAGCAACACAACAAATATTGTTCCGCCTGTTCCAAATGAAATCAGCAGGCTAAGGTAAAATTTCACGTTCTTTTTTATATCCTCGCCTGTCTTGCTGATATCAAGGATTGTATCAAGGCTTTTTCTGTGAACTATCTCCAGGCTCGAAAGTACATCCGCCTCCTTAAGCTCGAGCCTGCTGACATCAGCAAGAACAATCACATTGCCCACAGGAGAAGCTGAGGAGATCACACTTTTTGACATTTTTTTCAATTCCTCTATGTCATTCTCAATACTGTCTGATATCTCCTTATCCTTTAAACCCTTCTTGAAATTTGCAAGGTTCCTTGATAGAACTTCCATCTGCTCCCTGAATTGTCTTTTGAATCTTGGATCTCCTGTCAGCGCCCAATCTTTTGGAACTTTAAGGAATGCGACAATAGAGTCGTGAAACTCTTCGTGAACGGTATGATCCTTTATTGATGTCTCGAGCACATCAATATTTTTGTCAAAGATATCGAATATATAAAATGTGCCAAAGCCGAGAAGTAATGTTAAAAAAATGAATGAAAGCAGGAATAATATAAGTTTCAGTCTCAGACTCACTGACAAACCTCAATAAACATTTCTACCTCCTTGTATTCTCTGTCTTTTTCTTGATTGCATATCTGTAAAGCTCTATGTACTTTTTTGCTGATGCCCTCCATGAGAATCTCAAATTCATTGCATTCAGTGCCAGTCTCTGCCATCTTGTCTTATTTACATATACACAAAGCGCTGACTTAAGCGCGCAGAGGAGTGCAGACTGGGTATAATCTGAAAACAGAAAGCCTGTGCCCTCACCTGTCAGAGGCTCATAATCTGAAACAGTGTCAGCCAGCCCTCCTATCCTTTTGACTACAGGTATTGTGCCGTATCTCATTGCAATAAGCTGTCCGAGACCACAGGGCTCATATCTCGAAGGCATAAGGAATATGTCGGAGCCCGCATATATCCTGTGTGCAAGCGAATCTTCAAATCCTATATTTACATATAGTCTTCCCCTGTATTTCTTTGCAGCCTTGGATAGTCTTATCTGGAAGTTCTCATCTCCCTTTCCGAGTATTATCATTGCAGCGCCTGTCGAAAGAATTTTTTCGAGGGATTCTAATACGAGGTCCAGCCCTTTCTGACTGGACAGCCTGCCCACCATGCTCACAATAGGCGTATTTTCACCAAGTGTTATGGAGCATTCCTTCATGAGCTGGAGTTTGCACATCTTCTTGCCGTTTAATTTTTTACTACTGTAATTTTTAGGGATAAAGGCGTCAGATAAAGGATTCCATTCCTTGTAATCTATACTATTAATAATGCCGAAGATATCAGAAGCCCTTTTACTCAGAACGCCATCAAGGCCAAACCCGTATTCCCTGCTGAGTATCTCCTTTGCATAGCTATCGCTCACAGTAGTTATCATATCTGCTGACAGCAGTCCTGCCTTCAGAAAATTCATCTTTCCGTAGAATTCTATACCCTCAGGGTTAAACAGGCCCCAGTCAAGTCCTGTCAGTCTCATCTCTGATGCGTTGAATAAGCCCTGATATCCCAGATTATGGATGGTGATTACAGAAGCTGTCCGGCTGAAAGATTTATCTGACTTATACAGCGTCTTAAGATACAAAGGCACCATCGCTGTCTGCCAGTCGTTGCAATGAATAATATCGGGTCTGAACTTGAGCCCCCTGCAGGCTCCAATAACCCCTTTTGAAAAAAATATAAACCGCAGTGCATTGTCAGAATAATCGCCCTGAGACGTGCCATAAAGCTCTTCCCTGTCAAAAAGTTCATTGCACTCAATAAAATAGGCTGAAAAGCCATCGCTTAATATCCTGCCTCTCAATCTCCTGTCCCCGAAAGTGCCGGATATCTTTATGCCTGTATTTTCGAGTTTAAAGTTTTCCTTGATCCTTCTGTAAAGGGGCAGGATAAGATAGGCGTCATGCCCCATCTTTCTGTATTCCTTTTGCAACGCACCTGTTACATCTGCAAGTCCGCCTGTCTTTGCAAAAGGTACAGCCTCGGGTGTTGCAATAAGGATCTTCATGACTTTAAATCCCAAACACCAGATTCCAATTTCCAAACTTGGTTATTGTGGTTTGGTAATTGGTCCTTCTCATATCTTTGCTTCTCTTAAAAACTTTGCCGCTTCCTCAGGCGGCGTTGGATTTATATAAAACCCTGATCCCCATTCGAACCCAGCTATCTTAGTAAGTTTCGGCGTCAGCTCTATATGCCAGTGGTAGTAATCATTCGTCTCTCTATCGAATGGTGAGGTATGGATTATGAAATTATATGGCGGTATATCAAGAATCCTGTCCATTTGCTTCAGTATCTTCTGCAGTATATCTGCAAGCATCGAGAAGTTTTTGTCAGGCGGATGGAAAAACGACTCGTGCTTCTTGGGTAGAATCCATGTCTCAAACGGCGCCCTTGGCGCAAAAGGCGCAAGCGCTAAGTAATTCCTGTTTTCATAGATAATACGCTTGCCGTCTTCAAGCTCCTGATTAATTACATCACAGAAAATACATCGTTCCTTAATCTTGTAATACTGCTCTGCTGAATCTATCTCTTCCCTGACAAGCTTTGGAACGATTGGAAGAGCTATAAGCTGGCTATGCGTATGCTCCAGTGACGCGCCGGCATCCACCCCCTCATTTTTGAATATCAGAACATATTTGAATCGTTGGTCCTTCTTTAAATCATTGAGCCTTAGATAGTATGCCCATAGAACATCCTCAACCGCCCTTAGAGGCATTGTGGAAAGTGACAGATTATGCTCGGATGTCTCTATAACTACCTCATGGGCGCCTATTCCATTAATCCTGTCGAATATGCCCTCGCCTGTCTTATTCAGCTCACCGTGTATCTGAAGGGCGGGAAATTTATTCGGCACCACTCGAAGTGTCCACCCTGTAGCATTTGGCTTTGAGTCAGCATCTCTGAACGCCATTATCTCAGGCGGCGCTGTATGCTCATTGCCCTGGCAAAAAGGACAGAATCCGCCCTTTTTCTTCTGTGAGAGTGATATAAAGTCAGCAGGTCTTTTCCCCCTTTCAACAGATATTATGACCCAGCGCCCAACAATAGGATCTTTTCTAAGTTCAGACATATGCCCTCCGGTTTTGATATCTTATAGAACAACACTTGTAAATTATAGCATTTGACTCTAATTACATCATACCTGCATATTTTGGATTTATTATATCACAATGGGATATAATCCCCTATGAAACCAATTTTTCACCACAGGCTTATAAACAGTCCTTTTGAAGACCCATGTCTTTACATCAGAATACTGAGAGAAAAAAGGGCGCTACTTTTTGATCTCGGTGATATAAATAGGCTCGATCCAAGCGGTCTCCAGAAGATAACAGATGTCTTTGTGACCCATACACACATAGACCACTTCATAGGATTTGATGTATTACTAAGGGCGCTTTTGAGAAGAGATATCCCATTAAGGATATTCGGGCCTGTGAATATAATAAAAGGCATTGAGGGAAAGCTCGCAGGATACACATGGAATCTTATAAAAGAGTATCCCCTCAGGATTGAGGCATTTGAAACAGATGGGAATCTTATCAGGCATTCAGGTTTTTATGCTGAAAATTGCTTTAACAGGATAGATCATGAAGACATGCCATTTGACGGCGCTGTACTTAAGGAATCATATTTTGAGGTCAGGTCAGTCTCTCTTATCCATCAGATACCATGCCTCGGTTTTTCTCTCAAAGAAAACTTTCATATAAATATTGATAAGGCAGCTCTCAACAGGATGGGGCTTCCGGTAGGCCCATGGCTTTCAGAATTTAAAAAGGCAATAAGAGAATCACATGATGAAAGCAGAATTTTCAAAATCATGGATAAGACATATACAATGAAAGAACTCAGAGGCATTGCAAATATAACAGAGGGGCAGAAGATATCGTATATTGCTGACTCCTCAATGGATAAAGACAACATTGAAAAAATCATTGCACTCATCAGGGATTCTGACACGCTTTACTGTGAGGCATATTTTCTTGAAGAAGACAAGGAAAGGGCATTGGACAGGCATCATCTCACTGCAAAAACAGCAGGAATGATTGCAAAGGAGGCGAGCGTGAAAAATCTTGTTGTCATGCACTTCTCTCCGAAATACAGGGGATGTCCTGATGCGCCTGAAAAAGAGGCAATGATGGAATATAATAAAAGATAGAAAAAGATGGAAGATATAGTATTTTCGCTCATTCTCGGCCTTGCGGCCTCCGAGGATTTTACCTCTTGATATTTTTATGTCTTACTGTCTGAATATCGGCAAAATAAGCCGCTCTAACACTATATCTTCCATCTTTAAAAAGTGTAATATAGAAAACCGCCGGGGTAGCTCAGTGGTAGAGCAGCTGATTCGTAATCAGCTGGTCGGGAGTTCGACTCTCCTCCCCGGCTCTGTTTATTTGCAATGTAATGTTTTTATTCCCTAACACTTCATAGACTGTGGTTCTATCTATTCCTGCCATAACTAAATGTGATGTTAAATGGAAACTATGATTTAGTTCTTTTGCTTACTGGCAGAGATTTTGGTAACCTTGAAATCACGGGCGAAGTGAAACGGAGTCCCGTGGATTGAATTGTTTTGCACCTTATACTAATAAAGTAATTCTACTGCAAAGAATAAGGTATTGAATAATCTTTGCCGTATCTCTTTAAACTGAAGGTAAATTGTTGATACTGATGTTACCTTATGTGCGCCATGATTACGTATTCCATATGTCACAGCAAGATCGGCTCCAGCCTTTGATAAGTTGGTTCTATCATTGAATTGAAAGCTCCCATTAAGTATTAATCTCAATGTTCCATCAAAGTTTTCTTTATCTGCATGTATCAAGCCCTCAACATCTAAAACCTTATCGCCTGCCTTTACCTTAATGCTTTTTGCATTGCTGATAACATGATAATTTGTAATTATTGCTCCGTCTGTTCTTACAATAAATCCGCTTCCCTGACTTATCGGCTCGCCTTTCTCTTTATAAGTTATGACAACCACCACTGCCTTGGAGTTTTCTTTAA
Organism: Nitrospirota bacterium; assembly: GCA_016208915.1. Classification (GTDB taxonomy): domain Bacteria; phylum Nitrospirota; class Thermodesulfovibrionia; order Thermodesulfovibrionales; family UBA1546; genus JACQXE01. Next base: position 51,052 of record JACQXE010000052.1, on the reverse strand, counting down.
AAACCTTATCAGCATTGGCAAGTGAAATACATGGGAAGGTTATCAGAAAAATCAGGATTATCAGCTTGAGGCTGTTCAGATTTAAAAAGAAATGCCTTTGTTTTAAGGGCAGATTGCTCATTTTATCCCCCTCATTTATTCAGATGCCTGAGTTTAACACTTTTACCTTACCTCTGCAAAGAAATCACAAGCCTTCTGTTAAACACCTTTGCTATCCTGTCAAGAAGTGATTCGTTATGCCGCCGCTAATTCTAATTTTTCTTTTGTGATAAGAGGCAATCGCACAGGAGCAAAAAACTTTTCAGGATATAAATAATCTTCGCCTGACTCATCAATGACTCGTATCTGATGATGTTTTTCCGCCTCCCTGTCAATCAAAACTTCATACAGTTTTCTTGCCTCCAATGACGATTCATAACCTAGATTATCCACGCATATCATAAAATGTCTTCTCATAGTTTTCTCCTCATAAATATCTTTTGCAGCTTTGCAATAAGATCAGATTTTATCAACTTGCTTTTTCAAGACGTTCTGCAACCCAAACCTTGATTATGGATTGTCGAGGCACACCCAACCGTCTTGCTTCTTTATCCAATAAAGGAAAACCGTTTACTCTTCATTCAGAACTCTATATCTGAATCTGTCTCTCATCACCATTGCTGTCTTTTCTGTTTTGATATCCTGTCTTTCATCCTGTTGGTCTTTAAGACCAGACATTGCAGATGTCTCCTGCCTGTTCCATATATAAAAGATAGGATTACCTTCTTTCCAATCCTTATGCGGCGTGATTATGATGTCTCCTACGGTAACCGTCTTGCCTGCCTTCAGGCGCGCCAATATCATAGGCTCGGTCTTTTCACCAAACAATTTAAAAAAACTAACGACTGTAATGAAAATTAACAAAATCATTAGCAGTTTCATGACGTATTCCCTCCATCTTGCAAACAGTTATGTCTCCAGCCCATAGCCTGCAAACTTTTCATTCCGTGCTGAAAGAAAGCTAACCTGAAACCGGAAGCCCCTTCCCCCTACAAAAAAAGTCAAATTCCTATATAAAAACAAGCAATTTTCATGCCCTTACGCTAAATTTGTGAGATTCTAACGGAAGAAAGCAGTTTAACTTATTATTAAATAATGATTTTCTGAATTTTAGGCACTGCAGATTATTTATTATATGGTGCTTATTATATCAGGTAAAGCAAAAAAAAGCTGGGTGAAATAACCCCACAAAGATGAATTTAACGCATATGCACAGCTCAAAGGCCTTAATAAAAAGTTTATATGCCGCATGTAATCTTGTCTTCATCTATCCCAATCCTTTTGAAAACTGAATGTCGTTATCATCAGAAACCCCAGTGGACTCTTTCCTTCTCTTATCTACAACATAAAGGCTGCCTGCAATTGACTTTGCATACCCTTTGAGTTCAGCAGCTATCTCTCCTACCTCAATTGCGCCTGTGAGCTTGCGGCGCTGATTCGTAACAACTGCTATCGATAATGACATTATAGGGAAGTTTAGTTCCTCACCCTGACGTGTCTTCCCTGTTATATAACCTTTAGTCTTGTCCTCATTATCATAGAAATCGAGAATCATCCTGTCAAATGCCTGGATTGTGTATCCAGTCTTTTTTTCAGGACCTTCTCGATGGCCACACCATCGGGCAGTCTTGTCAGCGGGCTGGTATCAAGGTGCATCTCTTCAAGCCGCTTAAGTCTCATCGCCATCTCGCCAAAAGAGTTTGAGAGCTCTCCGAGTTCGTCCTGATTATCTATAGCCGGTATGTTGTCAAATTTTCCGTGAGATATCTGTTCTGCAGCAATCTTTAACTGATGGATCGAACCTGAAATGTTCCTTGTAATAAGCACTGCAGCGCCTATGCCAAAGAGCATGCCAAAGATGCATAGCACTACAGCAACATGAAATGCTCTTGTCCCGATTTTTGAAGTCAGAAGCGTCTTCTCCTTCTGACTGCTCCGTGCTCTCAAAGACAAGTCTTTTATAGCCTTTATAAGTTCCTCCTGCTTCTTCACAATCTTCACATCGTATCTGCCGCCTGGCTGCGATGAAATTGCTGAGAGACCGGCTACACCTTTAATAAAGAGTTCGTTATACTCACTATGCATAGATTCTATCTGTTTTAAAGAGACTTCACCCAGACCTTCAAGTTTGTCAATCTGTCCGAGGTGGCGGTTGAACTCTTCGCTCCTTTTCCAGAACAATTCCAGCATATCAGGACTTCTGAGGATTGAATAACGGCGGCCGTAAAGCTCCTGCGCAAACAGACTGTCCACCATTTTATCTGTAGCCTCAATGAGCGGGACCTCTGTCTTCAGCACGCTATTATTGATCCTGTTTATCCTTTCGAGGCCGGAGAGCGAAAAGGCAGAGATTATTACTGTTAAGGCGGAAAGTAACAGATAGCCGAGGAGCATCTTCTTTGCTATAGTGAGACGGGAGAAAAAAAGTTTTATCCGCCCCGGTAAAGCGCTGTTTTTCATCATGCTCTCATAGCCCATGGCTTTTATGAAAGTATAACAAATCAAGAAATAATTTATCATTTTGAATATATCCCATGCTATAATTCAAAACCAATGTGCCGATAACTCAAAAAAAATGACAGAGAAGGATCTCTTTTTCTTTAAAAAATGGTTTGCTGATTTCTGCCGCTCATTTTATTCAGAGAATGCGGATGATCAGAGAAACATATCTTTGAAAGAAGGGCATACACACAATGTCTGCAGCAATATCAATCGGATAACAGAGGATTTGTCTCTGGACAGAAATGAGATTATGCTTTCTGTGACAATAGCTCTTTTTCACGATCTGGGCCGATTCCCCCAATATGCAAAATACGGGACATTCAGTGACAGCGCCTCTGTCAACCACGGAAAACTCGGCTCAGACATATTAAATGAAAAGGGTGTGCTCAAAAATCTTCCTGTAAACGAACAGGGAATAATTCTAGATTCAGTGAGATTTCACAATGCATTTTCCATACCTGACCTTCACAGCAGAGAGACGGTACTATTCCTCAGACTTATAAGAGACGCAGACAAGCTGGATATATGGCGTGTTTTTGTAGAACCCTACTATAAAACTGAGGAAGGCATGACATCGGCAGTCAACCTTGGGTTGCCTGACACACCTGAATATTCGGAAAAAGCCCTTTCCTGCATCTACAAAAAGGAGATCGTACCGCTTGCATATCTGAAGACACTGAATGATTTCAGGCTGCTGCAACTTTCATGGGTCTATGACCTGAACTTCAGCATTTCTTTCAGGCTATTGCTTGAACATGCTTATATAAGAAAGATTGTTGAATATCTGCCGCACACAGAAAACATAAAAAGGATGCATCTTCTTCTGGAAGAATTTGCAAATCAGAGAGGAAAAGAAAATATGTGAGCAGGCGCCGGAAGACCAGCGCCTGCCTATGTTTGTTCTACGCTTTTGTTACGTTCGTTGCCTTAGGACCCTTTGGCCCGTCAACAACCTCAAAGCTCACGCTCTGGCCTTCAGACAGAGACTTGAAACCATTAATCTGGATATCAGAATAATGGACAAACACATCTCCTCCGTCTTCCTTGGTGATGAATCCGAAACCCTTGGACTCATTGAACCATTTGACTGTACCCTTTGCCACTGTGCTGTACCTCCTTCAAAAAAGATAAAGATTTAAGATTACGGAACTTTTGCAATAAAAAAACCGCAAAGTCCAAAGTCTCTGCGGCTTGCCACTACAAAAACTTCCGAAACTTCAATTATATTGAATCATAAAATAATCAAAAAGGTCAACACCTTTGTCCGGTGTTATATTAAACTAAAACTCATTATGGAAATATCACTCTTCAGGAGCCAAGATGCAATCAGATTTAATCCTATTTCTTCCCTTTGGGTTTTTCCTTTGATTTTTCCTTTGGTTCTTCCTTTGATTTCTCTTTTGACTCATTGAATTTCTTCACAATGATGTCAGTAATGTCAATCTCCTTCTTCGAATAGACCGATAAATCTTTCGGCAATACAATGTCATAGCCCTCTTCCTGTGCAAAGGCGCCAATGATCTCATGGATATCCTTGAGTATCGCCTCTGTCAATTCGCCTTCTTTCTTCTTTATATCTGCCTGTGCATCATTAACAAGTCTCTGGTAATCCCTCATCAGCTTATCCAGTTCCTCTTCCTTTGCTTTCTTTGCGTCTGCAGAAAGGACTGATGCCTGTTTGTCCAAATCTGCCTTGAGTTTATCTATGGCATTCGCCTTTTCATCAGCTACTGCCTGTTTTGTTTTGATCAGTGATTCAAAATCGCTTCTTGCCTTCTTGCCTCCCTCTGACTCAATCACCGCGCGCTGAAGATCAATAACACCTACCTTGAACTGTTCTGATGCTGCTGCAGTTGCAGCAACGAGCAAGACCATAATAAACATCAACACTGTCCTTTTCATTCTTTCCTCCTTTATTTTATGCGCATCAAGCTGTCAGCTCTCAGCCTTTAATCCGTTTTCAGATAGCTTATCTCAGAAAAACGTCCCGAATGTGAATTCCCATCTTCCCTTGCTCTCACCCGGTTTGGGATCTATATTGTATCCCCACTCCAGCCTCAGAGGACCTATCGGCGAAATCCAACGGAACCCAGCGCCTGCTGTATGCCTCAGGTTTCCAAAGTCCTCTGAAGAATCGTATGCCTTGCCTGCATCAAAAAAAGCGACTCCTTTAAGCCTGATGTCGCTTATGAGAGGGAATATGTACTCTGCATTGAAGATTAACTCCTTTGTCCCGCCTATAACATTGTCGCCGGAATCTCTCGGCCCTGCCTCGCCGAAACCGAGCCCGCGGACAGTGTATATACCACCCACATAAAATCTTTCATACAATGGTAAAGGCTTTCCTGAAATACCTGTTGCATAGCCGTAGCGGCCTCTGAGGGAGACAGTAGTGTTTTCGCTTACAGGAAAGAACCATGCAGATTCGACCACACTTTTTACAAAATTATTGTCTCCGCCAAGTCCTGCATAAGTTACATACAGAGAATTCTTCGAGCCTTTATGTGTGTCGAGAAAATTATCCCTTGAATCCCTTACTATTGCAGGGGTAATGCTGCTTGTTACCTTTTTGCCTTCCTGTTCTTTTACAGTTGATGATGCGGCTGAATCCACATCATATATTGTCGCATTTTCATAGTTGTATGTAATATCGCCCTTCCAGTACTCAGAAAAGCTCTTTCCGAAAGAAACATCAAACCCTATCGCTTTTCTGTGATATTGCAGAAAATCTCTCATGGTTTTGTATATGCTCGTCCCGAATGAGACAGGTTTATCCATAAACCACGGATCCCTGAATGCAAGCTCATAAAACGTGCTTCTTCCGCCAAGCTCTCCCTTGAGCTTTATATACTGGCCTTTGCCGAAAAGGTTGCCTTGCGTCAGATCGACCATTGCAACAAACTTATCAACAGAACTATACCCCCCGCCGACACTGAGAAAACCTGTCGGCCTTTCCTTCACCTTTATATCAACATCAACAATTTTTTCTTCAGGTCTCGGACGTGGCTGCATATCTACGGATTCAAAAAAATTCAGGTTAGTAATCCTCTCATAACTCCTCTTGAAAAGGGCGCCGTTGAATATCTCTCCCTCATCAAGCCTCACCTCTCTTCGTATAACCTTATCCCTTGTCTTTACATTCCCTGATATCTCTATCCTGCCTAGCCTGAAGATAGCACCCTCATCTATCCTGAAGGTTACCTTAACCTCTTTTTTGGCGTCATCAGGTGATATGTCAGGATATATGCTCACAAGCGCATAGCCCTTTTCTGCATATATCTCTGTCATTGCCGCAATATCTTTTCTGAGAGAGGCCCTGCTGAAGACCTGATTTATGGAAGACTTTATCTTTCCCCTGAGTTCATCCTCAGAAAACGCCTTGTTCCCCGACATCTCTATGGATGATATCCTGTACTGTTCTCCTTCAGATATCCTGATGTTAATTGCCATCCCTTCCTTGTCCTCTGCAAGCTGGATACTGGGGTCTGCCACAACAACTTTGACGTATCCGTTATTAAAGTAATGGTCTCTTATCCTCTCTATGTCTGTATTCATCTCCCCCTTCGTATAGTATCCGGAAGATGTCACAAAGGAAAATATCCACCACTCTCCGGTCTTCATAATTTTTTTAAGCTCTCTCTGAGAAAATGCCTTATTCCCTTCGATATTTATCTTTCGTATCTTTACCTTCGGGCCCTCTTTTATCTGATAGGTAAGAGCTATCTCATCGTCGCTTATCCTTTTCACGACAGGCACAACATTCGAAAGATAGTAGCCTTCTTCCTCGTAAAAAGCGTGGAGTCTTGCAGCATTGTCCTGTATCAGCACAGTATCAGCGATGGAATTGGGGGTTATCGTTATCTTTTCCTTTAGTTTTGAATCCTCAAGTTTCTCATTCCCCTGAAAGTCTATTTTTATAATGGTCGGCTTTTCCCTTATAATGTAGATGAGTTTTATCCCGCCTTCAAAAGGCTCTATCTCAACCCGCACGTTATCAAAGTAGCCCATCTTGTATATATTTTTTATATCGTTTGCAGTCTTTTCACTCGCGAGGTTTTCTCCTGTCTTCTGCGTTATCCTTGATTTTACAGCGCCTTCATCTATCCTTTTAAGCCCTTGGACCTCGATAAATTTTACTAATGGAAGCTCCTCTGCAGACGCATTGAACCCGTATGCTGCAAAAATAATTGTGAGAATGAAATAAAAAAACAAGGCTTCTTTCTTTTTCATAATTACTCCCCCTGACCTTCTAAAACAGAATTAGCGTGTTAGTATAGCTCCATAAAACCAGATGTGTAAACAAAAAAATGTATGCAATTAATATATGCAATTTAGGTTAAAATTAACCTGAGATGCAATCCCAGAAGATAAATGTTTTTGCAGAGGATTCAGGGAAACGTATAGATATATTGGCTGCTGAAAAGACAGGCGTCAGCCGTTCCCAGATACAGAGGCTTATAGAAAAAGGCTTGCTGCTTGTCAATTCAAAAGCGGTTATCCGGAACTACAGGGCAAAGACAGGCGACACAATTGCCGTCACAAGGCCCGAAGAAAAGCAGCATAGTCTCACCCCCGAGAACATCCCTGTTGAAATACTCTATAAAGATGCGCATCTCATTGTGGTGAACAAGCCTCCTGGCATGGTTGTATATCCTGCTGCAGGGCACAGAAGAGGCACGCTGATGAATGCCCTTTCATATCACTGCAAGAAGCTTGCAAAAACAGGCGGGCCCTTAAGGCCCGGGGTTGTGCACAGGCTTGATAAAGACACCTCAGGAATCATGGTTGTGGCTCTTGATGACAAGGCATACTACGGTCTTGCTGAACAGTTCAGGCAGCGCACAATAAAAAAAAGATACCTTGCCCTAATATACGGCCATCCCAAAGAAGACCAGGGAGAGATATCATCATCCATAGGAAGATCTGCATCTGACAGGAAAAAAATGTCAACAAGGGTTAAAAAAGGCAAGAAGGCATCTACCCTGTGGAGCGTGATAGAAAGATTTCATAATGCCGCACTCATAGAGGCGCAGATAAAAACAGGCCGGACACATCAGATACGGGTACATTTCTCTTCAATAGGCCATCCCCTGCTTGGCGACAGGACTTATGGGAAAAAAGTGGAAATAGCTATGAAGTCAGGGGAGAAAATAACATTTCCGAGACAGATGCTTCATGCAGAACTTCTTGGATTCGTGCACCCTGTTACAGGCGGATATCTCGAATTCCACAGCCCTCTGCCTGCAGACATGGAAGAGAAGATAATGCAATTGCGCAATTAACTTGACGGGTCTTTTTCATGTGCTATAATATGGCAAGAAGAGAAACATAAAATTATATTTATGATAATTTCTATGAGAAAACTCTAAGATAAAATGACAGGAGAAAATCTTATCTCCATTGTCTTGTTTCTGTTCTCTATAGGCATACAGCTTACAGCCGCAATAGCAGCGCTCCTTTTAATACGCATTACCCGAAGAAAATCAGCATGGATACTTATCTCATTAGCAATGGGCCTTATGGCAGGCCGCCGTGCAGTATCCTTTATATCTGCCCTGACCTCAGGCAAAGAGATAAGGGTTGACACCCCTGAATTAATCGCGCTTGCCATATCAGCGCTGATGCTTTTTGGCGTCCTGCGGATAAGGGGATATTTTCTCTCCATATACTCAACTGAGGCTGCACTTGCAGAAGAGAAGTATAAATCAAATGCAATTATTGAAGCAGCCGGAGACGGCATAAGCATTCAGGATACCAGTTTCAAAGTCCTCTATCAGAATCAGCGGCACAAAGAACTTTTAGGCGAACACATCGGCGAATACTGTTACAAGGCATACGAAAACAATCAAAATATATGCAATGGCTGTCCTATGGCTGAAACATTCAAAGACGGCAGGATTCATACAGCAGAAAGGCATACCACAACAGAAAAAGGCATACGTTACGTTGAAATTACCGCCTCTTCTTTAAAAGATGCGGCAGGGAATATCACAGCAGGCATAGAAATCGCAAGGGATATAACAGAAAAGAAAAAGATGGAAGCAGCATTAAGGGAATCAGAGGGAAAATACAGAGACATCTTAGAAAATGCGAATGACCTGATTCAGACAATTGATGAAAATGCAAGATTCATATATGTAAACAAAAAGTGGAAAGATATCCTCGGATATTCAGATGAAGAAATAAAAAATCTCACCTTAATGGATATACTGGATAAGGACACAATACCTCACTGCGTGGAATTGTTCGAGCAGGTAAAGAAAGGGAAACCTCTCGAAAACCTCGAGACAATATTTGTAGCAAAAAACAGGCGGAAAATCCATGTTGAGGGCAATATCAGCCCAAAGATAATAGACGGAAAATTTATATCCACACGCGGCATATTCAGAGATATCACTGCACGCAAACAGTCCAAAGAGTTTATAAAACATATATTCGGAAGCATTAATGAAGGACTTGTAGTCATATCTCCCAATTACAGGATACTGACTGCAAACCCTGCCTACTGCATTCAGACAGAGATACCGCTGGAAAACATGCAGGACAAAACCTGCTATGAGATATCGCACCACAGCCACCGGCCCTGTTATGAGATTGGCGAAGAATGTCCTGTAAAGCAGACCTTCGAGACAGGGCTGCCTTCCACAGCCACGCATATGCACTTTGATAAAGAAGGGAACCCTATCTATTTGGAGATAAGGGCCTTTCCAATGAAAGATGAATCAGGAAAGATCACCTCGGTTATTGAGATATTCAACAATATAACAGAGAGAACCATACTCGAGACACAGTTGCGTCATTCTCAAAAAATAGAGGCAGTAGGAATTCTTGCAGGGGGGATTGCCCATGATTTCAACAATATACTGAGCGCCATAATCGGCTACGGGCATCTTATGCTCACAAAGGTAAAAACAGACGACCCCATGAAACATTATGCAGAACAGATATTGAATTCAGCGGAAAGGGCAGCGGCCCTTACTCAGGGGCTCCTTTCATTCAGCAGGAAAAAGATTAGCAAACCAGCGCCTGTAAATATAAATGAGACAATAAAGAAGGTTGAACAACTGCTTTCAAGTCTCCTGACAGAGAACATTGAATTCAAACTCATAGTCTCAAAAGAAGATTTGACAGCAGTCATTGACACAACATCCATAGAGCAGGTTTTGATAAACCTGTGCACAAATTCAAGGGATGCAATGCCTGACGGAGGAACGCTCGCCATTGCAACACACCTTGTGATAATGGATGAAGAATACATAAGGTCACACGGCTACGGAAAAAAAGGCAGGTATGCTCTTATATCAGTAACAGACACAGGCATTGGCATGGATAAAAAAACGAGGGAGAAGATATTCGAGCCGTTCTTCACAACCAAAGAGGTAGGCAAAGGCACAGGCCTCGGGCTTGCAATAGTTTACGGGATAATAAAACAGCATAATGGATATATTGACTGCTACAGCAAACAGGGCAAAGGCACAACCTTCAGGATATATCTCCCTCTGCAAGGGACAAAGCCGGCAGATGCGCAAACCGTAATCCACCCAGTTATATCTAAAGGCACTGGGACAATCCTTATTGCTGAGGATGATGCTGACGTCAGAAAGATAATGAAGGCAGTTATTGAAAGCGCAGGATATTCTGTCATAGAAGCGGCAAACGGCAAGGATGCGGTAGACAAATTCACAGAGAACAAAGACAGCATTGACCTTCTCTTATTAGACGTAATAATGCCCCAAAAAAGCGGGGAAAAGGCATACGAAGAGATAGCAAAAATAAAACCCGGAATCAGGGCAATCTTTGTAAGCGGGTACTCATCCGAACTTGTTAACAAAAAATACCTGATGGAAGAAAAGCTTAATTTCATCCAGAAACCCATATCGCCTAATGAACTCATAAACAAGATCAGAAAGATATTAGAAAGATAGGACATTCATGCATCTGAACAGACATAATCCTGTATTATGGCTCGTAATCGGAGCCGGGATATGGATTGCTGACTCCATCATAAATGGCATTATATTCCATAAAAGGCAACCTGTTATCGCTAATATTTACCCCAACCCCACATGAAATCTATATGCGTTTTTTAACAATGGGCTTCCTCATATTCGTAATTCATTCGAGATTTGCAATTCATGAGCAAAAAAAGACAGGCCAGGCCCTTAGAGAAACCACCTATAATCTTCAGTCACTAATTCAGGCCTCACCCGAGGCTATAATTGCGGTTAAAATAAATGGCAACGTTACAATCTGGAGTCCTTCTGCTGAACGCATCTTCGGCTGGAAAAAGGATGAGGTGCTCGGCCATCCAAACCCTATCGTCCCTAAAGAAAAACAGAATGAGTATCTTGAAATCAGAAAAAAGACACACGAAGGTCAGGAGTTCAGAGGTCTGGAGTTGCGCCGCCAGAAAAAGGATGGTTCAGTCATAGATATCAGCCTTTCGACTGCAGCTATGCGTAATGCTGAGGGCGCTATTATTGGTGTAATGGGGATACTTACAGATATCACAGAACATAAGCGGATAGAAGAGGAGGTCCAGCAGGCCAGATATGACTGGGAAGACACCTTTAATACCATAACAGATATGATAACTGTCCATGACAAAGATTTTAATATCATCCGCACCAATAAGGCCGCAGAAAAGATACTTAAACTCCCCTTCCTCGAAAAGAATGAAGGGACAAAGTGCTTCAGGTATTATCATGGCAAAGAAGCCCCTCCTGAAGGATGCCCGAGCTGCGGCTGCCTTAAGACAGGAGCACCTGCTACATTTGAAATCTTTGAACCTCATCTGAATATGTTCATCGAAATAAGGGCCATCCCGAGATTTGACAATAACAATAACCTTATAGGATTAATCCATGTTGTAAGGGATATCACAGAGCGCAAGAATACAGAAGAAAGGGTTAATAAACTCCTATATGATGTGACAAAGGCAAAAAAGGAATGGGAGATAACCTTTGACAGTGTCTCAGAGATAATAATGCTCCTTGACAAAGAACTCACGATCATAAGGGCTAATAAGTCTTTAGCTGACTTTGCCGGGATACCGATTAATGAGGTGATCGGACATAAGTACTACGAATATTTTCCTCCTGAACCCGAACTCCTTGAAAAACTTAAATCAGGTTCGTCATCAGAGTGGGTTGAGGTGAAGACAGAGACAGGGCATTGGTTATATCTGAGCCACTGCCCTGTTTTTGATGAAGATAATGGCGACCTGCTTCATTCCATTGTTGTAGCAACTGATATTACACGACTGCATAATGCACAACAACAGATTACAGAATCTGATAAAGAACTCAGAAAGAAGATAGAAGACCTTGAAAAGTTTTACGAGATGGCTGTTGGCAGGGAGCTTAAGATGCAGGAGATGAAAAAAGAAATTAAACGATTGCACGAGGAGCTTTTAAAATATAATAAAGAAAGTGAGACAACTGAAGGTTTTATGTTATGAAGGATGAAGAGAAGACAAAAGAGCAGCGAATAAATGAATTGACAGAGATGCGTAGGCTGGCGGATTGGTATAGGAATCTTTACGAAAATAACCCGCTAATGATTTTCAGTTTAGACTCGAAAGGGATAATCCTTTCAGCCAATAAACTTGGGACAGAACAACTTGGTTATACAGTTGAGGAGCTGGTCGGGCGCTCAGTTTTAAATATCTTACATCCTGACGACAGAGAAACTGTCCTTCAGCAACTTGCCAAGTGTTTACAAAATCCCTCTGAAGTCACCCATTATGAACTCCGCAAGGTTTGTAAGGACGGGAGCATTATGCCGGTAAGAGAGTTCGCCCGCCCATTAATAGGCCCTGATGGCAATCCGATTATTATCGTTATCTGTGAAGATATTACGGAACGAAAGAAGGCAGAAGAAAGGTTATGCAGATTTGATTGGATGCTCAGGATAATCACTAAATGCAATCAAGCGCTGGTGCGTGCCAAATCTGAATCAGAACTCCTCAAAGAGATATGCCGCATTATCGTTGACTCAGGTGTGTACCTTTTGGCCTGGGTCGGTTTTGCTGAGCATGACGAAAAGAAGACTGTGCGTCCGGTAGCACAGTATGGTTATGAAGAAGGGTATCTGGAGACAGTAAATATCACATGGGCCGACACTGAAAGAGGGCGTGGACCTACAGGCACAGCTATCCAGACAGGCAGGCCGGTTATCTGTAAAGATATTCTCACCGACCCAAAATTTGAACCTTGGCGTGCTGAAGCCCTCAAACGGGGCTATGCTTCATCCATTGCTATTCCGCTCATCATAGATGAAGAAGTCATCGGCACATTAAATATCTATGCGCCAGAACCTGACGCCTTTAATGAAGAGGAAGTGAGGTTATTGACAGATTTGGCAGAGGACCTTGCGTATGGTATAAAGTCGCTTCGCACACTTGCCGAGCACAAAAAAATGGAAGAAGAACTTAGAAATAGAGTGAAAGAACTTGAAAGCTTTTATAATATGGCTGTTAACAGAGAATTGAAGATGAACGAACTGAAAAAAGAGATAAGAAGATTGAGCGAGGAGCTTGAAAAACATAGGAAAGAGTAATGAAAACGTAATAACCTTTAAGATCTATGAAAGGAGGTAAGGGAATATGAAAATAAACAACAGAAAAGGTGCTGTTGCAGTTCTAATTCTTAGTGTTGTTTTCCTGCCCCTGCTTCTGGCAGATGCTGCCCATAAAAAGGATTTACAGGGTGCGTCATTCACAAACCCTTCATATCAGGTACAGATGCCTGAAGACTGGATAAAGAAACCAATTAAATATGAAGACTGGGCAGATAAGGCTGATATTGCCATTGCACTGGAACAGGATTTATATCATGCCATCATTCCACTCATACAAAAATATGCAAAGAAAAACAATCTCAAGATTATGGTCAAGGAAGGAACATGTGGTATTGCAGCAGGAATGCTGCACAATAAGACAATTGATATTGGAGGGTTCTGCTGTCCTCCTGGTAATGAAGACAGGCTTCCAGGTCTCAAATTTCATACGCTTGGGATCGCTGCAAAAGCAATACTTATACATCCTGACAATCCGATTGACAACCTTACTGTCAAACAGGTCAGGGACATCTTTGCAGGAAAGATATTCCGCTGGTCCGAGCTTAAAACAGAAAAAGGACAACAAGGTCCTGACTGGACAATACAGGCAATAGGAAGATTCCACTGTCAGAAAAGGCCGGGCCACTGGCGGTTAATACTCGACAATGAGAACCGCTTTAGCACAAGCCTTAATGAAGTCAGCTCTATCCCTGATATGATTACCAAAGTTGCTTCCCTAAAAGGAGCTATTGGCTGGGAAGTCCTCGGAATGGCAGAGCATTATAAAGATAAGGGTAAGGTCAAGGCAGTCAAGATAGATGGCTATTATCCAACTGATGCTGATGCCATCGCCTCAAAAAAATATCCGTTCTATCGCACATACAATATCACCACATGGGACAGAAATGGTGTTGCGAATCCACACGCTCAGAAGCTTGTTGCTTACTTACTTAAAGAGGTTGAGAAGCTTGATCCTAAGTTAGGGTTTGTTCCTGCGTCCAGACTGAGGCAGGCAGGATGGAAATTCAAGGGCAATGAGCTTATAGGAGAGCCAGAATAATTTTATGTTCCAGCGCATCCCATTAACTATTAAGATGCTCGTTGTAACAGTTGCAGTTGGAATTGGGGTAAGCATTATTCTTGATTACTTTCAATCCAAAAGGCTCAAAAATATCTTTTATGCTCAACTATCTGAAAACCTGGATAAACATGCATCCGAAGACCGTCGCCGCTTTGACAGATATGTGGATAGCTACAATAAGGCAGCCCGACTTATCATATCCCAGAAGCGTTTTCTCGATTACATCGGACAGAAGTACTTTTATACAGGAAAAGCATTACAGATCAAATCCCTTGAGGAAGTTCCCTCATGGTTGCCAGAGCCGTCTGTTTTACGCTCGCTGATTAATGTCCGTTATGCCCTGCTCTCAGACTCAGAAGGAAATGTGAGAGAGGCGTACCAGAACTGGCCTGATGCTCCTCCACAGTCTTTGCTATACCCGTCAGCCCTGCTTAAAAAATTAAGTCATGGGCAGAGCCTCATGACAAAGATTGATAATATCCCATTTCTCATCACAGCCGAATCTGTTTCTGATTCACAGGGAAGGACACGTGCAACCTTAATGCTTGCATCACCCATTGATAGCGAGTTTCTTATTGCTTCACAGGAATCAGCCTTTCATGAGGATGTTATGTTGCTGCTGGAAGGAGAAGACATGAAGGTTGTGGCAACAACCCAACCAGAGAGCATACCTATAGGGAGCACATTCGATATGTTTAAAGACAGATATATAGTTGAAGGAAAATCTTTCTTTGACCAGGGATCATCAGAGCTTCTCATGCAGTACATCTCAGTTATTCCCAAATCTCACGTTGAGGCTTTAAGCAGAGATGTTCTTTCAAGGGACAGACAGCAGCGAGTTCTAATAACATTTCTGCTTATAGTATCTTTCGCATTAATAATGCTATGGGTTACAAGGAATATTCTACTGTTGACTAAAAATGTCATGGGTTTTTCACAAAATGTTCTTGGTCTACAGACAAAGGAGATTCAGAAAGGGGATGAGCTACAAATCCTCCAGAAACAGTTCCAGTATCTTACAGAGAAAATTATCGAATCACGCAAGGCTATTAGGGAAAAGGCTGAGGAACTTTCAAAATCCAATGAAATGTTACGACTGGAAATCGCAGGTCACAAACAGACAGAAGCTGAGCTGAAAAAGTCAGAGCAATCCTATAAAGAACTGACAGAAGTACTGGGGACTGCATTGGAAGATGTCAAAAAAAGAGAACAGACTCTTCTGAAAAGCAGGGACGCCTTTTTTAATATGCTCGAGGACATTAATGAAGCGTATAAAGACCTGCAGGAACTCTTCCTTAACCTTGTCAGTGCAATGGTAAACTCGCTCGACGCAAAGAGTCCGTGGACAAAAGGTCATTCTGACAGGGTCGCAACCTATGCTGTTCAGATTGCAAAGGAGCTGGGATTTGAAGAGGAGGATATAAATGACATACACCTCGCAGGGCTTCTGCATGACATAGGCAAAATAGGCACTTATGACTATCTGCTGGACAAGCCTGCAAAACTTACTGAAGAAGAATTTGCAATAGTAAAGAAACATCCTGCTCAGGGCGCTGAGATACTCAAAGACATAAAGCAGTTAAAAAATATGCTGCCGATGATAAGGCATCACCATGAAAGGATTGACGGCAAGGGATATCCTGACGGCATTAAAGGCGAAGAGATATCGCTCAGTGCAAAGATAATGCACGTGGCTGATACCTTTGACGCAATCATGGCAGACAGGCCCTACAGACCTTCTCCTGGTCTTGAATACGCCATATCAGAGCTAAACAGATGCAGCGGCACCCAGTTTGATGAGAATGTCGTACAGGCCTTTCTGAAGATCCTCAGCAGAAATGAGCGTTAAAAACATAATCCAAAAAACATTTGTCTCAGCTCTATTGAATTGGTATACTATCTTCAATATATGAGATATACAATTAAGCTTAAGCTTGCCTCAATAATCCTTGTCATCTTCATACCGTTGGTCTTCTTTTCCATAAACCACTACTTTACTATGCTCAAACATGAAAAAGAGGATATGCAGGTCCGAAACTACAAGGCTGCATCAGACATAGCAAATTATCTGGACGAGGTCATCTCAAAATCATTCGCGTTCCTGCAGGCGCTTTCCAAACACCCTGCTGTCATCAATAAAGACCCGAAAGAGTGCGACAGGCTTTTTTCAGAACTCCTTCCTTCCTATCCGCATCATCTCAACATACTCGCTGCAGGCATGGACGGATATAATTACGGGAGCGGTGTTCCCTCGCCTGACGTCAGAACCCTGAATTACAATGACAAAGAATGGTTTCAGAGGGCGCTCAGGGAAAAAATGCTTGTGGGAGACCTTCATATCTCCAAGCTTTTCAAGATTCCTGCAGTCATGATTGCCATACCTGTTTTTGACCGAAAACAGAAACAGGTCGGCGTCATTGGCGCGCCACTTAACCTATCAAGGGTTCAGGATGCAATCGAACAATCATGGAAGCTGCCTGACAAGTCCATTATTAGTGTCATCGACTCAAAGGGAATAATACTCATTAATACGCTGAACCGGGAATTCGTCAAAAAAAATATTAAAAATGTTCACGGCGCAGCAGACATCCTTGAAAAGAAAGAAGGAAGTTTCGAAGAGGTTGACTCGGATGGGACAGAACGCGTCCACAGCATCTTCTCACTCTCAAACGTGCAATGGAAGGTGATCGTTGCAGTCCCATCACAAGAGGCCTACCGCTCTGCATACCACTTCAGCAGGAACTACGCTGTAGTCCTGTTTGCTGTTATCATCTCAGCAGTTGCATTCTCAATATTTTTCTTGAGAAGAATTACAAGGAATATATCATCTCTTTCAGCAGGGCTTAAGGAGATTGAAAAAGGGAATCTCGATTTCAAGCTCCATCTTGCAGGACACGATGAGCTGACAGACATTGCAGAGTCGTTCAACCAGATGACCTATGAAAGAAAAAAGGCTGAAGATAAATTAAAAGAATCTGAATCATTCCGCACATCCATCCTCGAAGGAATAGGCGAAGGAGTTGTCGTCATAGACAAGGATTTTAAAATAGTCTCTGCAAATAACGGCTACTGCAATCAGGTGGGGATAAAATGCGACGAGATTATAGGGAAATACTGCTTTGAGGTTTCACACCATCTTGAAAAGCCCTGTTATGAAAAGGAAAAGGGATGCGAATGCACAGTTAAAAAATGTTTTGAAACCGGAGGGCATCACAGGGCAATACATACTCATTATGATATAAACGACAACCCGCTTTACATTGAAACAAATGCATATTCGCTCAAGGATGCGGCAGGGAATATTCTTGCAGTGATAGAGACTCTTATGGATGTCACAGACCGGGTTAAATTAGAAAAACGGCTTGAGGAAACCAAGAAGCAGTACAAAGATTTGTATGACGAGGCGCCTGACATGATGCATTCAATAGACAAAGACGGCAATATAGTAATCTGCAATAAGACTGAGGCAGATGCGCTCGGATACGATTTTGATGAGATAATGGGAAAGCCCTTCCTGAATATCATAGCGCCGGAAACAAGAAGCGCATGTGCCAAAAAAATAGAGACGCTAAAACATACAG
Source organism: Nitrospirota bacterium (assembly GCA_016208915.1). GTDB lineage: Bacteria > Nitrospirota > Thermodesulfovibrionia > Thermodesulfovibrionales > UBA1546 > JACQXE01. The sequence goes on along the minus strand of JACQXE010000052.1, from coordinate 33,289 downwards.
GCTTTTTTTCCGGAGAGATCACGCTTATTGCAAAAAACGGGAAACGCATCCCTGTCTTTGTTATCTCAAATGCGATATATGACAACAAGGGCGAGTTCCTGATGTCTGATGCAATACTGAGGGACATCACTGAGAAAAAACTCCTTGAGGCCCAGCTCCTTCAGGCGCAGAAGATGGAGGCCATAGGACAGCTTGCAGGAGGAATCGCGCATGACTTTAATAATATGCTTACAGCAATAATGGGCTATGGAAATCTGCTCCAGACAAAGCTCGGAAAAGACAATGAGGGCAAAACTTATGTTGACGAGATAATGGCAGCGGCAGAGCAAGCTGCAAGCCTCGCGCAGAATCTGCTCGCATTCAGCAGAAAACAGATTATCAATCCAAAACCCATTAAACTGAGCGAGGTCATAACTCATGTGGATAACCTTCTAAAAAGGGTTATTGGCGAAAATATAGAGCTGAAGGTCTTCCTTTCACCGCATGAGGCTACAGTCATAGCAGATTTTTCCCAGATAGAGCAGGGCTTGATGAATCTCTGCACAAATGCGCGGGACGCGATGCCAGAAGGCGGCGTCCTTCTGATAGAGACAGAGATTGTTGAATTTGATAAGGATTACGTAAAACGGCATGCCTTTGCAAAACCCGGAAAGTATATGGCAATTTCAGTCACTGACACAGGAACAGGTCTTGATGAAAAAACAAAGGAGAGGATATTTGAGCCGTTCTTCACGACAAAAGAGACCGGCAAAGGCACAGGGCTCGGGCTTGCAATGGTTTACGGCATTGTGAAACAGCATGACGGTTATATTAATGTTTACAGCGAGATAGGAAAAGGCACCACATTCAGGATATATCTGCCTGTTTCAGACATAGAGGCAGAAAGCTTACATGTCTCTGCTCAGCTTCCGGTCAGAGGAGGCAATGAGACAATCCTCATTGCAGAAGACGAGTCTTCAATAAGAGGGCTTTCAAAGAATGTGCTTGAGGAATACGGCTATAAGGTTATTTTAGCGCAGGACGGAGAAGAAGCAGTCGAACAGTTCAAGGCATATCAGGACACAATAGATATCCTGCTTATAGATGCATTGATGCCTAAAAAGAACGGCAAGGAAGTCTATAATGAGATCAAAACATTTAAACATGACATAAAGGCAATCTTCATGAGCGGTTATACGGCAAATATAATCCATACCAAAGGCATACTCGAATCTGACTTAGAGCTTATATCAAAGCCATTTTCTCCTAATATGCTTTTAAGAAAGATACGAGAGGTTCTGGATAAATGAGACGGAAGGAGTCAACAATAATATCAATTCTTAGAGGGAAAATCTTCTATATAGGTATCGCTGTTGGAGCTTTATACTGGACTCTCGATTCTATAATGGATACCTTTATATTTCATAAGGGTAGTTTTTTTGAGGAAATGTTTATCCCAGATGCAATGTGTCTATGGATGCGGTTACTTGTTTGGTCTATCACCATCGTCTCAGGGGCATTTGTTCAACTTATATTCGATAAACAGACAGCGACAGAAAAATCAATGAATGAGGGCGAAGATCGGTTAAAGACCATATTAAGCACTATACAGACAGGAATCATAATTATAGATGCAAAGACCCATGAGATTGTTGATGTTAATCCTATGGCTTCTAAGATGATTGGGACTCCGAGGGAAAAGATTGTTGGACAAATATGTCATAAGTTTATCTGTCCTGCTGAGAAAGGCATGTGCCCAATCACAGACTTAGGACTGGAAGTAGATAACGCAGAGCGCCAGCTATTAATGGCTGATGGTAGGCCTGTCCCGATTATCAAGACAGTGGTCCCTATAAATCTGGGTGGACGCAAACATCTCTTAGAGAGTTTCATTGATATTGCTGAGCGCAAAAAGGCTGAACAATTCTCTAAAGACATACTCGAAAGCCTTACTCATAGTCTTGTTGTCATAAACCCGGAATACAGGATAAGTTCTGCAAACAGCACAAGCGGCAAATACGCAGGAATGCCTGTTGAAAATATAATCGGCGAACACTGCTACAAAGTCTCGCATCATTCAGACATTCCGTGTTTCGAAGCCGGAGAAGACTGTGCGGTAAAACATACCTTTGAAACAGGCGAAGCTTATACCACTATACATACCCATATTGACAAAAATAACAAAAAATCCTTTGTAGAACTTCATTCATATCCCATGAAAGACAGTTCAGGCAGGATAGTTGCCGTTATTGAGACTGCAAACGACATCACACAAAAGAAAGATCTTGAGGATCAGCTGAGGCAAGCCCAAAAGCTGGAGTCTATCGGCACCCTGACAGGAGGCATTGCGCATGACTTTAACAATATCCTCACCGCAATATTAAGCTATGCCTCAGTGATTCAGATGAAGATGGCTGAAAATGATCCTTTAAGACAGCCTGTACAGAAGATTATTATCTCTGCTGAAAAGGCTGCGAACCTGACGCGCGGGCTCCTCACATTCAGCAGGCAGCATATATCCAACCTGAAGATTGCAGACCTTAATGAGATAATAAACGGTCTTGTTGATAATTTTTCAGGCGCAGGAATAGAAATCAGGAGAATCCTCAGCAAAGAAAAATTAGACATAATGGCAGACAAGGGGCAGATTGAACAGGTACTGATATCCCTTTACTCCAATGCAAGGGATGCAATGCCGGATAGAGGAACCCTGTTCATAGAAACGTCCATTGTGGAGATGGATGAAGAATTCATAAAGGTGCATGGTTACGGCAAGACCGGCAAATACGCAGTCATAGCAGTAACAGATACAGGCATTGGCATGGATAAGAATACAATAGAGAGGATATTTGACCCCTTCTTCACAACCAAGGAGGTTGGCAAAGGAACAGGCATCGGGCTTGCAGTCGTTTACGGGATAGTGCAACAGCATCACGGATATTTAAAATGTTACAGCGAGCCCGGCAAAGGAACAACTTTCAGGATATATCTGCCGATGCCAATAGAAAAAGACGAGGCTTATTCCTCTGTTTCTATGGTCGGAGGCACAGAGACTATACTGCTCGCAGAGGATGATGAAAAGATCAGGAAAAGCGCCAAGACAATGCTTGAGAGTTTCGGGTATAATGTCATAGAGGCATCAGACGGTGAAGAGGCAATAGAAAAATTCGAAGAGAATAAGGAAAATATTAACCTTCTCATACTTGACGTTATAATGCCAAAGAAAAAAGGCAATGAAGTGTCTGAGGAGATTCAAAAAACAGCCCCTGACGTAAAGGCCCTTTTTATAAGCGGCTATTCAGCTGAGGCGCTTTATGAAAAAGGGATCAATCAGGACAAGCTGAATTTCATAGCAAAGCCTGTTTCACCGCAGGACATGCTGCAAAAAATAAGGATGGCTCTGAAACATTGACGCTCGACGAAAAAACTATTCTTGTTGTTGATGATGACCCATTTGTGCTTGATGCAGTCTCCATGCTGCTCGGGAGCGAGGGATACACTGTTGTTACCTGCAATGATTCTGAGAATGCCCTTAATAAATTGGAGAAGGACAATATAAACATTGTCCTTTCAGACGTAAAGATGCCAAAAGTCACAGGCACAGAGCTTCTCGAAAAAATCCACGATATCTATCCTGATATGCCTGTAATACTTATGACAGCATTTGCAGAGTTGGACATAGCAATTGACGCGATAAAAAGGAATGCATTTGACTTTATAAGCAAGCCGTATAATCCCCAGCATTTAATTTTTACAGTAGACAAGGCGCTGAAATACAACAGGCTTCTTAATATGGAAAAGCAGTATAAAGTGGACCTTGAAGAGACTGTGAGAAAAAAGACTCAGGAACTTGCAGACGCCCTCGTAACTATCAAGAATGTGAATAAGGAAATAATACTGAGGCTTACAGCAGCTGCGGAATTCAGGGATACAGACACAGGCGCTCATATATCAAGGATAGGTCTTTATTCGAGCAAGCTCGCCGAAGGTCTTAAAATGCCGCCAGATTTTATCGAAACAGTAATGTTTTCAAGCTCAATGCACGACATAGGGAAAATAGGGATACCTGACAGCATACTTCTTAAGCCCGGGCCTTTGACACGCGAGGAATTTGATATTATGAAAAAGCATACCACTATAGGTGAAAAGATCCTCGGGAGATCGATATTCCCGAGCATACAGATGGCAGCATCAATAGCCCTGAATCATCATGAAAGATGGGACGGCACAGGATATCCAAAAGGGCTTAGGGGTGATGAAATTCCAATGGAAGGAAGGATAGTCATGCTCGTTGACCAGTATGACGCTCTGATGAGCAAGAGGCCTTACAAGCCGGCGCTTTCGCATCATGAAGTCGTAAAGATAATCACAGTGGGAGACGGAAGGACAATGCCTGAGCATTTCGACCCGAATGTGCTCAGGGCATTTACCGAGCTTGCTTCTGCATTTGAAGATATTTTCAAAACCCACGAAGGATAAATATCTGTAAATAAGAACAGGGTATTGTATTTGAGCGGCTTTTTTTGCTGATATTCCGACAGTAGGAATATAAATAATCAAGAGGCAAAAACCTCGGAGGCCGTAAGGCCGAGAATGAGCGAGAGTACAATACCCTGTTCTTATTATCGCCCTTATTATCATCGCACTCATTCACCTTAATAACATCACATCTCCTGCACTGATTTTTTTTAATCCTCCTGAAGAAAGCCTCACTAAAAGCATACCCTCATCATCTATGTCCTCTGCAATGCCTGTGAATGTCTGGCTGCCTGCTGAAACCCTTACCTTCCTTCCGAGAGTTGACGAGAATTCTCTCCATTCATCAAGCAGAGGCGTCTTTCCCTTTTTTCTCAGAATCCCGTACCATCTGTCCATCTCATTCAATATCCCGGCAATTATATGTGTGCGTGAGATTTCACCTTTTCCAAATCCCCCCATCCCCCCTTTACCAAAGGGGGGTGAGGGGGGATTATTGAGTTCTTCTCTGATTGATGTAGCGATAGGCTTTATCTCAGACGGAAAATCCTTCTGGTTCATATTCACATTAATGCCTATGCCTATAACAGCAAAGATTATTCTGTCAGGGTCTGATTTCATCTCTGTCAGTATCCCGCCGATCTTTTTGTCAGACGCCATCAGGTCATTAGGCCATTTTATTCCAACATGGAGCCCTGAGATATTTCTGATGGCTCTCGCACAGGCAACGGCAGACATGATAGTAAGCAGGGTTGCATCCTTAGGTTCTATCTCAGGCCTAAGAATAATGCTCATATATACATTCATGCCTGAAGGCGAGGTCCATGTTCTGCCGAGCCGTCCTTTTCCTTTTGACTGGCTGTCAGCGATAACAACCGTTCCGTTACCTGCGCCATTTTCCGCAAGCTTCATAGCCATTACATTTGTAGAATCAGTCCTCTCATGAAAGATAATCTCCCTGCCTATGAAATCCCCCCATCCCCCCTTTCCCAAAGGGGGGCGAGGGGGGATTAATGTCCTGAGTTCATCAACTGAAAATTCCGGAGACCTCACCAGCCTGTACCCCTTTGCAGGAGAGCCTTCGATCCTGAATCCTTTATTCCTCAATGCCTCTATCTTTTTCCATATCGCAGCCCTTGTGATGCCGAGCCTCCTGCTCATCTCCTCACCGGATACAAAACCATCTTCCTCTTTGAACATTCTGATTATTTCTGTGAGCATTTCAATATCTCCATAGATGTAGCCGCAGGCTTTAGCCTGCGATTGTTCAGATGATCCCATTTAAAACATCTTCTATTTTGCATCCGATAGCACCTTTGTATGGATATTCCTGCCATGATAACACCAATCCTTTTCTTACCGGGTTATCAAGTATGTACATTATCTGGGCTGTCATATCTTCATGCTTTCTTATTACATGATCATAAAAATCCTTCTGCCACTTACCACCAGATTTATTTGAAGACAACCAGAAACCAGTCTTTTGTTTGTATTTTGTTATTGCTTCCCATATGTCAGAATCACTACATGTTCCTGCGATTATTATATGTTGATGATCAGACATGAAACAATAAACTGGAACAATACACTTTGCTTCAACAACAACCGACGAAAGAATATTAGTGAACGTGCTTACAATTTCAGGTTCACGCAGGCTAAAGCCTGCGATTACATCCCGTTTCACACATAATGTGAAAGCGACAGATACTTCTCCTTTATAAAATTCTTTGGATAATCTATGCCTTTTTTCTTTTATCCTCACATTATCCTCGCAGGCTAAAGCCTGTGGCTACATGAGCACCTTCCGAAAAGCCTCCTTATACTTAAGAGAACAGTTTCTCACTCCTCATCTAAAATCACAACCTCAACCTTCCCCTTCAGCCCTTCTGCAAATTTCTTTGCATCATCCTTTGAGCCAACAATAGAGCCATAATGCATGGGAATTGCAATCTTCGGCTTGATATCAAGCGCTGCTTTAACAGCCTCATCTGCTGTCATAACATAGGTACCTGAGACAGGCAGAAGCGCAATATCACACTTGAAGTTTTTCATCTCAGGGATGTAATCAGTATCACCGGCAAGATAAATCCTCTGCCCTTTAACAGTAAAGATATAGCCGACCCAATCATTTGCCTTTGGATGAAACTTCTTATTCGTGTTATAGGAAGGCACTGCCTCAAACTCTATGCCTCCGGCATTAATCTTATCTCCGGGCTTAACAATCTTTATGTTGCCTGATAATTTGCCTGCGCAGTCTGCTGTTGCAACAATTACTGTATCAGCGCCCTGAACTTTTTTAACATCCTCAGGCGAGCAATGGTCATGATGCTCATGTGTAATTAATATAATATCTGCTGTATCTTTCTTCTTTATCTTGAAGGGATCTGTATAGATAACCTTTTCGCCTGCTATCTTGAATGTGTCATGTCCAAGCCAGTGTATATCTTTTACCATATCATTCACCTCCTTCGCATATAGATTCATAGTGAAAGGAATTAATGCCAGCACAAAGACAAATAAAGCAATTCTCTGCATCGTGATTCCTCCTTTTGTGTACAAAATAACACTAAACCCATTTTTAAAAATTATATCACATCCCTTTCCTTTTTCATTCTTTCTGCCTCGAATTAAAACTATAAACAAGCAGGATATGGTATCTGCCTGTTTGTCTCGATATATCTGCTTAGCTTTAGACTATTCCTATATATCTTCTCGGATTATCAACCGCTGCCTCAATTATCTCTGCCTCAGGTATCCCTATGCCTTTAAGCGCCTTAACAGTATCAGAAATCGTCATACCGTTTCCTGCTAGAATGCCTTTTTCATTATAGATTGGCATTCCCTTTTTGCCTGAAAACCCCCCCTTGCCCCCCTTTGCTAAAGGGGGGATGGGGGGATTACTTTTTACAGAATCAGAGACAATAATTATCCTGTCAAGACGTTTTGTAGCAAAGACGAGTTCTATGGTCTTTGGATGGAGATGAATGCCATCTGCAATCACCTCCACATACAAATTCTCATCTATCAGCCCAAAACCTGCAAGCCCCGGTTCTCTGTGATGAAAAGGCCTCATGGCATTGAATATATGGGTGATTCCTGTTGCGCCTGCTTTTTTGCCATCTATTGCCTCATTGCAGGTGGCGTCAGAATGTCCCATATTCACCTTAATGCCAATCGCTGCGCACCTTTCGATAACCTTTAACGCTCCTTTCATCTCAGGTGCAATAGTTATTATCTTTACGAAGTCTTCATATCCGTCAACTAATCTCCTTAAAGAAGATACAGATGGCATTATAAACGAATTCTTGTTCAGCGCTCCGCATCTCAGAGGATTCAGAAATGGACCTTCAAGATGAACGCCCAAGATACAAGATGCATGACGCATGATGCATGATGCGCAATACCCCCCTTTAATTCCCCCTTTATTAAGGGGGGACTGAGGGGGGTGCATCCTGTATTCTGAATCTTGCATCTCTCTTGCTCTTCTAACCGCTTCCATATTTTTGCGCATTACATTTATTGAGGCAGGATATATCGTCGGAAGGATTGCTGATGTTCCCTTTCTTCCATAAAGTTCAGCCATCTTTAAAATGTCTTCATGATCTCCTGTCCTTGTATCACACCTTCCAATTCCATGAGTATGGAGGTCAATGAAACCTTTAGTTTTCAAAGTATCTTTCCCCTTCTTGTGAAAGAATCGCTTAATGCCACTCTAATCACAGCGCCCTTGGACCATTTCCTGCCAGTCTTTTTTTTAAATTCTCTGACAGTCTCTTCGAGCGCCTCAAGAACTTCTTCTTCGAGACAGATGGATGTCTTTATGAGTTTTTCGTGTTCTTCTTGCATAAATTCATCTCTCTGTCATTCTGGCTTGTCCAGAATCTTTCTTACGTTCCCTGACGAGCAGGAAGGATTCCCGACAAGCGGGAATGACACTTAAAAGCCATCGGTTGACAGTTAAATGCTACCTCTGAAAAGCTGAAAGCTGACAGCTGTTAGCTCATAGCTAAATTTAAAATACCACATCCGTATATTTTTTGGCGTTGACACGAGAAAAACTGTCTGATAGTATTTGGCATCATGCAATATACCGCCATCACAAGCCCCTCAAACCCTCATATCAAAGAAGCCATCGAGATAAAAAACAAGAGGAGCAGCAAACACAGACATGCTGCCTTTATCATCGAAGGACCGCATTTAATTGAGATAGCACTGGCGTCAGGCCACCAGATAAAACAAGTTTTCTTTACAAGCGCATTCTCATCAAAAAAAGAAGGGCAAAAACTATTACGGCAAATTTCAAAGAGGGCTGATGTCATTCCTGCGAAAGCAGGAATCCAGAAGCCGTCCTTTCAGGAACTGAAAACTACTTCTGAACTGGATTCCCACCTGCGTGGGAATGACGGATTGGAGTTATTTGAAGTTTCAGAGCATATACTCAGTAAATTTGCTGATACTGAAACCCCTCAGGGAATTATTGCAGTAGCGTCATATTCACAAAAAAATCTTGAAGATATAAAATTCAAATCCGTACCACTCATAGCGATAATCGATGGTATTCAGGAGCCTGGAAATCTCGGAACAATAATCAGAACGTCTGACGCTGCCGGGGCCGATGCAGTCATAATCCTTAAAGACACATGTGACCCGTTCATGCCTAAGGCGCTGAGGGCAACTGCCGGAAGCATATTTAACATTCCAGTCCTACAGGCAGAGACAGATTTATTGCTCAGATGGCTGAAAGGAAAAAGGATAAAAATAGCTATTACCTCTGTTTATGGAGGAAACAATCTGTTTGATGCAGATCTTAAAAATTCCCTTGCATTCGTATTTGGAAATGAGTCTCAGGGTGTAAGCAGTCTTATGACAGAAAATGCAGAAATTGTCTTAAAGATTCCAATTCTGGGTAAGGCTGAAAGCCTAAATGTCTCTGCCTCCGCCGCTGTGTGCCTTTATGAGGCTGTAAGGCAGAGATTTTATTTTGCATAAAGAATAACGTAAAAATCATAATCGCTCTTTTTTTACTTGCTGCTGAGACAATTTCGTGCCTTCTCTGCAAACTCCCCAATAGCTGTAAGCCTCTCTCTTACAGTTAAGATGTTATGCCAGTTTATCTTCAGATATTGGTGTATAGTCTCATTTCTGTGTTTTGTAAGGGGTGCAATTTTCAATGCTATACCTCCAAGAAACTCGTGACACGCCAGTATTGTGTCCTTGTATGTCTCAGGAATGTTTCTCTTATGCCCCTTCAATACCTCCTCAGAGATATCAACAAGACATAGGATTATATCGTTTACAGTCTTATCAAGAATGTTTCTTATATCCCTGTCTGCAAAATACTTATCCCTGTCAATATCTTTAATCTTAAGTAGAAAATAGTTTATGGTTTCGTCAAGAAAAGAAAAAATTTGGGTAGTTCTGCTGTCCATGCTATACAGAAGCGATAGCTCTTTTATATCTTATGTTTTCTGCCTCATGCAGCGCATTGTGAGCAACGCTATAAAGCATCTCAAGATCAGGGTCTATTAAGGGGATGCCTTTTAGCGCCTCCTGTATTACAAATGGAGACTCGTCTTCATCATCAAGCATAAGTATATTAATCTGTTTGTCAGAAGTCATCAGTATAGAATCTAAAATATTTGTCCTTTCTTTTTCATCAGCAGCGCTTAGATATACCGCCAAATCAATATCAGACCTTTTATGCTGTCGCTCTCCAGCATAAGAGCCATAGAGATATGCAAGAAGTATCTTCCTCTCCTTTTTGAGCTTATCCAATAATCCTTTTAAACTTTTTATCTCTTCCGGTATTTTCATAGGAACATTATAACATAAATAAAAGCTGCGAGATAAAAACAAAGCCTTATAATGATTTCAGCGGCTTTTCAGGGATAAGACACATCAATCTGCCTTTTGTAAAAAACCCTGCGCCAAGAGCGCAGGGAGTTCTTGCTGTTCCCTTAAAGTGGCAGGAATTAATTGATAACGCCTTTAACTACTTAGGTATCCTTATCTGTGCAATCTGCACCCTTGTAACTGCTCTCTCCAGCGATGCCTCTGCTCTGTGAAAGTCGCACTCCTCACACTTCTTGAGCCGTTCTTCAGCCCTCTTCATGGCAGCCGTTGCCCTCTCAATATCTATTTCCTCAGATTTCTCAGCACTGTCAGCAAGCATAAGGACTTTATCTGAACTAATCTCAGCATATCCCCAGTTGACAAAATAGTATTTTGATTCCTTTCCGTTCTTGCTTGTGAGCATCCCTATCTTCAATGTCGTGACAAAAGGCACATGCCCCGGAAGCACGCCAAATTCTCCTTCACTGCCCGCGCATACAACCTCATCAACCTCTTCGCTCACAATAAGGCCGTAAGGAGTAACTATCTCTAATCTTAGTTTATTTTCCACCGTATAGAACTCCTATATTTTCTTTATACGCCTATGCTTTTTTCTGTCATTCTGGCTTGTCCAGAATCCCTCTTTCTCCAAAAAGATTCCCGACAAGCGGGAATGACAAAAACTATTCAAACGCTACTTGCTCCAGCCGAGTTTCTTTGCATTTTCTTCAACTTCTTCAATCGAGCCTGTCATATAGAATGCTTGTTCAGGTATGTCATCATATTTACCGTCAACTATAGCCTTAAAACTTCTTATAGTGTCGGCAACTTTTACATACTTGCCTGGCCTTCCTGTGAATACCTCTGCAACATGGAAAGGCTGGCTCAGGAATCTCTGCATCTTCCTGGCCCTCGAAACTGTAATCTTGTCATCTTCAGAAAGCTCTTCCATTCCGAGAATTGCGATAATATCCTGAAGCTCCTTATACCTCTGTAGTATCTTCTGCACGCTTCTCGCAACTGAATAATGTTCTTCTCCTATAACCTTTGGATCAAGAATTCTAGATGTTGAATCCAGCGGGTCAACAGCAGGATAAATACCAAGCTCGGAAATCTGCCTTGATAGAACGACTGTTCCGTCAAGGTGTGTGAATGCTGTAGCAACTGCAGGGTCTGTAAGGTCATCTGCAGGAACATAGATAGCCTGCATCGACGTAATAGCGCCTTTCTTGGTTGTTGTGATCCTCTCCTGTAAAACTCCCATATCAGTACCAAGCGTCGGCTGGTACCCAACAGCAGAAGGCATTCTGCCGAGCAATGCTGAAAGTTCTGAACCTGCAAGTGTATATCTGAATATATTGTCAATAAAGATAAGGACGTCCTGTCCCTCATCCCTGAAATATTCTGCGCAAGTAAGGGCTGTAAGCGCAACTCTTGCCCTTGCTCCGGGCGGCTCGTTCATCTGGCCATATATGAGCGCAACCTTCTCAAGAACGCCTGAATGTTTCATCTCGCCGTAGAGGTCATTTCCTTCCCTTGTCCTTTCACCGACGCCTGCAAAAACAGAAACACCGCCGTGTTTCATGGCAATGTTATGAATCATCTCCATGATAACAACTGTTTTTCCAACTCCTGCGCCGCCGAACATTCCCATCTTACCTCCTCTGACAAACGGCACGAGGAGGTCAAAAACTTTAACGCCTGTTTCAAAAACCTGTGTAGTCGGTTCCTGCTCGCTAAATTCCGGGGCAGGCCTGTGAATCGGCAGTCTCTTCTCAGTCTTAACTGGCCCAAGCTTATCAACGCCCTCACCTATAACATTAAGTATCCTGCCAAGGACTGCCTTTCCAACAGGGACAGTGATAGGCTGGCCTGTGTCAATTACAGGCATTCCCCTGACAAGTCCGTCTGTAGCTGACATCGCAACTGTCCTGACCTGATTATCTCCTAAATGTGATGCAACCTCGAGTGTAATCCTAATATCCGGAATCCCCTTTGCAGCATCACCTTTTTGTTCAACAGTGACAGCATTCAGTATCCCCGGCAACTTGCCTTCAAACTCAACATCTACGACTGCGCCAATAACCTGTGAAACTTTTCCTGTATTACTCATCCTATACCCCCATATCTATTTCAATCCAAAATTTTTCCTATATTTTCTGTCATTCCCGTGTAAACGGGAATCCAGTCTTTCAACTTAATTTACTGGCGTTCCCTTCCTGGATTCCTGCTTCCGCAGGAATGACACAAAAAAGAACATCTTTTTCGCTCTATCCCTTCAAAGCCTCGACTCCACCTACTATATCCATGAGTTCTTTTGTAATAGAAGCCTGTCTTGCCTTGTTAAACTGGAGAGTGAGCGCGTTTATCATGTCATTAGCAGCCTTTGTCGCATTCTCCATCGCTGACATCCTTGCAGCCTCTTCCGAAGCCTGTGATTCAAGCAATGCCCTGAAAATCTGTATCTCAACATTTTTAGGAAGAAGGTTATTAAATATATCTTCCTTTGAAGGCTCATATATGAAATTAAAAACCGGAAGCGCTTCTCCTGTTGCCTCTATTGGCGCAAGAGGAAGAAGTCTTGAGACTACAATTTTTTGGGCAACTACTGACTTAAACTCATTATATATCAGTATGACTTCATCCACTGTCTCGCTGCTATAGCTCTCGATTATGTCCTTTGCAATCTCTTGCGCATTAGCATATGAAATTCTGCCGGAGATGCCTACCCATGACTTCCTCAGAGATACCTTTCTCCTCTTGAGATAATCCAGAGCTTTTCTTCCTATTACACTCGTAGTTACTTTAAACCCGTCTTTCTTCATATTAGATATATGATTCGAAGCAGCCTTCAGGATGTTTGAATTAAAAGCGCCGCATAAACCCCTGTCGCTCGTAAGCACAATGACCTCAACATTCCTCCTCGGTCTTACAGCAAGGAGCGGATGTATTTCAGCCTCAGCAGCCGGAGCAAGGCTTGAGAGTATAAGATTCATCCTGTCAGCATAAGGCCTCATCTCAAGCATCCTCTGCTGTGCCTTCCTGAACTTGGCAGCAGCAACCATCTTCATTGCCTTTGTGATCTTGCTGGTGCTATGAACAGCTTTTATTCTTCTCTTTATATCTCTTAGTGTCGGCATATATTTTTATGATTCACGATGCATGATGCATGATACCCCCCTTTAATTCCCCCCTTACTAAGGGGGGATGGAGGGGGGTTGCATCTTGTATCTTGTATCCTTCTCATACTTGAAATCCTTTCTTAAAGTCTTCAACCGCTGCGATAAGCTTGGCTTTAAGACTGTCATCAATTGCCTTCTTCTCCACGAGTTCCTTTTTGATATCAGCCTTGCGGTCTCTTATGTAACGCAGGAATTCTTCCTCAAACTTTCTTACTGATTCAACAGGTATATCATCAAGATAACCCTGTGTCCCTGCAAACAGGACTATGACCTGTTCTGCCATGGACATGGGCACATACTGATTCTGCTTGAGGAGTTCGACCATTCTTTTTCCTCTCTCGATCTGCTGCAGGGTTGCCTTATCCAGGTCGCTTCCGAACTGTGCAAATGCAGCGAGTTCCCTGAACTGCGCAAGGTCAAGCCTCAGTGTTCCTGCAACCTGCTTCATTGCCTTTGTCTGGGCAGCGCCGCCAACACGGCTTACAGAAAGACCTACGTTAACAGCAGGCCTTATGCCTGCATAAAAAAGCTCTGGTTCAAGATATATCTGACCATCGGTAATAGATATAACGTTTGTCGGAATGTAACCCGAAACATCACCTGCCTGCGTCTCTATTATGGGTAATGCTGTCAGAGAGCCTCCTCCGAGTTCTTTCGAGAGTTTTGCAGCCCTCTCAAGAAGTCTTGAATGCAGATAGAAGACGTCGCCGGGGAATGCCTCACGTCCTGGCGGACGCCTCAAAAGAAGTGACAGCTGCCTGTATGCTGTAGCCTGTTTGCTTAAGTCATCATATATTATTAATGCATGTTTACCGATATCCCTGAAATATTCTCCGATAGAACATCCTGTATATGGAGCTATATACTGAAGCGGAGCAGGCTCGCTTGCAGTTGCCGAAACGATAATTGTATGTTCCATCGCGCCATTCTCTTCAAGAGTTTTCATAACACGCGCAACATTGGACCGCTTCTGCCCGACTGCAACATATATGCAGGTAACGTCTCCGCCCTTCTGGTTTATAATAGCGTCAATGGCGATTGCTGTCTTCCCTGTCTGGCGATCTCCGATTATCAGCTCTCTCTGTCCTCTTCCGACAGGTATCATGGAATCAATTGCCTTCAGCCCTGTCTGCAAAGGCTCGGAAACAGGCTGTCTGTCAACAATACCCGGCGCCACAACGTCAACTATCCTCATCTCCTTTGTCTGTATAGGTCCCTTCCCATCAATAGGCTGTCCAATTGCATTGACAACCCTTCCCCTCATGGCCTCACCAACAGGCACTGACATAATCCTGCCTGTGCGTTTGGCAATATCACCTTCATGAATATGCGTGTCTTCACCGAAAAGAACTGCTCCAACGGTATCTTCTTCAAGGTTCAGCGCCATTCCCATAATGTTGTTAGGGAATTCAAGAAGTTCTGATGACATGCATTTATCAAGGCCGTAGATCCTCGCAATACCGTCGCCAACCGAAATAACAGTGCCGACCTCGCTGACATCAATCTTCTTTTCGAAATCTGTTATCTGTTTTTTTAAGAGCTCACTTATCTCTTCAACTTTAATCTCCATAATTCCTCACCTCTTTTTTCTTAATAACCAATAATCAAATTCCAACAACCAAAGTTTGGAATTTGGGATTTGGTTATTGGTCATTTTACCAATTCATTTTTCAAAAGCCTTAACTGGCCTTTGATGCTGCTGTCATACATCGTGCTTCCCACCTTTACCAACACGCCGCCGAGTAAAGATGTGTCCATTACAAAATCTATATCTACATCTCTTCCTGTAAGCTTCTTCAATGAAGATTTCAGTCTCTCCTCATGGTTTTTGCCTATTTCCACAGGAGTTAAAACAGTGGCCCTTGCACGTTTTTTCTTTTCGAGATAGATAGCAGTAGCTATCTTAATTATCTCTGAAAGCGCAGTGATCACCCTTAACTCTGCCAGCTGCATTATAAACTTCGCTGCCTTTTCTGAGAGCTTCAGCTTTGCAGCCACCTGCCTAAACGCATTCCCCCTCTCAGTCAGGGAAAAAACAGGATTTGCGAGCAGGCTCCTGAACTCTTTGCTTTTGTACATCAGTTCCTCTACAGCGCTTAGTTCAGCCAATGCCGCGGGCATAGCTTCTATGCCTACGATGTTGACCAGTGTCTTTGCGTATTTTTTGGCTTTTCTTACAGGTCTCAATTCTTACCTTCTATCTTTACCAGAGATTCCTCAAGGAGTTTTAACTGCTCCTCTTTTGTAAGTTTTTCCTTCAGCTTTTTTTCCGCAAGCTCCATTGCTATCTCAACAGCTTCTTCTTTTACAGCCTCTTTAGCCTTCTTAACCTCATAATCTATATTTACCTTAGCCTGTTCCAGTATCTTCTCTTTCATCCTGTTTCCTTCCTCAACAAGCCTTGCCTTTTCTTTCTCTCCTGATTCCCTTGCTGAGGAGATAATATCTTCAACCTCTTTGTCCTTTGCTTTCAGCCTCTCCTCGACCTCGGCAAGAGCCTTCTGTGCAAGCTCTTTTGCCTCCTTTGCCTCTTTAAGTCCCTTTTCTATAAGCTCTGTCCTCTGCCTGAGGAAAGACTGCAAAGGCTTTTTACCATATTTATACAGTATGAAAAAAAGGATTCCAAAGTTTATAATCTTCCAGAGGTAATCCTTAAATATTGCGCCAGCCCCTCCTTCTTCACCACCACTTGCAAATGCAATAGCAGCAGACAGTAGACAGTAAATAGTAAATAGTAAACAGCTAATAATCCCCCCACGCCCCCCTTTAGCAAAGGGGGGTAAGGGGGGATTTGAGTTCTGAGTTTTGAGTTCTGACTTCTGACTTCTGTTGTTCATACTTTTATCAGTTTCCTTACTATCTCATCAGAGAATTTATCAACATCAGCCCTCAGAGACTGCCTTGCCTTTTCAGCCTCTCTCTTGATCTCTTCTCTCGCTTTCTGAAGGGCCTCTGCTGCCTCAGCCTCAGACCTTGAAAATGCCTCTTTCTGTATATTAGCTCCATCTCTCCTGAGAGACTCAAATGCCGCCTTTGCCTTTTCACGGGCATTAACCAGCTCCTTATTCAGCATTGCAATCATTTCATCTTTCCTGTGTATCATGTCCTTGGCAACATTCAGCGCACCGCTTATATTTTCTTCCCTTTCCCTGAAAAGCTTGAGCATCGGTTTGAAAAGAATCTTGTTCAGGACATAAAGCAGGACAAGGAAGTTTGCAAGAAGGACAAAAAACCATTTGTTCAGTTCTAACATTTTTCCACCTTGTTAAATAATATACTTTGGAAAAGTAATCCGCCTGATAATTAAAAATGGAACGTTGCAATTTATCACATAATTTTTTACTTTGTCAAGACAAAGGCATAAAATTTCAGAAAGATAATTTTTATCAAATTATAAGTTTTGTTAATTTATTGCGAAAACAGCTGTAGAATCAACTCAATTTCTATAAATTATTGCACACAGCATGTAGTATTTGAGCGGCATTATTTTGCCGATATTCAGACAATAGAAATTGAACAATCAAGAGGCGAAATACCTCGCAGGCCATAAGGCCGAGAATGAGGAAAAATGCTATATGCTGTGTGTTTTCTGATTAGGATATATATAATAAGATAATGTTCTCAGAATCTATAAAATTCCTTAAAGAAAACAGTCTGTTCAGGGCGATAAATGACCGCAGTTCTCCGCAGGGAGCAAGGATAATAATAGGAGGTAGAGAATACTTAAACTTTTCATCTAATGACTACCTTGGGCTGGCCGGCCATCCATATGTTATGGAATCCGCACAAAAGGCAATAGAAAGGTTTGGGTTTAGCTCAGGCGCATCGAGGTTATTATGCGGTGGCAGTGTTCTGCACAAAGAGCTTGAAGAAAAGACAGCAGAATTCAAAGGGACAGAATCAGCCCTTATCTTCAATTCAGGCTATTCAGCAAATACAGGGATAATCCCTGCAATCGCTGATGAAGGAAACGTGATATTCAGCGATGAACTCAACCATGCAAGCATAGTTGACGGATGCAGGCTTAGCAGGGCAAAGAAAATAATTTACAGGCACAAAGATGCAAGGCACCTTTCAGAATTAATAGATAAAGAAACGGCAAAGAGAAAAATAATCATCACTGATTCCGTATTCAGCATGGACGGCGACATCGCTCCGTTAAAAGATATTCATGAGCTTTGTAGTTCTCTTAACTCCAAACTCCTAACTCCTAACTTTATACTCTTATATATAGATGATGCTCACGGCACAGGCGTTCTTGGAAACGGGAAAGGCGCTCTCGCTCATTTTGGCATAAAGCCGGAGTCGTGGATTATACAGATGGGCACTTTCTCAAAGGCGCTGGGGTCATTCGGAGCATTCGCTGCTGGAAGCAAAGATTCTATAGAGTGGATACTCAACACTGCAAGGAGTTTTATATTTTCCACAGCCCTGCCTTCATGCGCTGCCGCAGCCTCAATTGCCGCATTAGAGGTAATAGAAAGAGAACCTGAACTTCTTAACAAGCTATGGTCAAACAGAGAGCAGGCTGTTCATGAAATTACAAAGCTCGGGTACGACATCATGGGAAGCGAAACACCGATAATCCCTGTCAGGACAGGAACAGTTGAAAGAGCATTACAGATATCACAGCACCTGATGGAAAACGGCATCTTCGCGCCTGCAATAAGGCCGCCGACCGTAAAAAAGCCTCGCATAAGAGTAGCAGTAACATCTGCTCATACCGCTGAAGATATTGAGAAGCTGGTAAAAGCATTAGGCAGTATAACTGTAAAGCAGTAAATTACATGGGAGGCTGTGTCTGAATTGCCGATAGCTCGCAGAGAGGCTATATCTGTCTTTCGGCAATATTAAACTACCTTTGTAAAACTGCCAGTGTTAGTACAATATATTATGACATTACAAGTTCTCATGCGGGGCTATACGCTCTACTTCGTAGAGACTTCAGCCCCTATTCTGACAGACCCGTGAATCTTGCCTTAATCCAGACATAACCTCCTTAAATGATAGTCCAATGTGAAAAGTTGTGATATGCTTATAACATGCCTGAACTCAGATTAAACCTTATAACAAGAGAGTGGGTAATAATCGCAACCGAGCGGGCAAAACGGCCTGATGAATTCCGCCAGAAAAGAGACAAAAAATATCTGCCCGAACATGACAAAAACTACCCTTTCTGCCCCGGCAATGAAGACAAAACCCCCGGAGAAATAATGAAGGTGTCCTCTGACGGGAGCTGGAAGATACGGGTCACACCGAATAAATTTTCAGCGCTGAGCTTTGAAGGAGAACGAAAGCGGATAAATGAAGGCTTGAAACATCTTGTCACCGGTGTCGGAAAGCACGAAGTAATAATAGAGTCAGCCCTCCACAATACGCCAACAGCGCTTATGCCTGCAGAGGATGTAGCTGATATTTTAAGGATATACAAAAACCGTTTTCTTGACATCTATAACGATCCCAGAATTGAGCATGTAATAATCTTCAAAAACAACGGAGAGAAGGCAGGCACATCAATCGAACATGCCCATTCACAGATTGTAGGCACGCCCGTAACGCCGATGCAGGTAAGGGACAGAATAGATGAGACAACAAGATATTTTGACAATACGGGAGAATGCCTGATGTGCGCTACTGTGAGGTCCGAACTTTCAGAGGGCAGGCGGATAATATTGGATACAAACCATTTTGTGACATTCATTCCGTATGCGGCCCTGTCTCCGTTTCACACATGGATATTCCCCAAAAAGCATAATGCATCTTTCGGAGACATAAGCGAGGAGGAAATAGCCGACCTTGCATATAATCTGAAAACAGTTCTCTCCAAGATTTATCACGGATTGGACAACCCGGACTACAACTATGTCATACGCTCTGAAAGCCCGAAGGAAAGCGGCTCTGAATATTTCCACTGGTATCTGAGCATTGTGCCGAGAGTGATTCAGGCAGCAGGATTTGAACTCGGCTCAGGCATGTATATAAACACGTCCCTGCCTGAAGAGATTGCGGAGTTTTTGAGAAAAGTTAAAACTGGTTAGTAATTTAAAGACAAGATTGCTTCGCTTTGCTCGCAATGACAATTAAGGTTGGAGATTCTGTCATTGCGAGGAGTCTCCCGATATTATCGGGGGACGACGTGGCAATCTTTAATAAGAACTATTTAATCCCAAACCTGTCAAGAATACTATAAACAGTTTTTATGGCAGGTGAATCCTCCGGCAGTTCCACGATGGCTTTGCCCTGAAGGTCGTACTGAAAAACATTCTTATCCTGAGGAACAACACCGGCAACTTCAAGCCCGAGAGACTCGGCAAGTTTTTTGAGTTCATCGCCTTCATCGCCTGTTACCCTGTTGATTATCAGCATATGCTTATCAATATCAAGGTCAAGCTCTTTTACAAGAGCTGCAATTCTCTTTGCTGTTTTGATGCCCCTGACAGTCGGGTCGCTTATTATCAGCAGCAGATCAACCTTATGCGTAGTCCTCCTGCTAAGATGCTCCATCCCTGCCTCGTTGTCTATCACAACATAGGTATAAGTCTCTGAGAGTTTATCAGTGTATTTTCTGATTATATTGTTTGTAGCGCAGTAACAGCCGGGGCCCTCAGGCCTTCCCATTACCATCAAATCAAAACCCTTTGCCTCTATGACTGACTGCTGAACCTGATAGTCAAAGAGCTGCTCCATTGACATGCCGCCGGGCCTTTCTGTTCCGCCTCTTATTGTCTGGAGCGATTCCTCTCTCAGATGCCCGATTGTTGCATGGACATCAACACCCAATGCCTCGTTCAGGCAGGAATTGCTGTCAGCATCAACTGCAAGCACAGCCTTTTTCTTTTTTTCAACGAGATACTTGACAGTGAGCGCAGATATGCTCGTCTTGCCTGTCCCGCCTTTTCCTGCAAGCGCAATCACAAACGCCATTCAAAACCCTCCGTAACGCCCTTTAATATATACTTTAACACATCTGACACTCTCACAAAAACCTGTGGTTCTGGCTGAAGAGGCTGATATTAATGAAGTTTTCACGCTTGATATGGGGGGCTTTCAGGCATATCTGATTCATGGAAGAAAATCATTTAAGATTTGGCCGAGATAATTATTGGTTCAGAATTAAAGCAGGAAATATATTTTATAAGCTCTGTATTTTAGTCCTCTATACTCAAATAACCTCTTGACAATGAGTAGCTTATAAGCTACTATAAAACCTAATGGAACTGAGTCTCTTTACCCTTGAATATTACATTGCCGAAAATGGCAAGATTCCATTCAAGAAATGGCTTGAGAACGTGAAAGATATACATGCCCGCGCTAAGATTCGCGTTGCACTTGACAGGGTAAGGATGGGAAACTTTGGGCATGCCAGGTCTGTTGGTGAAGGAGTTCACGAATTGAAAATAGATTACGGTCCCGGATACCGCGTGTATTACGCACTTGCCGGAGATGAGATTATTCTGCTCCTGCTTGGCGGAGACAAGGCATCACAGAGCAAAGATATTGTTCGTGCAAAAGAGTATTGGAAAAAATTTAAACGGAGGTGATATAAATGGCAGCAAAAGCAAAAAAAAGTTATCAGGAAGACCTTATTGCAAGTTTGAAAAATCCAAAAGAGGCTGCCGCATATCTGAGCGCTGCAATTGAGGAAGGAGACCGCAAATTATTCCTGCTCGCTCTCAGAAATATAGCTGAAGCTCAAGGCGGAATTTCAGCGGTAGCAGAAAAGGCTCGTCTCAACAGGGAGAACCTTTATCGTATGCTTTCAAAGCGAGGCAATCCTGAGATAAAGAGTCTGCTGACGTTGCTTCATGCTATGGGGCTGGAGCTTACTGTAAAGGCACAGAAACAGGTGTACGCTTAGTCAGCACGGACTTAAGCAAGAAGCTGATATTGATGAGATTTTCACGCTTGATGTGAAAGGTTTTCAGTCATATCGGATTCATGGCAGAAAATCATTCAAAATCTGGCCGAGATAATTCTTTATTCAGGAGTTTTTAGTTAAGTTATTAAAAGTTATTAAAAAAGTTATTAGGGGAAAAAGTTATTAGGGACACATCCCATATTTCTTGACATAAGAGAATCGATTAGGTAAAATCCTTCCATGCCGAGAATAGCAAGAGCAGTTGCAGCAGGATTTCCACATCATATAATCCAAAGAGGAAACAATAAAGAGAAAGTCTTCTTTGATAAGGAAGACAGAGAAAGATATTTATCATTGCTCAAAAGATATTCAGAGACTTGGGAATCGCCGATCCTTGCCTACTGTCTTATGAGCAACCATGTTCACCTGATAGCCAAACCCCAAACTGAGGAGTCTTTATACAAGATGATGCAGGGAGTAACACTTTGCTATACTCAACACATAAACAGAAAACTTAACAGAACAGGAAGATTATGGGAGAGCAGGTATTATTCCTGCATAGTGGATAAGGAAAGATATTTATGGGCAGTGGCAAGATATATAGAACAAAATCCTGTACGGGCTAAAATGGTAAAGAGAATTGAAGACTATCCATATTCAAGCGCAAAGGCACATATAGCTGGTGTAAGAGATGCAGTATTGGGAGAGGATTTATTTCAGGAACAACAGAGAAAAGACTATATTGACTTTGTCAGGGCTGGAATACCAGAAAAAGAAACAAACAGCATAAGATATTACACAAAGACAGGAAGACCTTTTGGCAGTGAGGAGTTTATAAAGAAGATGGAGAAAAAACTTGAGCGCAAATTTATATTGATGCCTGCCGGAAGACCAAGAAAGAAAGATAGAAAATAAAGAAAGAATATGGGATGTGTCCCTAATTTAACTACCAACTAATTTAAAATGCGCGGTTTCTCCTGAAAATAGAATTCAACCCCTCAGATACCTCACCACACCGCAAAAAGCCTTTTAATATTCTTTATCTCAGTTTCAAGATTTTTGGCTGTAGTAAATTGAAAATCCTTATATGTCTTCACTTCTATCTGTCCGCCCCTTTCTGTTATTTTCACGGCTCCATCAGCGTCAGTCCTGTATATCCTTGAATCTCCAAGATTCTCGATCATTTCCTGATGGGGATGGCCAAAGGGATTTTCTCTCCCGGCGCTTATAACTGCTATTGAAGGAGAAACAGCATCAAAAAAAATCCGTGATGCGGATGTCTTTCCGCCGTGATGCGGGACCTTGATCACATCGCTGTCAAGCCATCCCTGCAGATAGGCTATATTCTCTTCTGCCTCCTCCTCAATGTCACCGGCAAATAAAAATGCTCTTTGTTTGCCTTGGATCTTAAATACCAGCGAACTATTGTTTTCTTCTGCATAGTCATCCCCCTCCATCGTATAAAATTCCTTATAGGGATGAAAAATATAAATCTTATATTCTTCGCCTTCAATGATATCTCCCCTTTCAAATGCTATATGTCTTATCCCTTTTGAAAAATCCTCAGGATAGACAAGCCTGCCATTATCCCATATTTCTTTAACCTTAAAATGTTTTATCAGATAATCAGCGCCTCCGCTATGGTCAGGATGGGAATGAGACAGGACAAGTGCATCTATGGTCTCTCTTCCTCTATATCTTAAAAATCCAGCAACCTCTCTGCCGCTCCTGCCTGTATCTATCACCATAATCTTGTTGTCCTGAAGCTCTGCCACAGATGCGTCTCCCTGTCCGACATCGAGATATGTAATGCTTATCTCTTGTTTTTTGAAATAGGCAGATAAAAATAGGGCTGCCATTATTAAGGCACAGGCAGATATAAGAATTGCCTTTCTTTTATTAAAAAATATGTAGAATGCATAAAAAAAGATAACTGCAAATACAGGGGATGCAGGTATTTTTGCAGATACAAAAGGAACTTCAGAAATATTCATAACAATATAGACCACAATGTCTGAGATTGTCTTGACTACCGTCTCAAATGCATAATGCCCTGTCAAAACAAACACAAAAGAAGATATAAGCGCCAATGGCAAAAGCACAAAACCTATTAATGGAGTTACAAAGAGATTGGATAAGGGTGAAATTATCGGAAAATAATGGAAGTGATATGCCACCAAAGGGGCAGTGCCAAGAGAGGCAGCGAGAGTAATAAAGAGAGTGTTTTTAAAAATCCTTAATGCCTTCCCCTCTTTTTCTTCTTTCATGTATCCTACAGAAAAACCTATGAACAACACTGCAATGAAGGAAAGCTGGAATGAGAGGTTTAATAAAGAATCAGGATTCCATAATACAATAATAAACGCAGCAAAGAGCAGGGAATTGAGCCAGAATCCCTTTCTTCCAACCAAAAGACCTATCAGAAAGAGACCTATCATTATGAATGCCCTCACTGCAGGTATGCTCAATCCTGAAAGACCGAGATAGGCAATCATAAGCGGCAGACACAGGACTGCTGCTCCCTGTGAAGGCGTGAGATAAACCGTCAGCCGCTGAAGAATCCTGTATGGCAGATATTTTATCACCAACCTGAATATACCAAAAAGAAAGACAGAGAAAAGCCCGAAATGAGTGCCTGAGATGCTGAGGATATGCGCAAGTCCTGTTGAATTAAAAGCAGCTCTTAATTCTTCGCTCATGCTGGTTCTCTGCCCTGTTGTTATAGCAGACACAAGGCCGCCTGAGTCGATACCAAAGTTCGTCGTTATATATCTATTAAGTTCAGTTCTTACATCCTGGAATTTCTGCCATAGAGACTTTCTGCTGTAACTGAAATCCCTGACGCTGATTAGGTCTGCATAGATATTGTCATTCCTTATCAACCCCGGATTAAATACTGTCCTGTCCCTGCCTATCTTCACAGTTATTTCATATCTGCTGCCTGTCTCAAATTCATTATCAGAGATAATGCTTATATCCATTCCTTTAATCTTATCTGGTTGCACTGTCTGCTCTGGTGTTGCTGAATCCACATGAAAATCCTGAATGAATCTTCCATAAGAGGTCTTAATTGCCCCTGAGACAAATGTGCCTGATATAAACATCTCCTTTCCCCTCAGGTCAGAAATATCAGGCGCAGGCGCATATCTGAAAAAAGCATATAGTATCCCGGCAACAACAACAGGGATGAGAACAGATTTCTTTTTAAGGACGAAAACAATTAAAACAAGCAGTAATATAAAGGAGCTTGTGAACGGGAAATAATTAAACAGATGGGATAGAACTACACCGGCGATAAATGATATGAAAAACAACATCAAGCCATCTTTTCTTTGATAACCTTTGCGATTTTTCTTGCGAGTTGCTCTGTCAGATTCTGCTCTGCTCCTTCCACCATTACCCTGATCTTGGGCTCTGTGCCTGAAGGTCTTACCAGAATCCTTCCATTTTCAGCAAGCCTTTCCTCTGCTTTCTTTATTACTTGTTCTATCTCAGGAATTGACCTGAAATCCTTTTTCTTTTCAACCTCTATATTTATAAGAACCTGCGGATACAGTTTTATGCCTGATACGAGTTTAGACAAAGACTTGTTTTGTTTCTTCATAATATAGAGAACCTGAAGCGCTGTTATCGGCCCGTCTCCTGTAGTGTTATAGTCTGACAATATTATATGCCCTGATTGTTCTCCCCCGAGATTATATCCCTCGGTACGCATCTTCTCTGCAACATATCTGTCGCCCACTTTTGTTCGTATGAGCCTTATCCCTTTTTTCAGGAGGAAGCGTTCAAATCCGAGATTGCTCATTACTGTGGATACAACTGTATTCCCCTTCAGCTTTCCTTCATTCTTGAATTCAAGCGCGCAGATTCCGAGAATCTGGTCTCCGTCAATAATATTTCCTTTTCCATCACAGAACATCGTCCTGTCGGCATCTCCGTCATGAGCTATGCCGACATTTGCTTTGTTTTTCAGCACCGCATTCCGGAGCCCTTCGAGGTGAAGAGCGCCACAATCTGCATTTATATTTATTCCATCAGGTTTGTCATTGATTACGATAACCTCTGCCCCAAGTTCTCTGAGAACCCAAGGTGTTATCTTATATGCAGCGCCATTTGCACAATCAACAACAGCCTTTATGCCTTCAAGGGTAATCCCTTTGGGAATTGTTGCTTTTATGTACTCGATGTATCGTCCTGTTGCATCATCGAGCCTGTATGCCTTTCCAATGTCAGAGCCTATCAGTCTTTTTTCTCCAAGACCATCATCTGTTACTAATTCCTCAATTTTATGCTCAAGGTCATCTGGAAGCTTAAATCCATCATCTGAGAAAAACTTGATGCCATTGTCATTGTAAGGGTTATGAGATGCTGATATTACTATTCCTGCATCAAGTCTTAGCGCCCTTGTAAGAAATGCTACTCCAGGCGTTGGGATTGGACCTACGAGTGTTACATTCATTCCCATTGAGCAGATTCCTGACGTAAGCGCGCTCTCTATCATGTATCCTGAAATCCTTGTGTCCTTTCCAATGAGCACCGTATTTCTCCCGTGTTCCTTTTTTAAGACCTTTGCTGCTGCCATCCCGATTCTGAGAACATTCTCAGGCGTCATCGGATGTTTATTCACCCTGCCCCTTATGCCGTCTGTACCGAATAGTCTCATCTCGCCCTCTTTATAACAGCCTTAATGCTGACTTCCTGAACCTCTGTCCATATATTCTTGCCGCCTAAATCGAGCCTTTGTTCCTGAACAACTGTTGCATTAGCATCTGTAACATCAACCGGTTCCGTGCGCAGAGACTTAAGACTGCTGAGCGCTGCTCTTGTACCCCTAACAACAGCCTCTCTCGGCGTAACCTCAACCGAGGCAACAACAAACCCTTTTTTAGGATTGCCGATAATAACAGGGACTACAGGAACAGTCTTGACTGCTGTCTCTTCAAGAACTATCCATACAGTTGAAGGGCTTATACTGGCGACAGCCATGGTCGCAGGAACCTTAACATCGTCTTTATTTATATAATATGTGGTTTTCCCTCTCTTTGCCTTGTTCAGATCTATATAAACCCTGAGCGAAGAAGGCTTTATATTCCTCATAAGCCTCTCCTGTCCTCTGATACTCACACTCACAGATTTTGTCCCCTGCCTGACGCTCTCAAGCCCCTGCGGGATATTTTTGAGTTCAAGCGGGATATCCATCGTAATCTCAGATTGTCCCCTTGATGTGACAAAAAACCATAAGACAATTGCAAGGATAACCGAAGATATCTTCATCCCAAGATTGCCTAAACAATATTTTTTCATCACTTCCCCTTTTTCTGTGCTGTAAACATATCGGTTAGCCTATCTCTAAGTTTACCCATATCAAGATGCGTTTCGAGCTTTCCGTTAATTGCAACTGAAATTGTTCCTGTCTCTTCAGAAACTATAATCACAAATGCATCTGTCTCTTCAGTAAGTCCGAGCCCTGCCCTGTGCCTTGTGCCCAGAGCTTTACTGACTTCTGAACTCAATGTAATTGGGAGAAAGCAGCCTGCAGCTACAATCCTGTTGCCTTTGATAACAACAGCGCCGTCATGTATTGGTGATGCAGGATGAAAGACACTGAGAAGCAGCTCACGTGTAACCTTTGCATCAAGCGGCGTTCCTATCTCAACAAACTCTGTAAGGCTGGTCTCGCGTTCTATTGCAATTAGTGCGCCTATCTTTCTGTTTGCAAGAGAGACCGTTGTCTTCACTATTTCTTCCAGAGACTTAAGCTCTTCAGCAGACGTGAACGACTGTAGAAAAGGTGTCTCACCCATCTGTGTGAGAGCCTTTCTGATCTCAGGCTGGAAAAGCACTAAGAGTGCTATGACTATCTGCGCCCAGAAGCTCTGTATTATCCAGTCCATTGTATAGAGACCGGTATAGCTTGAAACAATAGATGCAAAAAGCAGAAGTCCGAGACCCATGAGCATCCGGACTGCCTTTGTACCCTTTATAAATAGGAGAAGGCGGTAAAGAAGAAAGGACACCAGAATAATGTCCAGAATGTCCTGCCACCTTATTTGCCTTATTATCTCCACTTATCTTTCTTAATCCTAAACCCTTTTTTTAAGCCACTTTTTCGGATTTATCACATGAAAACTGCCGTTGCCGTCAGAATAAACTACCCTTGCGATCTTTGAATTAAGTATTATCCGCTTACACATCATGCACGGCTCTGAATGGCATTCACCTATACCGTCATTAGCGCCTGATATGTAAATCGTTGCCCCTTTGAGTTCATGGACAGATGCGCGTATTATTGCATTAGCCTCTGCATGAACGCTATGGCACAGTTCGTATCTTTCGCCGTGAGGGATCAGGAGTTCCTTGCGCGTGCATCTGCCGGCCTCGAAACAGTCTTTCATGCCGGAAGGAGCGCCGTTATATCCTGTGCTCACTATCATGTTGTCCTTGGTTATTACTGCGCCATATTTCCGCCTGAGGCATGTAGCCCTTGCTGAAACTGCCTTTGCGATGTTTATGAAATATTCATCCCATCCCGGTCTTTTGATTTTTTTTTTGTTTTTTAGCATACTGCAATCAGTTCCCAGTTTTTAGTTTTCAGTTTTTATAATAAATAAAAAACTGTGAATTTTCCAGTTAATTCCCCTTAACACTACTTCTTTTTCGTTAAAAAGGCAGCAAAAAAACATGCTGTGATTATAAGAACTATTGCGCCTCCGGAGGACAGATCAAACAGATAGGAAAGATATAGTCCTGTTATAGTTGAGAAAACAGCGATAAAACAGGACAAGAATATCATTGGATAAAAACTCCTTGTGATAAGTTGGGCAACAGCGCCGGGGATAACGAGCAGGGCAGAGACAAGGATAATGCCGACAACTTTTATAGAGGCCACGATTGCCACTGCCATCGATATTAGAAAGATTGCTTTAATAAGCCTCGTCGGGATACCGCTCACAACTGCAAGCTCTTCATTAAAGGTAATAAGCAATAGTTCCTTCATGGTTATCAGCAGGGTTGATAAGACAATAATCGTGACCACAATGGTCAACAGCATCTCTTCCTCGCTTATTGCAAGGATGCTTCCGAACAGATATCCGAAAAGGTCGACATTATAACTCTTTGACAGACTGATGAGGACTATGCCAAGGGCCATCGAACTTGAAAAAAACACGCCTATTGCCGTATCCTCTGCAACTCTGCCTCTGGATGTTATTGCTTCAATGCCGAATGCAACAAGCACAGAATAGATCATTGCTGTAATTACAGGATTGATTCCCAAAAGAAAGCCTATCGCAACACCTCCGAACGCAGCATGAGCAATTCCTGATCCGACAAAAGAGACCCTCCGGAGCACAACGAATACTGATATAACTCCTGTAAGTATGCTGATAACCACGCCGGTTATTAATGCCCTCTGCATGAATCCGTATGAGAGTATTTCCATTATTTCCTCAGCCTCTCACACTTATCGCACAATTCAGTATGCATGAGTATGTCCACATTCTTCCCGTAAAGCTTCTCAAGCACCCTTTCATCAAGAGCCCCCAGAGGCGCGCCGTGATAATACAGAATCTTATTCAGACATGCAATCTCATCAACATAAGCTGTAACAGCGCCTATATCGTGAGACACCATAATAATTGTCAGGCCTAATCTCTTTTGTAGCCCTTTGAGAAGATGATAGAAGTCCTCCTGACCTACGACATCTATCCCTGTGCTCGGTTCATCGAGTATGAGTATCCTTGGATTGCTGACAAGCGCACGCGCGATAGAAATCCGCTGCTGCTCCCCGCCTGAAAGAGATCCGAACAATTTGCTTTCATGACCTGACATTCCGATAAGTTCGATATATTCCAATGCCTTTTGCTTTTCCTTTTTTGAAGGCCATTTGAACATCCCCAGTTTTCCATACAAACCCATCATAACGACATCAAAAGCGCTTGCAGGAAAATTAATGTCAAGATTTATATGCTGGGGGAGATAGCCGAATATTCCCTGCCTTAGGCATTCATCAGGCGCTTTATCAAATACCTTTACCCAGCCTCCGGCCGGCTTTATAAGATTTAGCACAACCTTTAATAATGTTGTCTTGCCGCTGCCGTTCGGACCCACAATACCGAGGAATTTCCCTTCTGCAAGGGAAATATTTATATCCGCGAGTATCTCTTTGCCGCTCAGAATTACAGAGAGCTTATTTATTTCTATTGCGTTCATGTTAATTTACACTCATTAGCTTCAGCAACGCAGGATATAATATTTGAACGGCTTATTTTGCCGATATTCCGACAGTCCACATATAAATAACCGTGAGGCAAAATCCTCGGAGGTCGCTTCAGCGACTGAGAATGAGTGAGAATATTATATCCTGCGTTGTAATTTTTTATCATCGCATAGCCTCTTCCATTACTGAAAGATTATATCTCATCAGCCTCAGATATGTATCCCTCCCCTTGATATCCTCACCACCTATCGGATCAAGAAATGCAATCTTAGCGTCTGCCTCTTTTGCTACAACCTCTGCAATCTTCGGATTGAACTGAGGTTCTGCAAATACAACCCTTGAATTTGTGTCTCTTAGTACCTTCACGATCTTTGCAATATGCTTCGGACTAGGCTCTCTGCCCGGTGATTCCTCTATAATGCCTGCTACTCTAAGGCCATACCTGCGGGAAAAATAGTTCCATGCAGAATGAAATGTCACATATTCTTTAATCCTGAACTTTTCAACCTTATTCATAATCTCACTATGAAGAGCATCCAGTTCCTTTTTATATCTTTCTGCTTTTTCTGTGTAATAAGCATTCCCGGGAGGGTCGGCCTTTGAAAGCGCTTCTGCTATTTTGTCCACAATCTTCTTCATAAGCAGAGGGTCAAGCCATACATGCGGATCAGCATGCTCCATCTTCGCTGTTTTTTTTGACGCGCTGGCAGCGTGGGAATGTACCTGCCTTATCAATGGCATGTCTGAAGATGAATCCATAATAATAAGATTTTTACTGCCTGATGCCTTTAGCATCTTCTCTGCCCAGAATTCAAGCCCAGCCCCTGCCTTAACAAAAACCCTTGCATCATGCAGTCCCATCATCTCCAACGGTGTAGGCTCAAATGTATGAGGCGAGGCGCCTGCCGGCAGCATAATCTTTACATCCACCCTTTCACCGCCAATCTGCCTTGTCACATCACCTAACGGGAATATGCTTGCAACTGCCTTGATTTTTTCTGCGTAAGCGCTCTGCGCACAAGACAAGAGCAGGATACATGCAGATATTAAAGCAAATCTTTTCATGCGTGCCATATAACTCATTGGATCTCCCCCTTTAAACATCTAATATCATATCTTGACGTGACCATAAAATCAAAATCTGCATTATGCTAAATGCATTTTTTAGGTAAAATATCATTAATGAAAAACTCCGACAGGTCATCTGCATTATATTTCAGGGACTTCCGACTTTTCTGGTTTGGACAGGTCATCTCATTGTCAGGCACATGGATGCAGTCTGTTGCGCAGGGATGGCTTATATACTCACTGACAAAATCTCCTCTCTATCTTGGAATCGTAGCAACAGCATCAACCCTGCCAATACTCCTTTTTACATTAATCGGAGGAGTGTTGGCAGACAGATTCAGAAAAAGAAATCTTTTAATCCTGACTCAGGCATTATCCATAGTCCCGGCACTGATGCTCGGTATGCTGACAGATCTTAATATCATAACTGTGTATCAGGTTATTCTCCTTGCTGCCTTCCTGGGAACAGTCAATGCCTTTGACATCCCTGCGAGACAGTCCTTCCTCATTGAGATGGTGGATAAAGGCCATCTGCTTAATGCAATCGCACTTAATTCAGCAGCATTCAATGGCGCGCGTCTCATAGGCCCGGTTATTGCAGGTCTCGCAATATCGTATATTGGTCTTCCTGCTTGTTTTTATCTGAATGCAGTTAGTTTTGTTGCAGTAATAATAGCCCTGTCAATGATAAAGGCAAGGGGCGAGATCAGTGTGAGCTCAAAGGGATTTTTCAGTGATTTTTCAGAAGGATTTGACTTTATAAAAGCGCAACGCGAGATATTCTACATAATAATTTTAATCTCTACATTCAGTTTGTTTGGAATACCATTTACAAGCTTTATGCCTGTGTTTGCCGAAGAGATATTCAATAAAGGGGCAAAAGGGCTCGGTTTGCTTATCAGCGCTACAGGACTTGGCGCCTTTTCTGCGGCACTCATCATCGCAATAAAAGGCGATATAGAAAATAAGCTCAGATATATGTCAGTTGCCGGTCTCTGTTTTTCCCTGTCTCTTTTTGCTGTTGCCCTGTCAAAAACATTCTGGCTCTCACTTATTTTACTTGTATTTACAGGCTGGGGGATAGTGAGTTTTCTTGCAACTGCAAACAGTTTTATCCAGCTTTCCACAAGCGATAATCTGAGAGGAAGGATTATGGGCTTATATTCTTTGGTGTTTCTCGGCTTCACACCCATAGGAAACCTCCTCATCGGCCTGTTGTCAGATTCTATTGGGACAACGAATGCTATTGCCGCATCATCAATAATATGCCTTGCAGGCGCTATAATGTTTTCTGTAAGGTATTTGAAAGATAACAAATAAAGGGATATAGAGTTTTATAATGAAGATACTTGCAATAGACACTTCAACAATGCTCGGAGGGATAGCCATTACAGACGATGAAAGGCTCATCGCAGAGTCAAGGCTGAATGTAAAATCCACACATTCAGAAAGGCTGATGACCGAAATCGAGCATTGTCTGAAACAGTCAGGTCTGAAGATATCAGACATTGACGTGTTTGCAGTAGCCATCGGCCCGGGATCCTTCACAGGACTTAGGATAGGGTTAAGCACAGTAAAGGGTTTTTCATATGCGACAGGAAAGCCTATAGTCTCTGTCCCGACCCTTGAAACATTTGCATGGAATTTCCCTTACAGCAAATATCCTGTCTCTCCGATGCTCGACGCGAGAAAGAAAGAAGTGTATGCAGCGCTGTTCAGATGGGAAAATGAAACATTCCTGAAAGTGAAAAGAGAAACATCAGTAAAACCCGATGAATATCTGCTTGATGTCTTAAGCCAAATGCCTGATGAAAAATTTATATTCACAGGAGATGGAGCGACTCTTTACAAGGATAAAATTACAGAGATACTGGGTGAAAAGGCAATATTCGCATCTACTGCAAAGATGGTTCCTGCTCCTTCGAATGTGGCGGTCCTGGGTCTCAAAAAGGCTTTACAGAAAGAGTTCTCTGATCCTCTGAGACTTATCCCTTTCTATATTAGAAGATCAGAGGCAGAGTTAAAGTCACAGACCAGCACTTAAAAAATATTCAGTTCAACCTTTCCAGCCCTGCCACGAATTTGTCAGGCATTTTTTGAACCCACATAACTTTTGCCCTGAGCTGGAGGTCTCCAACTGAAAGGTCTATTGCATCTCCTGTCTCAACAGATAATTCGCCAAAAACCTTTATCCCCATGCCTTTTTCAGAAAGGTCAAATGTGCTTGCCTCAAAGTTCTGTTCCTCAGAAGAAAAGATAAAAGGGATCTCCCATTCAATTCGCTTCTCGCATCTTTTGTCCAGCCCGTGTTGTCCGCTGGATACGATTCCACAATGAGGGCATTCGCTGAAAGATCTCACATCAGCGCTATACGAATCGTTCTGGCACTTTGGACAGACAATTTTTAACATAGAGCACCTCCCGAAAAGATTATTGATATTTTTTGCCCCTGAAAATACAAACTGTTTGACGAACCATTAACCATTTATAATGGGTTATATCACAATATAAACATTAAGTCAACACAAAGCAAAAACTGTTATGGCGATTTAGAAATGTCCTATTCTTACTGATTTAGAAATGTCCGGTTTTTATATTTTAACTTATACTCTCCCCTTTTTGATTTTGAAGCAACTCTTTGATGAAATCGGTTTTCATAAAGGCCTCTATTTTCGA
>JACQXE010000001.1 GCA_016208915.1 Nitrospirota bacterium | reverse complement strand
ATGGACAGACCTCTAGTGTTCCGGTTGTCATGCCAATGGCAATGCCGGGTAGCTATGTCTGGAGAGGATAAACGCTGAAGGCATCTAAGCGTGAAGCCCACCCCAAGATTAGGTCTCCCGTGGCGTAAGCCACCTAAAGGTCTGTGGTAGACTACCACGTTGATAGGCTGGAGGTGTAAGTGCAGTAATGCATTCAGCTGACCAGTACTAATAGGCCGTGCGACTTGACCCTTATTTTATTTCCTTCTGTTGTCAACAGTTGGGATAGAAAACTGTTTAAAAATAAAAAATAGTTTTAATCCCCTGATCCCCTTGTCAAATATAAAAAAAAGAGTAAAATTAGGGGAAAGGGGTTTTTTTATTCTCTAAGTTTTAAGGTCTTGGACCTGCGGGGAGCATAATGAGAGAAAGAGATATATTTGAAGAGATACTTGAAGTAGGTAAGAGGCGCGGAGTTATTACCTACGACGAGATAAATGAAGCTCTTCCTTCCGAATTTTTCTCACCTGATGAATTAGAGGACTTAATGGACCTGCTGCAGGATATGGGAGTCAAGGTTGTAGAGCAAGAGGAAGGACTCCTTATGGAAGAAGAAGTGCCGGAAGAAGAGATCGAAGAATATGAAAAGACAGAAGATCTTGTTCAGGCTTATTTTCATTCTATGGGCAATATCTCGATCCTTACGAGATATGAAGAAACAGAACTTGCAAAAAGGCTAGAAGAAGGCAAAAAGATAATAAAGGATATAATAACTGCACTGCCGATTTACAAGAGAGGGGAAGTTCTCATTGAGGAGGAAGATGAAGAGCCTCTGTCTGAAGAAGAAAGGGCTGATGAGTTGCTCTTGAAAACCCTTAATAGGCTTGGCGTATTGATGGAAGCAGTTGCCCAGACAGACAGAAAGATTCTTCGTTATAGTTCTTTCAAAGAACTCAGGAAGGCAATACATGAGAAAAAGAATAAAGGCATAAATACAAAGAAGCTTGATGTTATTGCAAAAGAGGTGCAGCAGGAATACAGGAAATTTGAACAAGAAATAGGGGTAAAGATTGATGATCTCAAGGGCTTATGGGATCGTCTCTCTAAGGCTCGAGCGCTTGTGATGGAGGCAAAGAATGAGCTGATTACGAGGAACCTCAGGCTTGTGGTAAATATTGCTAAGAACTACGTAGGCAGAGGACTTCCGCTTCTTGATCTCATTCAGGAAGGCAATATCGGTCTCATGAAGGCTGTTGACAAGTTCAAGTATGAGAAAGGCTTCAAATTTTCGACCTATGCCACTTGGTGGATAAGGCAGGCAATAACAAGAGCGCTCATAGATCAGACTAAGACGATCCGTGTGCCGGTACACATGATGGAATTTTACAACAGAGTTACAAAGGCGTCCCGGGAGCTGACTCAAACGCTCGGCAGAGAGCCTTCCAACGAGGAAATAGCAAAAAAACTTGGAGTGCCAACAAGAAAGGTCGAGGAGGTATTCAGGGCTATCCAGGATCCCATCGCACTTCAGACCCCTGTTGGCGATGAGGATACAGAACTCGAAGATTTTATCGGAGACAAAAATAGTCCCTCTCCAGATGCTGATGCAGAACGGAGTGAGATATCAGAGCAGATGCAGCAGATATTGAAGACCCTTACTCCAAAGGAAGAAAGGGTTATAAGAATGAGATTCGGCATAGGCGCTGACAGGGATCATACGCTCGAAGAAGTCGGCAGACACCTTTCCATTACAAGGGAAAGGGTACGCCAGATAGAGGCAAAAGCATTGAGAAAACTCAAACACCCAAGCAGGCTTAAGGCGCTTAAAACCCTTACAACCTAAATTACTTAAGGCTTACTACCGCGTCTCCTGTACCTACAGCACCTTCACTTCTCTTAATAATAGCAGTTGCTGTGGTGTTCTTTAAGCTTATAATCTGTATAGCACCTGTTGTTCTCGATTTGTTCTCAGGATCGATGGAAATTGTTTTTAGCATATCGCCTACTTCAAGCCCATTGCTGCTTCCTTTGTCAATGAAAAGTATGTCATAAGAGCTGCTTATAATCTTCATATGCCGTGTTGCTACGATATATCCGCTGACCTCTGGTGTTCTCGGTGAATCTTCTTCCATTACAGGTTCGACTTCATAATAGGTATCGAGCAAGTCTCCGATACGCACATCATTGTAAGACTGTATAACTTTAGCCTTTATTGATCCATTCTCTGTGCCAACCACTTCTACAATCCCAGGAACTTCAATAAGATGGCCTAACTTATTTTTTGTTTTTGGATGCTTCACGAGCGCAGCTGAGCGTAGAATATAAAATTTCTCGCCTATATTTACAGGATTGTTTGTCTTGATATATACAAAGTCGCTTTCTCCTAACAATGTTCTTCCAGATGGAGAGCTAACTATTCTGCCTACGTTTTTCACCTGGTCCGAGATATAGTCAGTAATATAACCGCTCGATATTAACAGGTCCTTATCTGCGACATAGCCCTTTGTAATGGGTTCTATCTTTCTCTCAACAGGTTTGGGAGGTTCTTCTTTTTTGGGCGGCTCTGTTTTTACAGGTTCTGGACGTGCAACCTTTTCTTCAGGGACTGCTTCCTCAGGCATTTCCTTAAGAAGGAGCTTCAGCGGTATTTTTATAGTCTGGCCCGGATATATCAGATCAGGATTTTTAATATCAAGATTTTCCTTCCATATCTTTGGCCAGAGAAAAGGGTCCTTTTCTGCAAACTCCTTAGAAGAAATATCCCAGAGCGTATCGCCTTTCTGGATTTTATATTCCTTGTATTCCATTTCCTGTCCGAATAAATATGAATAGGCAAAGACGAAAAACAAAAATGTCAAAACACACATATAACCAATTCTTTTAATTATCATTGTCTCCTCCCTAATTATAGAATCAAGCCTATTATATTACAGTTTGAATTTTGTTGCTATAATTTTCTGGATGGCCTTTTCTATATTCATAATAGCCCGAAAAGAGGTTGAGTTTTTATTAAGGTGCTATACGTTAAGAATAACACCAACAGTATCCCCTGTTTTTATATTGAATTCACCAGCTGCATTCCCTCTGTAAACAAAAAGCTCAAGATACCCTGAGCTGTTTATTAATGCATAGAGTTCTTTGTCTGAAACCTGGGAATAATAGTTTTTGATCTCTACCCTTTTGCCTTTTATCAAGACTCTAAGTTTTGCCTCAGGATTAATGCTGTAGAGCGCATCAACTTCTGAGGACTTTATGTTGGTTATTGCATTACCAAAGCGATCTATGTAGATAACCTCTCCTTCATGTGTTGTCTTTGTCGGCATTGAGACTGAGGGGAAAGGCAGGGTTACATAGTCGGTGATAATGTCACCGAATTTGGCTGATTCTATCCCTTTAGTAAGCCATGCGGCAACTGGCGCAAATATGTCTCTGCCATGAAAAGTTGATCCTTTCTGAGGCAGAAAATAATGCTCTGAGATTATATGTCTTACATCAAGCGTCCTGCTATTTGAAGTATATATTAGCGAAAACACACCATTGTCAGGCCCTACAAAGTAATGCTGGTCCGTTACAACGAGTATGGGCCGTCTGTTTGAGCCAACACCAGGGTCAACAACAACCACGTGAACTGTTGTAGGAGGGAAGAAGCTGTGACTAACATCAACAGCTATCGCTGCCTCTCGTATGTTATAAGGATTTATGTCATGGGTTATGTCAACTATTAGGGCAGAAGGGTTTATATTAAATATCGCTCCCTTCATCATTCCTACAAATGGATCTTTATACCCAAAGTCTGTTGTAAGAGTTATCAGGGGCATACGGGTCAGCATCTTAAACCTCCTATAAGTTCTTTTACATCTATTATATTATTCTTTTCCATAAAGGATTCTATCCCGTTAATTATATCAATGGTTGAATAGGGATTAACAAAATTTGCAGTTCCAACAGCCACTGCAGTTGCCCCTGCCAGCATGAACTCAAGTATTTAGAATTACTTTTCCAACGAGATTGTTTATTTTTTTCTCGTTAAGTTCTGACAGTCTATTTGCAATATCAGAAATAATTTGTTCGATAGTCGTTTTATATATCATTGTACTGGTGCCAATTTGAACAGCATTAGCGCCAGCAAGAATAAATTCAATGATATCATCCGCGCTTTCAATTCCACCTATCCCAATCAGAGGTATTTTTTTGTCTTTCACATATTGACTTATATACTGATATGTTTGGAATATTTTGTGTATAGCTATAGGTTTTATTGCAGGTCCTGACAATCCACCAAAATTAGCTCCCAATTTAGGTCTTTTTGTTTTAGTATCTATTGCCATAGCAGTAACAGTATTTATTAAAGATAAGGCATCAGCGCCACCTTCGATAGCAGCTTTGGCTATCTGTACGATATCAGTTACATTGGGTGATAATTTTACTATAAGAGGTAATTTTGTCTCACCTCTAATCTTTTCAATAACTCTAAATGTCATTTTAGGATCCAAACAAAACTGCATTCCACCTTCTTTTATATTTGGACAAGAGATATTTACTTCTATTCCATGAACACCATTTACGTCATTAATTCTTTTAGCAATTTCTTTGTATTCGTCCTCGCTGTAGCCTGCTATGTTCAGAATAATTTTAGTTTTATATTGACGTAACTTAGGAATATAATTTTTCAGAACAAAATCAATACCTGGGTTTTGCAACCCGATGGAGTTGATAATCCCGCAGTCTACCTCAGCAATTCTCGGAATAGGATTCCCCCGTGTTTTATTAAGGGTGGTTCCCTTTAATACAATTGCACCTACTTCATCATGAGAAAAACCTTCAACTTCAGAGAATTCTGTACCATAACCAAAGGTTCCAGATGCAATCATAATAGGGTTATTCATCTTGATGCCTGCAATCTCTACGCTTAAATCAGGCTTTTCAATATTTATCCCAGGCAATTTCTTCTGCATTAAAAGCTGGTCCCTCCATACAAATTTGTTTGTATTTAATTTCATTGTTATCTATTGTCGGGCATACACAAGAAAGACAAACACCCAGCCCGCACCCCATTCTTTCTTCTAGTAAAACCTGATGTGGCAAATTAAACTCCGTCGCTATTTTTACAATTTCTTTTAACATTTCTTTTGGTCCACATGAAAAAACTTCCGTGTTTGATGAGAAATCTTTAATGTTTTTATTTTTTTCTATGTAATTTCTGAAAATCTCATGAACTTTTCCTCGAAATAGGCCTTTATATCCTTTTTCCTGTGCACATATCTTTACTTCAATTCCCATTTCTTCAAACTCTTTGATTAGTTCTTTGGCTTCAATATTACCCATCGTATAACCAGAATCTAGCATTTTAAGGTCTTGCTCTGCAAATGTGCCCAAAAAGAGGACGACATTTTTATTCTCCCATCTCAGTTTTTCAGCCAACGCATAAAGAGGGGCAATGCCAATGCCACCAGCCACTAATAATGCTTTTTTAAGTGAAGGATTTATATTAATCTCATGGCCAAGAGGCCCGATAATATCAAGCTTATCTCCTTCTCTTACTTCTGATAATGCTTTAGTTCCCTTGCCAACAATTTTAACAAGTATATCAAAACGATTTCTTATTCCACCTTCCAGATACTGATTAATTTCTGGAGGCAATTGTCTTTTCCCTTTCAAAGTTCTTGGGTCAAAGCCTTCATAATAAATCCTATGAATACTTATTGGTCTTCGCAATAAAGGTTTTGGTGTGTACAGTTCCTTTTTTTCTTTTAGATATTTTTTATATGTTTCTTCTGTATCAAAAACAAGATGTTTTTTCACCGAATTGTGACTTGGACATAAAATATTTATGAATTGACCTGGTTTAGCATTCTGTTGGATATGTGGTTTTTCTAACACCAAGCGAAAATATTTGATTTCTGATCCTACTTGGTAAGGGATATTTTTAATAACGGTTGCCATTACTCTTTTCTTTGGCTTCCCATGTTCTTTTTTTGTGTATTTTAATCTGGGCATCTTATCTATAACTTTCTTTTCTTTCATTACTTTTTCTATATTCTCAAGCAAAATATAATCCCAATGTTCTTTCATCCTTTTGAAATATTTTTCAAATTTAGAAGGAAAAATCATAATTTTCTGAAAACCTACAATATTGTTAGACAATGCTTTACTGACGGTTTTTATGTCAACATTTGGTTTTCTACCTGTTAATGTTATGTAGTACATTATGACAGGCTTGTTATTTTTTAACCAAAACAGAACAGATTCACCGAGTCTTTTTGATGTTCTAGGTATAAACTTCTTAATCGCCAAACTAAGCTCATCATATTGCATGTCTATCTTTTTCTTAACGTTTAATGAATGGAACTTATATTTTCTTCCTAATTCTGCCAGATTATTAATTGTCTCTTCTCTTTTCCTATGAAGTATTTTGCCCTTATTTTTTGTAAGTTCCAAGATTCCTGTTTTCTCATCCGCTTTTGCAATTTGTTCCAATAACCTCTTAACTCTTTGAGCACTGACTATTAGATCGCCCTTGAAAGTACTCGAGATATGCTTAATATAGAAATTTGTTGTCTCATTTTCATAAAGCAATAATTCTTCCAATTCATTTTTTATAATTGTTTCCAAAGCTCTCTTCCTATCAAATTTCACGTTTTTCAGTGTCCATTTTTGCCACAAGGGATTTTCTTTATACTCAGTTGTTCCTTGGAGACGTCCACTTTTATTGAGCTCTTCTATGATATTGTGAACAGATAATGCTTTTATTTCTGGCGGTGTCAATTTTTCGTAAAGATTCATTAGGATAAAAATTAAAGGAGTAGGCTCTTGCCGCTTTTCGATAATCTGCGCAGCTCTCTGTATTATTCTTTGATTTAAATTAGAATTATTTGACATCAAGTTAATTGCTCTTTTTTATTAAACGTTAAGTAGAAATAACCAAGAATTAGTTTATGTTTTTCTTCTGCCATATCAGGTGTTCCTTTTGCCATAAGTTGCCGATACCTTGCTCCGATACTATGCCCGATTGCGTGTGGCACTATTTTTGTTAAGTAGAAACCAGCTTCGGTTGGGCATTGTATCATTGTGTCCCACATTTTAGGTTCATCAGCCCGATATGTAACTGTTAGGTATTTATCTTTTTTAAGTACCTTTTTAATCTTTTCAAAGACGTTAATCATTTGCTTTTTATAATTATCCATAGATTCTTTACATCTGATTTCCTTTTCAAAATCTGGGTCTTTGTTAAATAACCAGAATAACCATAGCTGTGATAACTCGATATAATTAACAT
This sequence comes from Nitrospirota bacterium, assembly GCA_016208915.1. Taxonomy (GTDB): domain Bacteria; phylum Nitrospirota; class Thermodesulfovibrionia; order Thermodesulfovibrionales; family UBA1546; genus JACQXE01. Next base: position 24,139 of record JACQXE010000001.1, on the reverse strand, counting down.
CTTTCACAAATGGTGGATCTGTAATAACATAATCAATACTTTCTGGCGGGATATCATTTATATAATCGACAGAATCATTTATAATCAAAACATTCCCCTTCCCCTTAAATAGATCTTCAAATGTATCAACAAAGATACAATCTTCAATCAAATTATTACTTTCCTTTTTTGCTTTAAATACGGTTTCAAAGCTGTTTTTAAAATTAATTAATGGATTTTTTTCAAGATAATTTCTCTGGATGTGAAATCGTGTGGCTATCCAGCTTTTACTTCGTTCACTAACTTCAGGGCGTATACCTTTCTCGGTATACATAATAAGTTTACTGCTTTGTGTAAGACAGGACGAGAAAACTAACCTCATCAAATCTTTAATTTTGCTGACACTGATTTTATTAATTTCATCATATATAACAGATAAAAAAAATAAATTTCTAGGGGTGAATAAATCAAAATAATCCTTTGCTTCTGAACTGTGCTTTAATTGTAGTTTCTTATTAATGAGATATTTTGGTGAATTGTTTAAATATGGCTGCGTAGAGACGTCTATATCATATTTTTCAGGTTTATCACTTCCATATCCACAATTTTCACATTTATATGTTATAGAGACTAAATTGCGATTTATTTCTCCTGCATCTTTTAATCTTTTTATTTTTATATCTTTTTCTTGCCTTTCCCACCTGAAATGTATTACCTCTGACTTAGCACCACACTTCTTACATTTTGTTGAATAATTTTCTTTAAATATTTTTTTTACATTTTCCAAAATATTTTTAAATGCATCTTCGAAATCCCTCAAATCAACATAAGAGATCATTTGACGAGTAATGAAAGTAGCCATTGGATTAAGATCAATACCGATTACTTTCCTTTTGAGTTGCCACAAAAAGGGTCTAAGATGATATCCCCTTCGGAAGTGTATTTTTCAATGTATTTACCAAAAATATTCCATGGTTTTCTTCCCCAGTATCTGTGGATTCTATACATTGGGGTTGATTCTTCAGGAATTATAGAATAATCAATATCTTCAATTCGACTAGACATAGCTGATAAAAGTAATCTTTCTTATGTATTTATTCAAAGTTTATCTCTAATATTTCATATTCCATTGTCCTTGCAGGCGCCTTGATGATTGCGGTATCTCCTGTCTTTTTGCCGAGCAAGGCTCTGCCGACAGGAGAACTTATTGATATTTTTCCGCTTTTCACATCTGCCTCATCAGGACCTACAAGCGTGAAAGAATATTCTTCATCTGCCTGGATATCCAGTACCTTGACTTTTGCACCAAATGCGACGGTTGACTGGGTTATCTTGGATGTGTCAATTATGTCTGCAAGCGATAGTTTTGACTGGAGTTCATTAATCCTTCCTTCTATAAACGACTGTTTTTCCCTTGCAGCATGGTATTCTGCGTTCTCAGATAAGTCGCCGTGTGAACGCGCCTCTGCAATTGCCTTTATAATCTGCGGCCTTTCAACTTTCAGTAGCCTCTCGAGCTCTTCCTGAAGTTTCTGATAGCCATTGCGTGTTATCGGGACTCTCTGCATTATTTCTCCTTTAGCTGCTATTAATTTAACACTTTTCATTTTGTTTTTCAAAAGTCCTACCTAATGTATTCATTTACATAAATTTTCGCTTTAGCTAATTTAATACATAAAACCATTGCAGGACTCAGAATGAAGAGTGCTATTAAAGAACCTTTTATAGCTGAAGTCTGCGTAAAACTCAAAGATGCTGTTTAGGAAGGAAAACTGCTTTTTGTGATTGGAAAAACATAAAAGAAATCTTATTAATAAATGGCAGATTACAAAATGATTAAAACTCCTGCCTAAGATGAAGACTTAATCGTAAGGTGCCTGTCAACGAATTTATCGTTCAGATCAGGTCAGATGTGACCTCAACGTTTGGATATCGATATGTAATGTTTTTCCCCTTTCAATGACGAAACATATGAAGGCCTTATAATCCTTCCCTGAACTATCTCCTCAATTCTATGTGCAGACCAGCCCGAGACCCTTGCCATTGCAAATATCGGGGTGAAGAGAGCTTTTGGTATCCCCATGCACTGGTAGACAAAGCCTGAGTAGAAGTCAACATTTGTGCACACAACTTTGCCTTTCTTTTCCCTGACAAGCTGCGGCGCTATCCTTGAAATTTTCTTATACAGGAAAAACTCTTTTTCTTTTCCTGCCATAGTTGCAAGTTCTTCCGCCTTTTTTTCGAGAAAAACTGCTCGAGGGTCTGACAGCGTGTAGACCGCATGACCCAAGCCATAAATCTTTCCGGTCTTATCCCCTGCTTTCTTTTCAAGGATCATTTCAAGATAAGATGCGATCTCTTTATCACTTTCCCAATCTCTGACTTTCCGCTTGACGTCACTTATCATTCTTACGACAGCTTCGTTTGCGCCTCCATGCAGGTGGCCCGAAAGAGAGCCGATGCCTGCGCATAGCGCCATATATGTGTTAGCACCAGAGGATGAAACGCATCGTGTTGAGAACGTTGAGTTGTTCCCACCGCCATGCTCAGCGTGAAATATCAGCATCGTGTCAAACAATTCTGCGGTGAATCTGTCAGGCATTTTACCGGAGAGCATCAGGAGAAAGTTTTCAGAAGTGCTGAGGTCAGGATCAGGCTCGATAAGCTTATTGAAATCTTTTTTCATCATCAATGCAGCCTGATAGTTATAGGCTATGATTGATGGAAACTTTGCTATCAAGTCAATGCACTGTCTCACTACATCCTTTATATCTGTTGAATTCGGGTTCTTGTCAAAAAGATGCATGGCTGAGACAATTGTGTGAAGCGAACCCATCTGGTCATCGTGCTTAGGCCTGTTGAGTATTATCTCTTTTGCTTCCCTTGGCAGTGCCCGCTTTCTCCCAAGCTCTTTTGAAAAGCTTTTCAGGTCTTCTTTCCCTGGAAGTTCTCCGGTCAGGAGGAGGTATATTGTCTCTTCAAATCCGAATCGCTGTTCTTTTTCCTTTCCTGCCACCAAATCTTCAACGTCATAGCCGCAATAGTAAAGTTTTCCAGGTATCGGATTAACTTTTTCTGAGCCATCGCCGCTTATGACCTTCTCATACCCGATAACCTGTCCTTTGCTTGTAATGCCGACAAATACTCCTGTGCCGTCTTCATTTCTCAGGCCTAACTTGATGTTTTTTTCTTTGACGATCTTCGGATCTATCTTGTCATGGAGCAATGCAAGCGCTTCAACTTTTTTTATGACAGCATCCATACATTTACCTCCAAAATATTATTTTGACAGTTATAAATTGAATTTGAAGTAAAGCTATCCAGGACTTAATAATCTGTAGTTTACATTTTTTCTGTTTTTTTATCAAAGGTACGGAAGAACAGAAGCGTAAAAGAGCCATAGAAAAATAAATTGAACCTGCTAATTGACTTTTGTTTGAGGATTAAGGTAATTTAAAAACAGTAAAGGGGAGTAGCTGAGTCAGCGGCTATCGTCAACACGGTCTGAACAGTCCCGGTACCGCTGGTTAGGTAAAACTAACAAGCAAGACCTTTACCGCGTGCTTAAGAATGCGTGGTAAAGGTCTTTTTTTTATTGTTTTAAAAAAGCAGGAGGCAGGAAATGAACGGATTAAAGACAACGGTCTTAATGGTAACACTTACCCTTATGCTGGTGTTTGTAGGAGGTTTGCTTGGAGGTAAAACAGGGATGACCTTTGCCCTAATTATGGCCTTTGGAATAAACTTTATTACGTATTGGTTCAGCGACAAGATCGTCCTCAAAATGTACAGAGCAAAACCAGTGACTGAGACTGAAGCCCCGGAACTTTACAGCATATATGGATAGACTATATAAAGGCATCTGGAATTTTCAGGAGTTGCACTTCGGTAAGGAAAAGGATTTTTTCCGTAGGCTGTCCGAAGGACAATCACCGGAGATTCTTTTCATAACGTGTGCTGACTCACGGATAGATCCTAATCTGGTTACTCAAAGCAGACCGGGGGAGCTTTTCATAGTAAGGAATATGGGAAACATTATACCTCCCTATGATGCCATAAAGGACAAGAACAGCGTAGCAGCGGCAATCGAGTTTGCGGTGCTGGATTTGAGGGTAAAAGATATCATCATATGCGGTCATTCCGATTGTGGAGCAATGCAAGCGCTGTACAGGGATGAAAAGGAATTTAATAATATGCCTCATTTAAGAGAATGGCTTCAACTGGCTGATTCTGTGAAAAAAATTGTTTTAAGGCATTATCAGGAAGCGCCTGCTGCAATCCGTCTTCGGATCACCGAAGAGGAAAACGTGCTTTGCCAATTGAATAACATCCAGACATATCCCTTTGTTCTGGATGCATTAAACACAGGTGCGCTTCATCTCCACGGCTGGTATTACAACATAAGAACAGGAAGCATATATTACTACAATTCAGCGGAAGATGTTTTCGAACTCATCAGCGAACGGAGTATAAAGGGAAATAGGTGAAGGTTCCAATGGTAAAGGACGGGGACAAATCAAAACTCTGGAGCATGCTTGAGGAGATAAATAACCCATGACACCGTTGACGCTTAGAACCGTCCAGCAGGCGAGAAGGCTGATAATAGCAATAGTCGGCTTCACAATTCTTATGGCCGGCATTGCAATGATTGTATTGCCGGGACCTGCTATAATTGTAATACCAATAGGGCTGGGCATCCTTGCCACGGAATTCATCTGGGCAAGAAGGTTGTTAAAAGTTTTTAAACATAATTTAAAATCAAAAGGAGGCAGCAAGATGGATGAAAGTGATGTTTACAGGGCTAAGGAGGTAATGCAGTCTGCGATGAAGAAAGGTCCTATGAGGGTGGCGCTGATTATTGGAGCAATTCTGGTGTTTTTTCTGTTTTTAAGGCCATGGGTTCAGGTTGGTGCAGGTCAAAGAGGGATTGTCCTTAATTTTGGCGCCGTTCAGGATAAAGTGTTGGATGAAGGGCTGCATTTCAGGGTGCCTATAATGCAGACGGTTGCCATAATGGATGTCAAGGTGCAGAAGGCAACGACTGATGCAGCAGCTGCATCATCCAACCTTCAGGATGTAAGCTCTACTGTTGCGATTAACTATCACATAGTTCCTGATAAGGCAAATATTGTCTATCAAACCATCGGCATAGACTTTAAGGAGCGAATCATAGACCCTGCAGTGCAGGAGGTGGTAAAGGCTGTGTCAGCCAGGTATTCAGCAGAAGAGCTTATCACAAAGAGGTCAGCGGTGAGCGATGCAATGAGAGCAAACCTTACTGAAAGGCTCATGGCGTACAACATAGCGGTTGATGCATTCTCTATCGTCGGTTTCAGCTTCTCCAAGATATTTATGGAAGCCATTGAGTCAAAGCAGACAGCAGAACAGCTTGCACTGAAGGCGAATAGGGACCTGGAGAGGATAAAGATAGAGGCAGAACAGAAGATTACAGCAGCAAAGGCAGAGGCAGAGTCCCTGAGGCTACAAAGGGCAAATATTTCACCGGACCTTATAGAGCTTAGGTTACAGGCGGTGGGGCAGTGCCATTTATAGGTGTGGGAGATATACAAAAGAGATAAACAAATAATCATAAGAAAGTAGAGAATCCCATTGTTTAGATATGTTATTCTGCTTACTATTGCAGGTATTATGGGGAGCATTATAGCTATAAGAAAAGGGCGCAGCCCGATATGGTGGTTTATATTATGTGCCCTTTTCCCTTTGCTTATTATTGTTATTGCATTGCTTCCACCTATGGTATCTAAAGGATATACCAAAAGATGTCCCTACTGTGCAGAGATTATTAAAGAAGATGCAATAGTTTGCAAGCATTGTGGCAGGGAACTGCCCATAGAGATGATCAAGGTTAATAACAAAATGTGACTGGGAATCTTCGCCACTGAATTCATCTGGGCAAAAAGGTTGTTAACAAAGGCAAAAAGCAAGTTCAATAAAATTAACAGAGGAGGAAATGTCAATGAAACCAAGTGAGAGAGAAGCAGAGTACATTTCAAGGATGGAGTTTGATAAAAAGAAGAAGCTTGAGGAAGAGAAACATAAGATGCTTAAGAAAGAGGAAAGGAAAAAACTGAAGGAACTTCATTCCATGAGATGTCCCAAGTGCGGAATGGAACTAATTGAGATAGATTACAAAGAAATAAAGGTGGACAAGTGCTCTGAGTGTGAAGGGATCTGGCTTGATGCAGGAGAACTTGAGGCAGTAGCAAAGCTTGAAAAAGGCGGATTGGACAAACTGTTCAGTGTTTTCAAAAAATAATTAAGAGAATACAAAACACAAGATTCAGGAGCCGGGGGAATGTTTTCATTGCCCCGGCTCTTTTGAATCCGGGAACTCAATAAGGGAGATATATGCGCTGGCACCAAAAAACAATTGAAGATGTTATTGAAGAACTGAACTCGTCTTTAAAGGGTGTATCTTCAGAAGAGGCCCGGAAGCGGATCCTGGAATACGGCCCGAATGAATTAAAAGTGAAAAAGAAAAAGACGCCGTTCATGATGTTCCTTGACCAGTTCAAGGACTTCATGATCCTTGTCCTTATTGCTGCTGCAATCATATCAGGGATTGTCGGAGACCCTGAAGACACGATTGCGATAATAGTAATAGTACTGCTGAATGCAGTGATCGGCTTTGTTCAGGAATACCGGGCTGAAAAGGCCATGGCTGCCCTTAAGAAAATGGCTGCTCACACCGCCCTTGTATTAAGAAGCGGTGAGCATACGAATATTCCTGCATCAGAGCTTGTGCCGGGTGATGTCGTGTTGCTCGAAGCCGGCAAGGTTGTGCCGGCTGATATGAGACTTACAGAGACCGCCCAGTTAAAGGCGGAAGAGGCTGCTCTTACCGGAGAATCCGTGCCTGTTGAAAAAAACACCAAAGCACTGCACGACGAACACCTGCCCATGGGCGATAGAAAGAACATGGCCTACAAAGGCACTGCAGTATCATATGGCAGAGGCGCCGGCATTGTCGTGGCCACCGGCATGAATACAGAACTTGGAAAGATCGCCACCATGCTTCAGGAAGAGGAAGAGGTCAAAACCCCTCTTCAGAAAAGGCTTGCAACGTTCGGAAAAAATCTTGCCTTTGCAGTGCTTGCAATATGTGCCATTGTATTCGGCATAGGGGTTTTCAGGGGCGAACCTCCATTGTTGATGCTCTTGACCGCCATATCCCTCGCAGTTGCAGCAATACCCGAGGCGCTTCCGGCTGTAATAACCATATCACTTGCGCTTGGGGCCAAAAAGCTTGTAAAGCAGAACGCCCTTATAAGAAAACTCCCTGCAGTAGAAACACTCGGCTCTGTCACATACATCTGTTCAGACAAGACAGGCACCCTCACACTGAACAAGATGACTGTGGAAGAGATTTATGTGGATGGGAAAATAGTCAGGAGTCAGGAAGATATAACAGGCACTTCACATTTCACACCCCACACCTATCTAATGACAGCATTGGCTTTAAGCAATGACGCACAGAAGGATGCGTCCGGCGTCATCATCGGCGATCCGACAGAAACTGCTTTGTATAACATCGCCAAAGAAAAAGACTTTGACAAAAGCAAGCTGGAAAAAGAGTTTCCACGTGTTGCAGAGATACCGTTTGATTCTGACAGAAAGTGCATGACGACGTTTCATAGAATCCCCCCTCACCCTATCCCTCTCCCGCAAGGGGAGAGGGGACTTTCTTCTCCATTGATGAGAGACATCCCAACTATTCCCCCTCCCTTGATGGGAGGGGGTGAGGGTGAAAGCAGTATCATCTCTTTTACAAAAGGCGGTGTGGATGTGCTGCTTGAGAAGGCGGATAACATTCTCACATCAGATGGATTAATGCCTTTTGATGTGCAGAAGCTTCACAGGATGAACAACAGGATGGCAGCGGACGGGCTGAGGGTCCTCGGTATTGCCATGAGGGACTGGAATGCGCTGCCTGATGACATGTCGCCTGAGCACGTTGAGAAATCGCTTACTATTTTAGGTCTGGTCGGGATAATGGACCCTCCGAGGGAAGAGGCAAAAGAGGCTGTTTCATTATGTAAAACAGCAGGCATTAAGCCTGTGATGATAACAGGCGATCATCCGATCACGGCAATGGCGATAGCCAGAAGGCTCGGCATTATTGAAGATGGCTCAAAGACAGTCATTACCGGAAGGGAACTTGAAAAGCTGTCCATGGAGGAGTTTGAGGAAAGGGTTGACCATCTCAGGGTCTATGCGAGGGTGGCGCCTGAGCAAAAACTCAAAATAATCAAGGCGCTTCAGGACAAGGGCCAGTTCGTGGCTATGACAGGGGATGGTGTAAATGACGCCCCTGCATTAAAGAGGGCGGATATCGGAGTTGCAATGGGGATAACAGGGACGGATGTCTCAAAAGAAGCGGCCCATATGATACTCCTGGACGACAATTTCGCTACTATTGTGAAGGCGGTAAAAGAAGGCAGGCGAATCTTTGACAATATCCGCAAGTTTATAAAATATACAATGACGAGCAATTCAGGTGAGATATGGACCATATTCCTTGCCCCGTTTTTCGGCTTACCGATCCCCTTATTGCCGATCCATATACTCTGGATCAATCTTGTTACTGACGGCCTGCCGGGACTTGCCCTTGCCGCAGAACCATCGGAAAAAGGGGTCATGAACAGACCGCCAAGACACCCGCAGGAGAGCATATTTGCCCATGGCCTTGGTATCCACATCGTATGGGTAGGGCTCCTGATGGGTGCTGTATCCCTATTTACACAGGCCTGGTCTATCAAAACAGGCCATGCCCACTGGCAGACAATGGTCTTTACTGTTTTGTGTTTAAGCCAGATGGGGCATGTGCTCGCAATAAGGTCAGACCGGGAATCCCTCTTCAAGCAGGGGTTGTTTTCAAACAAGCCTCTTGTTGGCGCCTTTGCTTTGACTTTTGCCTTGCAGATGGCAACAATATATGTGCCTTTCTTAAATCCTATATTCAAGACAGAGCCTTTGACTTTCGGTGAATTGGTGTTTACACTCGGCCTGTCATCTGTAGTATTCTTTGCAGTTGAGGTAGAAAAATTAATAAGGAGGAGAAAAAATGGCTGATGTTATTATGGAGACGAATTTTAAAGATGTAAAACTTCAAAAGCGCGGGAAGGTTAGAGATGTGTATGAAGTTGGGGATAACTTGTTAATTGTCGCAACAGACAGGGTCTCAGCGTTCGATGTTGTGTTGCCCAATGGGATTCCTGATAAGGGCAGAGTGTTGACGCAGATATCAATATACTGGTTTAAACAGATGAAGGATATAATCGAAAATCACATCATTGCAACTGATGTTAAGGATTATCCACAGGTTCTCCATAAATACAGCGACATCCTTGAAGGAAGGAGCATGTTTGTTAAGAAAGCAAAGCCGATGCCTGTTGAATGTATTGTACGAGGCTATCTCTCAGGCTCGGGATGGAAAGAATACAACGAGAAAGGAACTGTCTGCGGTATAAAACTTCCTCAAGGGCTTGTTGAATCATCAAGACTGGATGAGCCGATATTCACACCGAGCACAAAGGCTGAAGCAGGGCATGACATAAACATAAACTTTGATGAGATGAAAAAGATTGTTGGTGATGATACTGCAAACAAGCTCAGGGATACAAGCCTTAAGGTTTACAAAAAGGCGAGGGCAATGGCAGAGAAGAAGGGCATCATTATTGCTGATACAAAAATGGAATTTGGAATTTATGAGAATAAACTAATCCTGATTGATGAACTTCTTACGCCTGATTCATCGAGGTTCTGGTCTATGAAGGACTATAAACCCGGAAAAGGTCAGGACAGCTTTGACAAGCAGATTGTACGGGATTATCTTTTAACCCTCGACTGGAACCAGACATACCCGGGCCCAAAACTTCCGGATGAGATCATTGAAAAGACCGCTGCGAGATACAAGGAGATTATAGAGATCCTTACCAAGCAATGAATATCTTTTGTATAAAGTTTATTTTCTTTTCAACTGCGAGAGGAAGATACCTAAGTATTTATTGAGAGGATTGTTCCGCGACAAGAAGGGGATGGGTGTTTTTTTTCTCGTGCCGAGTTTTTTGATTTCCCAGAGCAGATCGTGATTTTCCTTATCGATATTCAGCCCGTTTTGGAACGACTCGATTGCAAGTTTTCTTTCTCCGCCAGCAAGGTATGCCCTTCCAAGATTGAGATAGAATGTTGTATACAAAGGTTTCTCATCAGGGGAAATATCAGGACTGAGTTTTTCTAATGCAGTCTGACATATATTTATGCCTTCGTCATATTTTTTCTCAACAATTGCAGTTAAGCAGCCATAATAAGACATTATAAAAGGGTCTTCAGGAAATTCTTCAAGCGCATCTTTTAGTATCTTTAACGCCTGTTTGCTGTTACCTCTCTGGAGAAGTTTTTTAACCGCATCGAAATATTCTGTTTTTTTCTTTGCTTCCTCAATCCGACGTGTGAAGTTGGTTATAGAATTTTTGTGCTGCTTTTTTAGCATATCCTTCAGCTTACTATCAAAGTCCTTTGTATGCATGATATCGGAATAATCAGTTTTTGCAGAGAAGACGATTTCTCCCTTGTAGTAAATGAGCGTTGTGAGTTGGGGATTTTTTTGACTGCCATGCTCTGTCTGGACATGATAGGTCTTACCCCCTATTGTCACAGCAGTATTAAACTCTGAAAGGGCGCTTAATTTAAGGCTTACTTCATCATATTTCTTTGCCATGGTTCTCAATATTATGTAACAAAGCCAGCTTATTAAATCAAGTTAATATCTTTCAGCAGAAATATCTTTTGTTGTATAATCGTTCCGAGAGGAGGCTGACAATAAGAAAATATATTTTAAAAAGATTTTTTCTCTTAATTCTGCTTTTATTCGGGATAACGCTCCTTACATTCTCACTTACAAAGGCATTGCCGGGTGACCCTGTTCAGAGCCTTGTTGGTGAAAGGGCACAACCCGAACTGATAGAAAAGATAAGGAAGGAAATAGGCGCTGACAAAGGCATATTCAGCCAGTATTCAGGCTATATAAAGTTGCTGCTCAGGGGAGAGATGGGGAGGTCCTATTATACGAACAGGAAGGTGCTTGATGACATACTAATGAAATTCCCGAATACAATGAAGCTCGCATCAGGCGCAATGCTCATTGCTGTTCCGACAGGGCTCTTTCTGGGTTTCCTGGCGGCATATAAAAGGAATAAGTACACAGACAGGATAATCTCAGCGGTTTCCATAACAGGTCTTAGTATTCCTGTGTTCTGGAGCGGGCTTCTGATAATGCTTTTATTGAGCCTTAAGTTGAAACTTCTCCCGCCGTCAGGGACAGGAGACATAGTGTTTCTTGTTATGCCCTCATTGACGCTTTCCCTGCCTGCAATTGCAACGCTCGCAAGGATTACGAGGACTTCTGTAATAGAAATAGCAGATATGCCTTTCATAAACACAGCGAGGGCTAAGGGCATGACTGTTTTCAGGATAAATGCTGTGCATATATTCAGAAATATTATAATACCTTTAGTAACAGTCATAGGTCTCGATTTCGGGAGCTACCTTAATGGCGCAGTGCTTACAGAAACAATATTTGGATGGGATGGGATAGGAAGGTTTGCAATGGACGGAATAATAAAAAGGGATTATCCTGTAGTTATGGGATGCATAATAATAGGGACAGTTGTATTTGTTCTGATTAACCTTATAGTGGACGTCCTGTATCACTATCTTGATCCGAGGATAAGGCTCTATGCCGCTGACAGGTAAGATAGCAGGTTGTATTTTGATAATTATATTAGGCCTTTCTCTGTTCTCTTTTGTGATATCCCCGTATGAACCGGAAAAGATTGACCTTGACAGCATAAAAGAGCCTCCAAGTCCCAGTCATCCATTCGGGACAGATAATAAGGGGAGGGACATATTTTCGAGGGTGCTTTACGGTGGAAGAGTATCAATAATCATTGCCCTGATAGCTGCTTTTATCTCTATGACAACAGGACTTTTAATGGGTCTGTTTGCCGGATATTTTGGAGGAAAGGTTGACATGGCAATAATGGCAGGTGTAGACCTTATACTGGCGTTCCCCTCATTGCTGCTTGCGATAGGTGTATCTATAATATTTCCTTCCGGCATATATACAGTTATGATAGCAATAGCGTTTGTGGGATGGGCTTCATTTGCCCGCCTTGTAAGAGGCTATGTTCTGACATTAAAAGATGCTGAATTTGTGGAGGCTGCAAGAGCGATCGGATGCAGCAGATTGAGAATAATATTTGTTCACCTTATGCCTCAGTGTCTTCCGATAACATTTGTAATGGCAGGAATCAAGCTCGGAGGTTATGTCCTTACGGAGTCCTCGCTTAGTTTCTTAGGATTAGGCGCCCAGCCGCCAATGCCAACATGGGGTTCTATGGTGAGCATGAACAGGGCGTATATAGCATCAGAACCATGGATGGTATTATTCCCAGGCATTGCTATTGCCATAACAGCGCTGTGTTTCAATATGGTGGGAGATGCCCTGAGAGATAAGTACGGTCTATCCCTCTCTTAGTTTTTCTTCTTCTTCCTGCAGAGTTTTGCAGTCTATGCACAGTGTTGTTACAGGCCTTGCCTCGAGTCTTCTCATATCTATATCCAAAGCACAGGAATCGCATATCCCGAATGTGCCGTTGTCTATCCTCTCAATTGCCTCTTCTATTTTTTTTAGCAGTTTCTGCTCCCTGCTTCTCAGCCTCAGCATGAAACTTCTTTCTGTTTCAGCGCTTGCCTGGTCACTCATATCAGGGAATGTCATCTGACCCGGTAGTGTGTTCAGCGCCTCCTCTGCCTCTGCAAGAAGAGCTTCTTTTTGACATAACAGTTTTTTCCTTATATCCTGAAGCTTTTTTGCCTTGGGAGTTAGTTTGTCTGCCTTTTTCTTTTTCGTTACCTGTTTTTTGACGGCAACTTGTTTTTTTGAGGGTTTCGTTGACCGAGTCGGCTTAGTTTTCTGTATTTTCTTTGGTTTTGTTGAAAGCTTAACTGACTTTTTATTTTTTTTCATTATTGACTCCTTAAGTTTTTCCTGATACTGGCTGAAAGCCAAAATCGTATCTTGTCCGAGAACCAGCTATCTAAATGCGCTCTCTCTGTCTACGAGAGGACTCCTATAGTAGCTCGGAGATAATTGATTAAACTAACAGAAATAAAAGGTCTTAGTCAAGGATAGTAATTTATATGGGGAATTATGGTTGACAAAAAGGGAAGTATATAAAACAATAGGGGATGATAAAAGAGGTTTTTTCTGAAGGTCATGTTCTATTGAAAGACAAACGCTATACAGCTGAAGTTTTTAATCTCATTACAGACGAGATAAACAGGGCAGACGGACTGTTTACAGGCATATTAAAAATTGATGAGCCAGAGGCCGCATATTTTCTGTTTTGTCTTATGGGAGATGCATATGCAGCAGGTTTCATTTCAAACAGCAGACCGGTGAATCTCAGCATAAAAGATTTTCTGAAAGACATATCTTCGGATAAAAAACAAAGTATGATTTCTCTCTATAAAACAGATCCCGTATTGTTCAAAGGGATGCTCGTATTTTTTCAAAAGGAACCTTCTTCAAGAGTAACAACGGATATTATTGATCTTGAAAATATTCTTATGAAGATTAAGAATGAAAGCATATCGGCTTTTATTGTCCTTAGAAAGAACAATATGCACAATTTTTTTTATATTCATTCAGGGGAACCAAAGATGGCGCATTTTGCAGATACAGCTGTCAGGCAGGATGAGAAATCTGTAAGGGAACAGATGCTTTTTTATGCATATCCTTCTGATAAAACGCTGGTAGATGTGCTGGTTTATAGTGATATTACAACCCTTGAGGCAGATGATTCATGTGCGATCAGCTCATTGATTGCTGCAAACCCTGTGAAATCTGAAGACGCCGTCACGCCGCTCCAGCCCACGCAGGCTGAGCAACAGCCTAAGATACAACCGGCAGAAAAAGGGCCGAAGAGAATAAGGATTGAGATTACAGGAGGACCTCAAAAGGGCAATAAGTTTAATATCCCCCTGCCGTTTACAATAGGCCGGAGAGATGCTGATGTCAGAATCAGGGATATGACAGTCTCAAAAAGACACGCATTATTTGAGGTTTCGGGAAATCAGATTATACTCAGGGATCTGGACAGTATAAATGGCATTTTTGTAAACGGTAGAGAGGTTAAAGAAGTTGTGTTGTCCAGCGGTGATATAATACAAATGGGCGATACCACACTGAAGATACACTTTGTCTCGGACTAAAAAGTTAAAGACGAGGAGGATGCAATGGTAATAGAAAAGCCGTTTTTCACAGTCGAACAGCTTCAGAACAGAGTAAGAGAACTTGCTGACAGGATATCTGCGGACTATGAAGGTAAGAATCTTCTGGCTGTTGGTATACTGAAGGGAGCGTTTATGTTTTACTCTGATATTGTCAGGATGATAAACGTTCCCCTGTCTGTTGACTTTATAATAGCCTCAAGCTATCTGAAAACAAGCACGACAGGAGAAGTTAAGGTCTATTACGATATAAGGGAAGACATAAGAGACAAAGATGTGCTTCTGATAGAGGATATTATTGACTCAGGCATAACTCTCAATTATATAAGAGAGAGGGTGCTCGCAAGGGGTCCAAGGAGTCTTAAAATATGCGCTTTTCTCGATAAGAAAGAGAAAAGAGTGGTAGAAGTGCCGATAGACTATGTAGGCTTCGAGATACCAAATGAATATGTGGTAGGTTACGGTCTCGATTACGACAACAAATTCAGAAACCTTCCGTACATATCGATATTTAAAAAGACCAAGTGATACGGAATAAGGAGGCAGGGATACTTATATGTTTGAACTAATGGTGGAGACAACCTTTTCTGCTGCACATCAATTGAGAGGATACAAAGGAAAATGCGAACAGATGCATGGGCATAACTGGAAAGTTCAGGTGCATGTATTGGCTGAAAGACTCAATGATATAGATATAGCAATCGATTTCCATGATCTGAAAAAACTTCAGAACGAGATTTTAGAGCCGCTGGATCATTCGTTTTTGAATGATATATTCCCTTTCACAGAAAAAAATCCATCGTCAGAAAATGTAGCTAAATGGATTTATGATTCAATGAACAAAAAGCTTCAAAACGAGCATGTCCAGATGTCTGCTGTTACAGTATGGGAATCGGATTCGGCATCAGCAACATATTATGAGGGATAAGAGGGAATTTGCATCTGAAGTCATCTCGCTTGCACTCAAAAGCGGTGCAGAACAGGCAGAGGTGTATCTTAAATCAGCCGGCAGTCTCACCTTGGAGGTAAAGAATCAGGAGATAGATGCAGTTGAGTCATCATTAAGCTTTGGCTATTCCCTCCGTATTATAAAGAACCAGAGACTTGGATTTTCCTATTCGACATCAGATTCCGAGACAGGAACAGTCGTAAAGAATGCGATCGAATCGTCAGAGTGGAGTGATGCAGATGAATATCTTGGTCTGCCGTCAAACAGCAGGCATGAGGCTTTAGGTACAGGGCGATTAGATAGCCTTGAGATATTTGACAAGGAAATAGAAGCCCTGAAGGAAGAAGAGGCGATAACATATGTACTTACAATAGAAAAGGCAGCAAAGGATTTTGACAACAGGATAAAAAAGATAAGAAAGGCATCAGCCACGTTCACAAATGGAGAGATTTATGTACTAAACTCAAATGGAGTTGACATATTCTATCCATACACAAAGTGTATAGCTCAGGTGATGGCTGTTGCTGAGGAAAACGGAGAGGGACAGATGGGATGGGATTTTAACGGGAGCAGATTTTTAAAAGATCTGTCATTCGATGAGATAGGAAGAAATGCCGCAAAAAGGGCTGTGCAGTTGCTTGGTTCAAGAAAGATCAGCACGGCAAAGGTTCCTGTCATATTGGATAATTCTGTGGTATCAGAATTCTTAGGCATATTAGCATCATCGCTCTCAGCAGAATCAGTTCAGAAGGGAAGGTCTCTGCTAAAGGACAAGATAGGTCATAAGGTAATGGCTTCAGGAATAAATATTGTTGACAGCGGAATTACGCCCCGCAGACTTGGGACAGTGCCTGTTGACGGTGAAGGAGTCGCAACATCAGAAAAGGTCTTGATAAGAGAGGGAATTCTCCAGCATTATCTGCACAATACATATACTGCAAAAAAGGCAGGCGTCAACTCTACAGGCAATGCAGTAAGAGGCGGATATTCCGGGCTGCCTTCAGTAGGTATAACAAATCTTTCTATAAGCGCTGTGAGCGCATCTGATGTTATGCCGTTCATCAGTTTGTTAAATTCTCTTGATAATGGTCTTTATATAACTGAGGCAATGGGGGTGCACACTGCAAATCCCATATCAGGAGAATTTTCCGTAGGCGTTTCAGGGTTGTGGATAGAAAGAGGTAAGGTTAAATTTCCGGTGAAAGAGGCAGTTATATCAGGCGACATGCTCAGCCTCTTCAGCAAGATAGAAGCAATAGGGGATGACCTGAGATTTTATGGGAATATCGGAACTCCGAGCCTTCTTATCGGACCAACAGATATAAGCGCTTAGCCTTTACACCACTCCTGTTAAAATCGTATAATTACTCTCTGTATCATTCGATGCAAGACTAAATTCAAAAAAAGGAATCATGAACATTGTCGTCTGCATAAAACAGGTGCCTGATTCGGCAGAAGTAAGGATTAATCCTGAGACCAACACCTTAATAAGGGATGGTGTTCCTACGATAATCAACCCTTATGACATGCATGCAGTCGAGGCAGGACTGCATATAAAGGAAAATGCAGGTGGTAAGGTTACTGTGCTTACTATGGGTCCTCCGCAGTCAGAGTCTGCATTGAGAGAGGTAATTTCAATGGGAGCTGATGAGGCAGTGCTTTTAAGCGATAAGGCATTCGCAGGCTCTGACACATGGGCAACTGCATATACACTCTCAAAGGCAATATCAAAGATAAGCGCAGATATAATCATATGCGGCAAACAGGCAATAGATGGCGATACAGCGCAAGTTGGGCCAGAAATAGCAGAGTTCCTTAATATCCCGCATATTGCATATATAAGAAAGATTGAGCAGGTAAAACCTGATTTAATAAGGGTTCAGCGAATGATGGATGAGGGCTATGACATTGTCGAATCAACTCTGCCGGTGCTATTAACAGTTGTGAAGGAACTTAATCAGCCAAGGCTTCCTTCTTTAAAAGGGAAAATAGCTGCTAAAAAGGCAGAGATTAAAAAATGGGGACATACTGATCTGGATGTCGATGAAAAAGACACAGGACTGAAAGGCTCACCCACACAGGTAAAGAACATCTTTGCTCCAGAGGCAAGGAAAGACAGAAAGCCTTTAAATGGAAGCATCGAAGAACAGATAGGCCAGCTTATAGAAGAGTTAAAGGGAATGAGATGTCTGTAATAATTAACAGAGACAAATGTAATGGTTGTGAGACATGCGTTAGTGTATGCCCGTTTACTGCTATTGAGATCAAAGATGGCAAGGCTTTTATCAATGAATATTGCCAGATATGCATGGCATGTATAACAGCGTGTCCGGAAGGAGCGATAAAAGAAATACCAGAAGAAGGCACACAGCAATCAGCAATCAGCTATCAGCCCTCAGCCTATAAAGGCGTATGGATATTTGCTGAACAGAGGGAGAAAGATTTAGCATCTGTTTCTCTTGAACTGCTCGGTGTAGGAAGAAGGCTTGCAGATGAACTTAGAGCAGAACTCTCTGCTGTATTATTTGGCGCTGCTGAAAATAATGCGCATGAGCTTATAAAGTGGGGAGCAGATAAAGTTTATCATGCGAAAGATACTATCTTTGAAAAATTTAATGACGAGCCATACTCCAAACTTCTCGTCAGGCTTATTAATGACTATAAGCCTGCGATTGTCCTTGCAGGTGCTACGCTGATCGGCCGCTCATTTATTCCGAGGGTCGCAGCGAGATTAAGAACCGGCCTTACTGCAGACTGCACATCACTCGAGATAGAAAAGGAAACAGGCAATCTCCTTCAGATCCGTCCTGCATTCGGCGGGAATATAATGGCAACAATACTCTGTCCTAATTATCGGCCCCAAATAGCTACGGTAAGACCAAGGGTTATGAAAAAAGGAGAGTATAATCCCGACAGAAAGGGTGAGCTCATAGCTGTTAACGCAGAAAATCTTGCCTGTAGGACCAAGGTAATAGAGACTGTAAAAGAGACCTCAGAATGCAAAGTAAATCTTCAGGAGGCGGATATAATTATTGCAGGAGGCAGAGGCATTGGCGGCACAAAGGGATTTGAGCTTCTTACAGAACTTGCTGAAAGTTTGGGCGGGACTGTTGGCGCATCGAGGGCAGCGGTTGATGAAGGCTGGATACCATACAGTCATCAGGTAGGCCAGACAGGCAAGACAGTATGCCCAAAGATATATATCGCCTGCGGCATATCAGGCGCTGTGCAGCACCTTGTCGGCATGCAGTCGTCAGATATCATTATTGCGATCAATAAAAATCCTGAGGCGCCTATATTTAATGTTGCAACGTACGGAATAGTCGGCGACATTTTTGAAGTGCTGCCTCTTTTGATAAAGAAGATTAAAGAGCTAAAAGCATGAAACTTGCCTTTGTATTCCCAGGCCAAGGCTCACAATATGTCGGAATGGGCAAAGACCTGTATGAGCATTTTAAAGAGGTAAAATCTCTCTACAGGGAAGCCTCTGATACACTAGGATATAATGTTGCTGATTTAACTTTTAATAAACCAGCAGAAGAATTGAATAAAACCTATAGAACACAACCGTGCCTTCTTGTGGCAAGTATTGCCGCTTATACCGTATTAAAATTGAGAGGGATAACACCTTCTGTTGTTGCGGGACATAGCTTAGGAGAATATTCAGCGCTCGTTGCAGCTTCAGTTTTTCCGCTCAGATATGCTGTAAAACTCACTGAAAAGCGCGGTCAGTTAATGCAACAGGCCGTCCCCGAGGGAAAAGGACTCATGGCTGCAATTCTTGGATTGGATAAAGAAAAGCTGAAGGCTATATGTTCTTCAGTCAGTTCCGGCTATGTTGCCCCGGCTAATTACAACTGTCCCGGCCAGATCGTTATCGCAGGTGAGAAGGGTGCTGTTAAAGAAGCAATAAATCGTGCAAAAGAGGCCGGTGCTAAGAGGGCGCTTCCATTGTCAGTGAGCGCTCCGTCTCATTGTAATCTCATGAGGGAAGCCTCTGATCAGCTCTCTGAATTTATGTCTCTTGAAAAAATAGAGATGAAAAACCCTGAGATCCCCATCGTCAGCAATGCAGATGCAGTATTTATAAATAATGCTGCTGACATAAAAGCATCTCTGTTAAAACAGCTTTACAGCCCTGTCTTATGGGAAGATTCCATAAAGACAATTTTTGAGTCAGGCGTAAAGATATTTATAGAAGTCGGCCCCGGCAAGGTTCTCTCAGGACTTATTAAGAGAATCGAACCTCAGACGATAATTTTTAATGTAGAAGACAGTGAAAGCCTTGAAAAGACAATAGTAGGATTAAAAGAGATTCAGGATTAAAGGAATACTGTATGCCTCTGAAAAATAAAAAACAAATCCTTAGCTGGTGTTTTTTTGATTTTGCCAATTCAAGCTATTCTGCTGTGATAAGCGCTGTCATATTCCCTGTCTATTATGCAAATTATATAGTTGGAAATGAATCAGGGCTTGGTGATTTATGGTGGGGCAGAGCAATATCTTTAAGCATGGCCTTTGTAGTCTTGATATCCCCTCTGCTTGGCGGCATTGCAGACTATGGAGGCATCAGGAAAAGACTTCTTTTTATATATACCCTTTTATGTATCTTTGCAGTCGCATCATTTTCTCTGATTCAGAAAGGCATGGTCATTGAAGGTTTCATTCTTGCAACTATAGCAAACATTGGAATGGAGGGAGGATTCGTATTTTACAATTCATTTTTACCTGATATTGCAGAAAAAAAATATCAGGGAAGGGTCTCAGCATGGGGATATGGGATAGGTTATCTTGGCTCGATACTGTCTTTGCTTTTTGCAATACCATTGGTTAAGAGGGGATATTTTGACCTGACCTGGATTATGGTTGCAGGATTTTTTGCTGTTTTTTCTATACCTGCATTTTTGTTTCTGCCGAAGGATACGAGGGGAAATTCAGGATTAATACACTCAGCATCAAAAGGTCTGAAATATACATGGAATACGTTTAAAGACATATGGTCAAAAAAGGACACAAGAAGGTTTCTGATATCTTATCTGATATACGAAGACGGTGTAAATACAGTGATTGTGTTCTCGAGTATCTTTGCTGCAACCACAATTGGATTTCATACGCAGGAACTGATAATGCTTTATCTTATTGTTCAGACAACTGCTTTGCTTGGCGCATTTGTTATGGCCAGACCTATAGATTCATGGGGGCCTAAGAAGGTTGTCACCATGTCATTATTTCTGTGGTCTGCTGTAACAATAATCGCGTATCTTGTCCAGACAAAATTGCAGTTCTGGATAGTTGCATTTATTGCGGGTCTTGGACTTGGAACTGTTCAGGCTGCATCAAGGGCATTCTTCACCCAGTTTGTTCCTATAGGGCATGAATCAGAATATTTTGGCGCATATTCGATGGCAGGAAAGTCTTCGGCTATTTTCGGGCCTTTACTATTCGGCTGCGTGTCATCTTATTTTGGAAGCCAGCGATATGCAATACTCTCAGTGGCATTATTCTTTTTGCTCGGTCTGATAAGCTTGCAATTTGTAAAAGGCGGAGAACCGAATATATTCAAAAAATAGATTAAGGCAGGATATAGCATTTTCGCTCATTCTCGGGCTATCGCCCTCCGAGGTATTTTGCCTCTCGATTATTTTTAAAAATACTGTTGGAATATCAGCAAAATAATGCCGCTCAAATATTATATTCTGCTTAAGCTAAGGATATTTGATTTGTAACCTCTGTATTGCAGTTGACTTTCCTGTATTTTCATCAACTTCTATAACTACTGCTGATAAGATGCTTTCCCCTTTTGCTATCTCAAATTTCATAGGCATATGCATTAAAAAACGTTCTATGATTTGCTCCTTTTCTATGCCTATGACAGAATTTGACGGGCCTGTCATGCCTACATCTGTGATGTATGCAGTTCCGGCAGGAAGGATTTTTTCATCTGCTGTCTGGACATGCGTATGTGTTCCAACCACTGCGCTTACCTTGCCATCGACATAATAGCCGAACGCTATTTTTTCAGAGGTTGCTTCTGCATGAAAATCAATTATAATAATATTAGATTCTTTTTTGATTTTTTTAATCTCTTCGTTGCCTGTTCGAAAAGGGCAATCAATTGGCGCCATAAATACCCTGCCTGAGAGATTTATAACTCCGACCTTTAAGCCATTCTGAAGCGTATGAATTACGCTACCGTAACCAGGCACGCCGGGAGGGTAGTTTGCAGGCCTTAATATCCTGCTTTCTTTTGCAATATACGGAATGGATTCTTTTTTATCCCAGATGTGATTGCCGCTTGTGATTATATGGACGCCATAATTCAGCAACTCGGCGACTGTTTTGTCTGTTACTCCAAAACCACCGGCAACGTTCTCACCGTTCGCAATTACCATGTCTATCTTGAATCTGTCAACAAGATTTGGCAGAAGTGTTTTGAGAACTGTTCTGCCTGTCTTGCCAATGATGTCGCCTATGAAAAGAACTTTCATAATTCAAGATGCATGATTCACGATTCAAGATGCATGGTATATTAATCCTGTATCCTGCATCCTGTATCTTGTATCACCTTGTTATTTCGCATATTCCACGTATCTTGATTCTCTGATGACAGTAACCTTTATCTGTCCGGGATATGTGAGCTCAGACTCTATTTTTTTTGCAAGTTCCTTGGATATTACTGCTGACATGTCATCTGTCATGTCTTCAGGTTTAACGATTATCCTTATCTCTCTTCCTGCCTGGATCGCATAACATTTGTCCACACCTTTATATGACATTGCCATCTGTTCGAGGGCCTCCAGTCTCTTGAGATAGCTCTCAATGCTCTCTCTTCTTACTCCCGGCCTTGCAGCAGAGAGTGCATCAGCAGCGGCAACCAGGGCAGCCTCAGGGGTCAGTGGGTCGCCTTCTCCATGGTGAACCAGTATAGCATTTACCACCTTGTGGTTCTCTCCGTGTTTTTTGGCAAGATTTGCTCCGATCTCCTGATGTGAACCCTCGAATTCATGGTCTACAGCCTTGCCAATATCATGAAGCAGCCCTGACCTCTTTGCAAGCCTGACATCAACGCCGAGCTCTCCTGCCATCATGCCTGCAAGATATGCGACCTCCTTTGAGTGCTGAAGCACCTGCTGGCCATAAGATGTTCTGTACTTTAGTCTGCCTAAAAGCTTTATTACCTCAGGATGGATTCCTGAAAGACCAAGGTCGAATACAGCCTTTTCTCCTTCTTCCCTTATATTTATCTCGATCTCCTTTTTTGCCTTTTCAACGATCTCTTCAATTCTCGTCGGATGAATCCTTCCATCTGCGATAAGCCTTTCAAGCGACACCCGTGCTATCTCTCTTCTCACAGGGTCAAATGATGAGAGTGTTACAACCTCAGGGGTGTCATCGATGATAAAGTCAACGCCTGTCACTGCCTCGAGCGCCCTGATATTTCTTCCTTCCCTTCCTATTATTCTCCCTTTCATCTCATCATTGGGAAGGCTTACTGCTGATGCCGTGGCGTCTGCCACATACTCACTGGCATATCTCTGTATAACAAGGCTTATTGTTTCTTTAGCCTTTTTCTCTCCGTTTTCCTTTGCCTCATCTTCGATTTTTTTTGCAAGTTTTGCTGCATCAAAACGCGACTCTTCTTCTACTCTTTTGAAGAGTTCCTGTCTTGCATCTGCAGAGCTTATCCCTGAAATTTTTTCGAGCAGAAGGGTTTGTTCCTTTAGAATCTGGTTGTGCTGGTTGTCCTTTTCCTGTAGTGCCCGCTCTTTATTGTTATATTCCCTGTCACGTTTGTTGAACTCGTGTTCTCTCTTCTCTATCTGATCAAGTTTTCTCTCTAATACCTCTTCTTTCTGCCTGAGTCTTTTGTCGAGTTGGTTAAGTTCAGAACGCCTTTCCCTCAATTCTTTTTCGACTTCCGATTTTGCCTGATAGACAACATCTTTTGCCTGGAGTGCAGCCTCTTTTTTGATGGTCTCTGCCTCCCGTTTTGTCTCTTCAAAAACTTTTTCCTTTTCTTTTTCTAATGTTAATTGCTGTTTTTTGAGAGTGTTCCTGTAAAGAATGCTCATGAGCAAACCAACAGCAGCTCCGACACCAATGGCGAGAAGTGTTAAATAATATATATCAGGCATTGGATATTATCCTCCTCATTTTTTTATCTTCTATTAAGTAAAAGGCAAGGCTGTTTTTTTTACCTTGACCCTTTTATACGTGCATGCATAAGAATAATCTACAGAAACCGGGGAAACTGGTTCTTATGCACTCAGGCAGGAATTATGGAGTTATTGTTTCTTTAAGGGGCTGATGGGAACAGAGACCAGGAATATATATCCTGATATGCCTCTGCTGAATGGCTCAAAAATCTGAACCTAAGAATTCCCTTCGTTATTTTATCTGAATTTT
Source organism: Nitrospirota bacterium (assembly GCA_016208915.1). Lineage (GTDB taxonomy): Bacteria > Nitrospirota > Thermodesulfovibrionia > Thermodesulfovibrionales > UBA1546 > JACQXE01. The sequence continues at coordinate 489 of JACQXE010000001.1, read as the reverse complement.
CCTTAAGAAACATGATTTCCATTATAAAAGTCTGCCTGATTATCCTCAGAGCGATATGCAATAAAAAGCAGATCGCTATAATAAACCCGCCCTGCCGTGTAAATGAATAATTAGATCCGCCTGAAATATAGGTGGGTGTCCTAAAGGAAACTTTAGGCTTCCCCGCAATTTGATACGGGGCATGCACACCGTTTTCCTTACATAGACTCCCCAAAGATCTAATTTGCCGGATCAACATTTTCATCTATCACAAACAGGGCAGGCAAATACCCTTTCCCCTTTCTTAATTATTTTATACCAAAAATAGGGGATTTAAGCAAGAGAAAAGCTAAGCACGGCAATGGCCGATATGTAATACCAAAATAGAAATGTCCGGTTTTGCCACAATAGAAATGTCCTAATCCAACAAGTGCTATACTGCCTCTTTTTTAGTAAGGAGGCGAGATGGCAGGAAAGGACATAATCGGGATGAGTCAAAGGGAGTTAACG
>JACQXE010000044.1 GCA_016208915.1 Nitrospirota bacterium | reverse complement strand
CTTTAATTCTCTTTGATGCAACATGATAATGTCCTTTCCTGCCATCTCGCCTCCTTTTTAAAAAAAGGCAGTATAGCATCACTTGGAATTAGGACATTTCTATTTCTGCAAAACCGGACATTTCTATTTCTGAATTACAGAAAAGATCTGCTATCTCCTTGATTTCAGATTTCCATACCTGATAATCTAATCTATTATGCTTAAGGACTTTTTTCTTGGTCTGTCTCTGAACAGAAAACTCATACTTATGATGCTGTTTCTGAGTTTTGTCCTTACCTCCATACTAATGGTTCTCTACATACAGGCTGAAAGAGCAATGTTTAAGGAATTTGAATCCCAGATTATTGGATTATCAAAGGCGATACAGGTAGGTGTTGAGGAGATAACCAGCCGTGGAACCACAGATGAGATAAGACTTTCGCAATATCTTAAGAGCCTGAATGCAAAAGGAGTAAAGGAGATATCTATAATCAGCAACGAAGACGAGATAATCGCAAGCACAAATCCAACAAAAATCGGCAATCCTGTCGGTCCTAAAAAGAAGGAGCTTATCATAAAGGCAGAGCTTGGAGAATCTGTTTCCCAAGAAGAGGGAAAGGTATACAATGTGATATTGCCTGTTATTGCAGGCGAAGAGCATTATGGCTACATACATCTCAGGATCAACACAGAGGATTTTTCATCAGCAATGCGCGACAATATGCTGAAAAGAATAATAGGCACCCTGATTGTATTTGCGATAGGCATTGTTATCGCAATGTTTCTCTCACGGCGTTATACAAAACCAATAGAGGATGTTGTTGCTGCTGTTAAGAAAGTTGCGGCAGGCAACCTTGACCAGACACTTGTCACTGAACAGAGGGATGAGATAGGAGAGCTTACCCAGAGCTTCAATTTTATGGTGCAGAAACTTCGGGAACAGAGCCTGATCAAGGAAAAATTGCGTGAGGCTGAACACCTTTCAGGAATAGGACAGCTTTCCAGAAGCATAGCTCACGAAATAAGAAACCCCTTGAATTTTATAAGTCTGAGTGTAGACCACATGAAGGAGAAATTCAAACCTTCTAATAATGTTGAACAGTTCGAATCTCTCGTATCGAGCATAAAAAAGGAAATACAGAGACTTAATAAACTCGTAGGGGATTTCCTTGACTACGGCAGGCCATTGAAGCTTACCTTTCAGGAAACAGATATATCCAATCTTATTGAAAGCATAACAGAATTGATACAGGCAAAGGCGGATGCAGAAAAGATAACGATAATAAAGGACTGTGAATCTCATCTTGTATTAAATGTGGATCCAGATCTTATCAAGAGTTGCATAGTCAATGTGCTTTTAAATGCCTTTCATTCAATGCCAGAGGGGGGGACACTAACTGTGAAGACATCAAAAACAGCTGGAACGCTATCAATACTCGTCAGCGATACAGGTGTTGGCATCTCGGAAAATGAATTGTCAAAGGTCTTTGACCCATTTTTTACTACAAAAAAAGATGGGCTTGGCCTCGGGCTTGCCATGACAAAAAGGGTTATTGAGGAACATGGAGGAAAGGTGGATATCCAAAGTACTACAGGAAAAGGAACGAAAGTAATAATGATCTTGCCTATTCAGAGAGAAGTTATAAGAACAGGAGGATCTGCATAAATGCCAAGCATAGTTATTGTCGATGATGAACCTCTCCAGAGAGAGATATTGAAAACGATCCTCGACGAAGAAGGATATGAAACCTACTCAGCAGCCTCTGCAGAAGAGGCTTTAAAGATAGCAACGGCAGTTAAGCCCGACATTATCCTTTCTGATCTTATGATGGAAGGCATTAACGGTATGGAGATGCTCGATGAGGTTCTGAAATGGGATAATGCGCCATTATTTATAGTTATGACTGCTTACGGGACTGTATCTTCAGCGGTCGAGGCTATAAAAAAAGGCGCATTTGACTATTTGACCAAGCCCCTCGACAAAGACGTTCTGCTGCTGACAGTCAAGCGTGCATGTGAAAAGGTCGAACTTCTTAAAGAGAACATACAACTCCAGAAGGCGCTTTTTGACAGGTTTAAGATAGAGGGAATCGTAGGAAGTTCAAAAAAGATGATAGAAGCTTTAGAGATTATGAAAAAGGTATCATCCAGCCCTGCAACTGTGCTGATACTCGGAGAAAGCGGCACAGGGAAAGAACTTATAGCACATGCAATTCATTACAACAGCCCACGGCGTTCCAAACAATTCACAGCGCTTAACTGCGCTGCAATACCTGAGAATCTCCTTGAGAGCGAATTGTTCGGCTACGAGGCGGGTGCATTTACAGGCGCCACCTCAAGAAAGATGGGACTCTTCGAGGCAACAACAGGAGGAACTTTGTTTCTCGATGAGGTTGGAGACCTGCCTCAGATGACACAGTCAAAGATACTGCGGGTTCTTCAGGAAAAAGAACTAAGAAGGCTTGGCGGAAGAGATGCGATAAAAGTAGACGTAAGAATTATTGCTGCTACCAATAAGGACCTCGAACAGGAAATCAAAAAAAGAAATTTCAGGGAAGACCTTTTTTACAGGCTTAATGTCGTAAGGATAGAACTCCCTCCGCTCAGGGGTCGCAAGGAAGACATTCCTAATCTGGTTGAATATTTTATTAATAAGTATAATCAGGAATTCGGCAAAAGAATAAAAGGCGCAGATAGCGCTGCCTTGAAGGCGCTTATCGAATATAACTGGCCCGGCAATATAAGGCAGCTCGAATCAACAATAGAAAAAGCTGTCCTGATGTGCGACTCAGACACGATATCTACCAAAGACATAAAAAACGAACTGAGACTTTCGCAGTTGTTAGGCGTGCTCAACATTGATATCCCGGATGAAGGAATAAATTTTGAAGAAATGGAAAAAGAGATACTTAAAAAAGCAATGATAAAGACCAATAATGTTGCTGCAAAGGCCGCAAGGCTGCTTGGCATGAGTTACAAGACATTCTGGTACCGACTGGAAAAATTCGGCATTGAAGTTTCCTCAAAAAAGGAAATACCTTCCTCAAAAGAGGAGTTGCAGTCTTGAAACCCTTATTTATCAGTAAGATTGCTATTGGCATGATTATTGTATATAAGTTCTTTTAGAAACTTTATTAAATAATGAAGGGAGGTGATTCCGTGAAGAGAATAATAGCGCTTATGGCAGCAGTTCTCTTTGTATTTGCAGTAGCTTCAGTATCATTTGCAGTAGAGGAGAAAAAAGCTGCTCCTGCCCCTGTAATGGCAGAGAAGAAGGCTGAACCTGCAAAGAAAGAGGCAGCGCCTGCAGAGAAGAAGGCAGCAGAAAAGATTGTGCAGGTCACAGGTGAAGTCGCAGCAATCGATGCAGCAGCAAAAACCATCACTGTAAAAGGCAAAAAAGGTGATGTTGTTATAGCTGTTGATGAGAAGATGCTCAAGGATGTCAAGGCTGGTGAGAAGGTAACAGTAAAATACACCACAGCAGACGGCAAAAATACAGCCAAGTCTGTAAAAAAGGCAGAGGCAAAAGCCGAGAAGAAGGCTGAACCTGCAAAGGCAGAACCAGCAAAACCAGAAGAGCCGGCAAAGAAGAAAGCACCAGGTTATTAATCAGCAATTTTTGACTTATGAAAATAAGGCGCTGAGAATTTCAGCGCCTTATTTTTTTATTGTTGATTTTACCTTCTCAATGGTATCTCTTACATGCAAATGATAAAAATCCTCGATTTTTTTTAACGTATCAGGATATTTTGCAAAAATCTCCTCGAGAATAATTCTGTTGAATTCTATTATCTCAAGATTATCTGCTGCAATTACTGATGCTGTTCTGGGCCTGCCAGTAAGAAATGCTACTTCTCCAAACACATCGCCTTCAGATAAAGTAGCGAGTTCAATTTCCTTGCCAAGAATATGCGCAACAACCAAAACATGGCCTGATTTTATTACAAAAATCGAATCTCCTGAATCTCCTTCTTCGATAATTGTCTGGCCGGAAGAGAATGATTGCGGTTTAAGAGTGCTGATCAGATCTCTGGCCTCATCCTCAGGCAAAGATTCAAGGAATTCAGGTATGCTGAAAGCAATCGCTTCTTTTGTTATAACCGACTGTGGACTGCCCTCTTCTTTCCCTGTCGGGACAAATTCTGTAAACATCGGTTTCTTTGTCCTTGCGCTCTCAAGCTCCATCATGAGTTCTTTGGACTTATTTATAGCCTCAGCATTATTAGGATCGAGTCTCAATATTATCTTGAATATGGCAAGAGCCTTCTGCAGAAAGCCATTATTCATCAGAAGCCATGCTGACTGATGGTATTCTGTTATTGCCTTATCTATAGCGCCTGTCTTTTGAAAAATATCCCCCATCTTCAGATGAACCTGTGAATTATCAGTCTCCTGTTTTGAGATAGAGGTGAGAGAATTCATAGCCTTATCCCAGTTCTGATTCTTTACGGCTTCAAAATATGACTCCCAGTGACTTTTACCCATAGTTGTATGTAACAATTCTAAGTGACTATATATATTCTGTCAAATTGTTTATCCATTATCGTATAATAATATCCTGTATGCTTACAAGATGCTGAAATTCATTCAGCTTTAAAAATTTGGAAAGGAGTTTTGGGTTAATGATATCTGTACAGTTGTCTGATAGGGTAAAAAATCTGCCTCCATATCTCTTTGCTGCAATAGATAAAATGAAACAGGAGGCGATTGCAAAGGGCGTCGATCTGATAGACCTGAGCATTGGGGATCCTGATATCCCGACGCCAAAACATATAGTAGATGCCATGAAAAGGGCGGTGGAAAATCCTGCTCATCACAGCTATCCTTCATATGAGGGCATGCTTTCATACAGAGAGGCGGTCGCAGGATGGTACAGGAGGAGGTTTAATGTTACGCTGGATCCAAAAAACGAAGTGCTTTCTCTCATAGGCTCGAAAGAAGGAATTGGCCATATCCCTTTGGCATTTGTCGATCCGGGTGATATAGTTCTTATTCCCTCTCCTGGTTATCCTGTATATCCTGTGGGTACAATGTTTGCAGGCGGAGAAAGTTATTTCATGCCTCTAAGGGAAGAAAATGATTTTCTTCCTGATTTAAAGGCAATACCTGATGCGGTTCTGAAAAAAGCAAAACTTATGTTCATAAATTATCCAAACAACCCTACCTCTGCTATCGCATCCGGAGATTTTTATAGAGAGGTTATACAGCTTGCAAACAGATACAACATAATAATATGTCATGATGCAGCCTATTCAGAGATTTATTATGACAATGATAAACCAAAGAGTTTTCTCGAAATAGAAGGCGCTAAGGATGTCGGAATAGAGTTCCATTCACTCTCAAAGACCTACAACATGACAGGCTGGAGGATAGGTTTTGCTGCAGGGAATAAGGATGTCATAGCAGGATTAGGGAAGATAAAGACAAATCTTGATTCAGGCGTATTTCAGGCAATACAGGAAGCATCCATAATTGCCCTTAAGACTGATGAATCTATTCTCTCTGAAATAAGAAAAACCTATCAGGAGAGAAGGGATTTACTTTATAATGGGCTGAAGAATCTTGGACTCAGTCTTTCAAAGCCAAAGGCGACTTTTTACATGTGGGTAAAGGTGCCGTCGGGTTTTGATTCATCAAGATTTGTTGCTCATCTGCTTGAAAATGCAGGAGTTCTTATAACTCCTGGTAATGGTTTTGGTTCGTCAGGAGAAGGATATGTGAGGTTTGCGCTCACATTGCCTGCAGAAAAGATAAAAGAAGCAGTTGAAAGGATAAGGAAAATACTGTGAATCTGCCGCCAAAAGGCAGGCTATACAATATCAGCCTCTTAGATATTTACTGTAATACATCTAAGACCAGCGCATCAGTAAAAAATGGCTAACAAGAGACAACAGAAAAGATTTATCTACCGCTGTGAGACCGAGTTCAACTACAATGAAACAACTTACAGAGGGATATCCAGCAATTTTTCTCTCGGCGGGCTTTTTCTGAGGACAAGCTATCCGGCTCATCCTGACACGATACTTGATATGGTTATACACCTTCCTGATGGTTCATACTCAAAAATAACAGGAAAGGTCATAAGAGCTATAAAACCTGCTCTCGGAAGGGTTATCGGTATCCCGATCAGAGATCTTAAGCATGGCATGGGAATAAAGGTTATCAAGAAAGACATCAACTATCTGCATTTCATAAGGTCGCTTTTGGGCTGATTATGATCAAGAACACTTTCAGTATATTAAATGGCATTGGAGAAAAACTTGAGAGAAGGCTATGGGGAGACGGCATACTTAAATGGGAAGATTTTATATATGCTCATGATATAAATTTTATCAGTCCAAATAAAAAATTATTTTTTGACGAAACCCTCAGCTCTGCATTGAGTGAACTTGAAAATTCCAATGCGAGTTATTTTGCGGAGACAGTAAAAAGAAGAGAGCACTGGAGACTTTTCGAAGTCTTCAAGAGAGATGCTGTATGCCTTGACATAGAGACGAATGGTTTTATGCCTGATAAGGGCGGCTATGTTACTGTTGTCGGGTTATACGATGGGTTTGACTACAGATGTCTTGTAAAAGGAAATGGACTTAACCCGGAAAATCTTAAAAAAGAGATTTCAGGTTATAAATATCTCATAACATTTTATGGCGCTGCATTCGATATCCCATTCCTGCTGAGGACAATGCCTGAGATAAAGTTTGATATGCCCCATTTTGATATATGTTTCAGCGTAAAAAGACTTGGATTTAAGGGCGGACTCAAGGCGCTTGAATCAGAGATAGGAATAGAAAGAGCAGAAGCTGTACGAGGGATGAATGGCTATGATGCTGTGAAACTTTGGGAGCACGCAAAAGGCGGCAGCACTGAGGCACGTGATCTGCTAATATTTTATAACAGGGAAGATACCGTCAACCTTTTTCATATGGCTGAGATCATCTATCAGAGGCTGAGGGCTCAAACAGGAATAGAAAAATATTTAAAGTAGTTATCCTGTCTCACTTATAGAGGAGATGTTATGGGCAAAATAAAAGTTGGTATCATAGGCGGCTCTGGGATGGACGATCCCGGTCTGATGAAGAACAGGAAGGAAAAAACCGTGAAGACCCCTTATGGAAAACCCTCCTCTCTTCTTACAATAGGAATTATAGATGGAGTTGAAACGGTTATTCTTGCGCGGCACGGCAAAGACCATTCAATATATCCAACAGGGGTTAATTTTAGGGCAAATATTTATGCCCTGAAAAAAGAAGGGTGTACCCATATTCTTGCAACCACTGCGGTAGGCTCTCTCCGTGAGCGCATAAGGCCTGGGGATCTTGTTTTTGTTGACCAGTTTATAGACTATACAAAACACAGACCTCTTACCTTTCATGATGAACAGGTGATACACACCCCTATGGCAGAGCCGTTTTGCAAATATCTGCGCTTGCTGCTCATTGAGTCTGCAAAAAAACTCAAATTGAGGCGCCATACGAAAGGCACCGTCATTACGATCGAGGGACCTCGGTTTTCCACAAAGGCAGAGTCACACCTTTTCAGGAGTTTTGGCGCTGATGTTATAAATATGTCAACGGTTCCTGAAGTTATACTCGCGCGGGAGATAGGAATCTGTTACCAGACGATTGCAATGTCAACTGATTACGACTGCTGGAAAGAGGGAGAAGAGCCTGTTACATGGGAGATGATATTATCCATAATGAATAAGAATGCTGAAAATGTTAAAAGGCTTATCTTAAAAACTATTTCAAAAATTAATAATACAACATGCGAATCCTGCAGGCCATAGGAGGTAAACAATGCCGATCAAATCAAAGATAAGGACAATACCTGACTATCCGAAAAAAGGAATCATGTTCAGAGACATAACCACTCTTCTTAAAGATCCTGTTGGTTTCAGGCTTGTTATTGACAGCCTCACTCAGAGATACATCGAGGACAACAAGAAGTTTGACGTGATAGTGGGCATTGAGTCAAGAGGCTTTATAATAGGTGGCGCCCTATCCTACACTCTTGGAAAGGGATTTGTCCCTATAAGGAAAAAAGGGAAGCTCCCAGCAGAAAAGATTAGCCATGAATACGAACTTGAATACGGAACCGACATAATTGAGATTCATAAGGATGCTATTGCAAAAGGCGCAAAAGTGCTTCTCGTTGATGACCTGCTCGCAACAGGAGGCACTGCGCTTGCATCTGCTGCCCTTATCGAAAAACTCGGAGGCGTTGTTTTTGAAATGGCATTCATCGTTGACCTCCCTGATGTCGGCGGACGGAAAAGACTCGAGAAAAAAGGATATAAGGTTTTTGCGCTTACGGAGTTTGAGGGGGATTAAGGCAAAAGGTTAAAAATATCCAATAAAATCGCTGGTGCATTCAACTTTTCCTCAATACCTGCTATTATAGTTTACAAATGGCTCTTGAGGGCAAAAAGGCAAGAAAAATAATTCTCCTCTCAGCAGTATCCTTTGCCATTTCCCTCATTGTCTATCTCCCCGGCCTAATAAATATGTTCGAACTCAAGGCGTTTGATCTTTTTTCGAGATTCCTGAATCCTGCACGTGCGTCAGGCGATATTGTCATCGTGCAGGTTGACCAGCAGAGTATAGATAACTTAAGCAAAGAAGGTATCAACTGGCCGTGGCCTAGACAGATGTATGCTCCTATCCTTGAATACATGTCAGAGGCAGAGGCAGTGTTCATAGATATTCTCTACACAGAACCTTCATCCTATGGAGAGAATGACGACACGACATTTGCTGATGCTATAAAAAAGACATCCAATGTTTACCTCGCTCTCTTCCTCACAAGTAAGAAGAGGAAGATGAGCAGGGAAGACGAAAAGTTCATAAAAGAAATTGCGATAAAGGAAGCTGTCAAGCCTGGTCTCACATTCAATTCAGCTGTAACGCCGATAGATATAATTAAATCATCAATCAAAGGAGCGGGGAATGTCACGATCCCTCCTGATGAAGATGGTGTTTACAGAAAAGTCCCGCTCATTTTTCAGATGGGAAATTTCACTCTCCCCCATTTTGTGCTGAATCATCTCTTACAGAAGGGCACTGTCACGATAAGAGACAATAGGATTTATACAAATGAAACGGGAATACCGCTTTATCATGGAAAAATGCTCCTCAGATACTATCGGGAGAATAATCCGTTTCCTTTGATATCAGCAGTTGATGTCTTGAAATCCTATCTCGACAGCAATTCATCAAAAGAACCAGCTATTAAGAAGAATTATTTCAAGGGCAAAAAAGTATTCATTGGACTGACTGCCGCAGGCCTCTATGATCTGAAACCAACTTCTATATCATCCATATCAACAGGGGTATTGATTCATGCCATAACCCTCGATAACATACTTAATAAGGGCTTTCTCAGACCTGTAAGCAGTATCTATGCAATCCTCTTCATGCTTTTCATCTGCATTTTTATAAGCTATGCTGTTTTAAGACAGTACTCTATATATATGAATCTTTCTATTTTTTTTGTAGCGTTTGCCGTTACCTTATCAATACCTGCGGTCTTGTTCAGGAATGCATTTTATATTCATATTCTCCCTTTGTCTCTGTCCCTCGTCATAAGCTTTCTTACCGCAACTGTCTACAGTTATGCTACCGAAGGGAAAGAGAGGCGCTTTGTGCGAAGAGCTTTTTCACAATATATGGACGAGACAATAGTTGATTACATACTGAAGAATCCTGATGTCATAAAGCCTGGAGGTAAAAGAAAACGCGTAACAGTATTCTTTACTGATATTGCAGGGTTTACTACAATCGCCGAAAAGGTTACTGTTGAGCAGGCAGCAAAAATATTGCACACAGTTCTGAATGAGCTTACAGAGGTGATAATAAGGAATAGAGGCGTGATTGATAAATATATAGGGGATGCGATAATGGCATTCTGGGGCGCTCCTCTGGATACGGAAAGGGATGAGATAAATGCATGCTATGCTGCCCTTCAGTGCATTGATTCTCTCCATGTGATTAACAGAGGTTTTAAGGCTGACGGATTACCTGAAATAAATATGAGGATTGGCATACACGCAGGCGATGCGATTGTGGGAAATCTCGGAAGCGACAGGCTTTTTGATTACACTGTAGTGGGCGACACTGTTAATCTGGCCTCTAGGCTTGAATCAGTAAACAAGGTCTTCAGGACAAGGATAATAATAAGCGAAGACGTACAACACAGAATTAACAGCCTGTTTTTTACAAGAGAATTGGGACAGATAGAGGTAAAAGGCAAAACAAAACCTGTAAAGATTTTTGAATTAATTGCAGAAAATGATAAAATTGGACAAAATGAAAAAGAGGTGGTAACATCGTTTCATGAAGGCATGGGCCTTTTTAATCAGCACCGCTGGCAGGAGGCTCTGGACATTTTTAGCAATTTATTGAAAAATAATCCTGATGACGGACCGTTGGAATTTTATAAAAAAAGATGCGAACATCTTGCTGCAGATGCGCAAATATCGGATGGATGGGATATAATTAAACTCACAGAGAAATGATGAAGATCAGGCTATATATAATCAGCATGCTTACGCTAACTTTTCTTGCGGCCTCGGCATATGCAGAAACCTTAAAGGTCATCACAAAAGAGAATGCTATCAGAGAAGAATGTAGATTTTTTTCTCCTGTAAGGATAAAGGTTTATTACAATGATACGGTTGAGGCAGTATCCAAAGAAGGTGATTGGTTCAAGGTTAAGTACAAGGGGATTAAAGGATGCATCCACAAAAGCGCAGTTGAGGAAAAGACATTCAGATTAACAGGATTATTAGGAAGCCAGTCCAAGACAGCTTCTGAGGATGAGGTATCACTGGCAGGAAAGGGTTTCAATCCACAGGTCGAAAACTCCTACAAAGACAGACATCCGGAACTGGACTTCAGGGTTGTTGATTCGATAGGAGAATACAGAATATCTGAAGAAAGCTTAAGAAATTTTATTAAAAACGGTGAACTGAATCTGCCCTGATGAAAAGACTGATATTATTGATATTTATCATTGCTATTACGCTGGGATGTAAAACCCTCGAAAGAGCAGGAATATCCGAGAATCTCATTGCAACAACCTTCGGCGCTGCCTCAAAGGCAATTCGGCCGATATCTGAGGAAGAAGAATACTATATAGGCCGTGCTGTTGCAGCAAGATTGCTTTCATCCTATACGCTTTCTAAAGACAGGATGATTACCGACTACATTAATCTTGTCGGCAACTCGGTTGCGTTTCATTCAGACAAGCCTTATGCCTATAATGGTTACCACTTTGCTGTTCTGAATGCAAATGAAGTTAATGCTTTTGCCTGTCCCGGAGGAATAATCTTCCTAACAAAAGGGATGATTAATGCTGTAAGAAATGAAGATGAGCTTGCAGCTGTACTCGCTCATGAGATAGCACATATAAATCATCGCGACGGGATTTCTTCCATTCAAAAAGCGCGGTGGACAGAAGCATTGACAATTATCGGTTCTGCAGCAGCAAGAGAATATGGCTCTAAGGACCTTTCAAAGCTTGTTAATCTCTTTGAGGGTTCGATTGATGACATTGTAAAGACCCTTGTTGTCAATGGCTATGGACAGTCCCAGGAATACGATGCTGACAGTGCAGCCTTAGAATATCTTGTAAGAGCCGGCTATAATCCAGGAGCGCTCAAAGATTTTATGGAGAGGCTCATTATTAAAGGTATAGAATCCGAAGGCGGTTTATTTAAAACCCATCCTGCAACAGCAGACAGATTGAACGAGATCAGGGATAAAATATCTTTTGAAAAAGTGCCATCATCCAGTGTTCAACTCCGGGCAAAACGGTTCAGCGAAAACATGCATTAATTGTTATTCAGTAAATTTCCATGAACAACGTATATGCATACTGAAAGGCGCTGAGAGCAAAAAAAGCGCAGAGAAGGCCGAGAAAAATATAGAGAATCCCCTTCCCTCTATTTTTTAATTTAAAGTAAAATATGCCCTTAGGCAAGATGGTTACTGTTCCGAATATGAGCATCAAACCGAGCATTATCTGAGTAATTATCCTGACCATAGACAGAATACGATATAACAGGATATTTTTATTGTCAAGAAAGGCAGTTCAGTGAAAAAAGACGAAATCAAGATAAAATCCTCATTACATACAGAGCTGAGTTTCTCTTTGGTAATATGAAGGGATGAATATCTAATTCATACAGAAAATGGTGGAATTAAGGATCCGTTCGTAATCACTAGGATATACAATAAAGGAAGGATAATATCTACCAGAAAGACAGGCTATAAGATCATGGCTGGGATACCAGCCATGATCGATGAGATCATGCAGAAACAGCATCAGTTAACAATAACCATGTTCAAGGCCGAAAAGATGAAAGAGGCAAAGACTCCTTCTGATTACCTTGAAGATGCAAAAAACCTTTTGATAAGAAAAAAATATAAGAAGGCCCTTGAAATTCTGGTTGATGCCCTTGCTCAATATCCGGACAATCCATTTCTGCTTTCATACTATGGCTGCCTTGACGCCATTGTAAACAAGAACTATAAATCCGGCATCGATACCTGCAAAATGGCAATCGAACTATTAAAACAAAAGCTGCCATTCGGAGAAGAATTTTTCTATCCTGTGTTCTATTTAAATCTCGGAAGGGCATACCTCGCTGCCGGCAGGAAGAAATATGCTCTTGATACCTTTACCAAAGGGATTAATATGGATAGTGAAAACACTGACCTGCTCATGGAACTCAAAGGGCTTGGCATAAGAAAAAAGCCTACAGTTCCATTCTTTAAAAGGTCTAATCCTATTAATAAATACATAGGCATTCTTTTGCGTAAGCTCTACAAATGAATATCCAAAAAATCCACCTTAAAAGAACCAAAAGAATTAATGCCGGCCACTTATGGATTTTTTCGAATGAGATTTATGAGAATCCCAGAATCTATGCTCCAGGCTCGTTAGTCGAAATTTATGATATGAAGAATATTTTTCTGGGCATCGGATATATAAATCCTCATAGCCTTATCTCGATAAGAATCTTGACTCGGGAGAAGGAATCTATTGATAAGGAATTCTTCAGAAGGCGCATCAGTGAAGCGATAAAATTACGAGTATTATTGGGACAAAAAGATGCAATGCGACTTGTCTTTAGCGAAGGAGATTATATCCCGGGCCTTATAATAGACAGGTATAATGAATGCCTTGTGCTTCAGTTCCTCACATCAGGTATCGAGGCCTTCAGAGGCTTGATAATAGAGCTTATAGATGAGATGTTCAGTCCAGAGGTGATAGTGCTGAAAAATGAAAGCCGTGTGAGAACCCTTGAAGGTCTTCCTGTCTATAAAGAAATTGTAAAGGGCAATCTTCATAAGCTGCCTGTGATAAACGAAGACGGTATTTCTTTCAGAATAGATCCTTATGAGGGACAAAAAACAGGATTTTTTCTTGATCAGAGAGAAAACCGTATTGCTGTCAAACAGCTGATTAAACAAGGAAGAGGGCTGGATTTATTCTGCTATACAGGCGCATGGTCCTTACATCTCGCGTCAAATGGGGTTGAAGTCACAGGGGTGGACGAATCAGAAAGGGCAGTCACACAGGCTAAGAACAATGCAGAGATTAACGGTTTTCACGACAGGGTTAAATTCATAAAAGATAATGTCTTCGCCTTTCTCGAAAAAGAGCTCAAATCAAACGAGAAAAAATATGATTTTATCATAGCCGACCCTCCTGCATTCGTAAAAAGCGCAAACAGGATAAAGGAAGCAGTTAATGCATATAGAGAACTCAATGAGATATGCATAAGACTCCTAAAACCATCTGGGATCTTTGTGACATCATCGTGTTCTTATCACATTAGCAGAGAGATGTTTCTTGATATGCTCAGGTCTTCTGGAAAAAGTGCAGGGCGTAATTTGAGGCTTCTGAACCTTCGCTCGCAAAGCCCAGACCACCCTATCCTGCTCTCCATGCCTGAGACAGAATACCTCAAATGCGCTTTCTTGCTTGTGGATAATTAGCTCGAAAAATGCATGCAGAACAATGCAGATGTTGTGAAAAAATTTATTTTTCGCTACCTTTATTACCATACACTGATGGCAAAATAAATGTTTTTATAAATAATACATTGCAAGATAATCCCGATATTTCATCGAGTTAAATAAATTTTTGAGCGATGTCTGCATTGTTTGGGTTAAGGCTGAATTCGAAATATCGGCAGAATAATGCCGCTCAAATACTATATCAAGCCTGTTTTATTCGCTATTAGCCTTTTGTAGAGACTCTTTTAATGGATTTGATCGAAGAAAGTTCATTCAGAATTTTTTTAAGAGGCATACTTTGTTTCGAAGAAACGGTAATATTAAAGGTGATCTCACTTTTTTCCATATCTTTTTCGTAATCTGTGCTGTTGATGTTCAACCCTAAGTACCTTAGCGCAGATTCAATCCTGCCCTCTTCTATGTCTTCGTTTGCAGTAATTGCCAGCAACTTAAAGACAAGCCTTGGCATTTTTCTTTCAACTACCCTCAATACAAGCAGAGAAAAAAGCGTTAACATACATGCTACAGCGCCGGCAATATAAAGCCCTCCGCCCACAGCAAGCCCTATTACAGAGACCATCCAGAGGCATGCTGCTGTTGTGAGCCCCTGTATTGTAATTCCCATCTTTAAAATAACGCCGGCGCCCAAAAATCCAACGCCGGTAATTGCGCCTGCTGCAATACGGCCGGGATCAACCCGAACATAAGAGGGATTCATATAACTGAGATGATGATAATATTCGGAGACGATCATTATAAGCACAGAGGCAACGCAGACAATGATCTGTGTCCTGAACCCTGCCTGTCTGCCGTGCGCCTGTCTCTCAAATCCTATAATGCCGCCTAAAATAGCGCCAAGAACAAGACGCAGTATTATCTCTGCTTCTGAAATCATTCACAATTATATAATTTTTAGATTTTTTTGTCACTCAGTCAAGGTTGCAAGTCTATTTTAAGACTTCCAACGCAAGGCATAAAAAAGAGGGAATCCAGCCATAATAAATAACCGGATTCCCTTTGATGCTTTTACTTAATTAATCATTATAATCTTAGTCTTGTTATTGTTCGTTTCGCTGGTCTCTGTAACTGCCACATCAGCATCTGATACAGCTATGATGTAGTATTGACCAGGATTAACAACAGGCAATGTCAAAGAAGCACTCAGTGCATTTGATGTTCCTGCATTCAGCGCAGGCACTGCCCTGGTTCTTAGAAGAATATCTCCTGCATCAACTATGGTGTTTATTGAGAGATAGAGCTTTGTTGTTGACGCGCCTGCGTCTCCTCCTCCGCTGTTCTTAGTTGTGTCTCCTACTGTTATGGTTGAACCATTCGCTGCGCTTGTCGGCGCTGTAATGCTTGACACTATCAGATCAGGCCCTATCTTGATGGATTTCGGCTTGTTGTTGTTTGTTTCAATTGTCTCTGTT
>JACQXE010000043.1 GCA_016208915.1 Nitrospirota bacterium | reverse complement strand
TTCAATCCTGGTTTCAACAGTAATTGCATTGTCCAGACAGAATTGTACAGCCCTTTCAAGATACACAGATGTTTCCTCTTCTAATTTTTTTGCAATATTTTCGTATGAGCTGAATTCGTATGTTGCAAATGCAACCCTCCGGGATGAGTCCATAGCAGGAATAACGCCAACCAGTAAGAGGTTTGCCCCTGCTTCCCGTGCCCTTTGCCTCCCGTAAATGATGGTGTTCTTATAGGGGAGCCCTGTGCGAATGAGGACTACTATCTTTTTATTCATTTTTTTCTCCTTTCTAAATTAAACTTCTCCCACAGAGTCATTATTCCCCTGCTGTAGCCTTGGCCTGAACTGCAAGCCTTTTTTCCAACCTGATACCCTGTACCATTTTTGAGATAATCAGGATGCTGAGACCGACTGCCGCACCGAGCATGAGATAGCCTGAATAATCATTCCATGCCTTCTCCATGGCTTTGGCCTGCTGGATTACATCCGACTGCTGGGCAATCCAGCCTTTAACCGCATCTTTATTCATCATTATCCAATCCCTTACCTGCATCTTGGCGGAACCGAGAGAAGCACCCTCTGTCTTGGCCCATTGAATAAAATCAGGGTTTGCCTTTACCCATGCATTAAGGTCTGAGGAATAAACCCCCTTGTAACTTCCGGCAAGATGCTTGAAAACAACTGATACTCCGGCAAGCGTCATTGTGACTGCAAAATAGAGCCGGATTTTCAGACCCTTCACATATTGAGTGGCGAGTGTTCCAAACTGTGCGCCAACCGCAGCTCCTATGAGCATTACCGCTGCCGCAATAATCTCGACCCTTCCCTTCATGGCATAGCTGAATGCGCCATAGGCGCCGGTAATAACAATCTCAAAAAGGTCTGTGCCGACTGCCACTCTTGTCGGACAGCCGATAACGTACATAAGGGAAGGCATTCTAATGAATCCGCCGCCAACTCCTAAAAACCCTGCAAGAAAGCCTGTGAATGCTGAAACGATAAGGATTATCCATACAGAAATGGAAAACCCTGAAACACGAAGATTTACCATTGGCGGTATTTTTATCTTCTGCATCTTAAGTGCAAGCGCTGATGTTCCTGCATCCGTTACAGTCTTTGCCTTTTCTGTTGTACCTTTGGTAAGCTTTAAATATTCATAGAGCATAAAGCTGCTCAGGCCGAAAAGCAGAACCATATAAGTTATTCTTACTACAAAATCTACACTTCCCACCTTTTCTAACCACATAATAGTCATGGCGCCGCCCTCTATGCCTACCGCAGTCCCGATTATCATTATTATGCCCAGCCTCATATCCACATTGCCGTATTTTCTGTGTTTTGCGGTTGCAACAATTGATTTTCCCGCGATATGTGCCATGTCTGTCCCAATAGCATATGCCATAGGGAACCCGAATACATTAAGTGCAGGCGTGACCATAAATGCGCCTCCAACGCCAAAAAAACCGCCTATAACCCCAACTGTAAAGCCGAGGAGTATAAGCTTCCATGCCATTATTTCTACGCCAGATATTGGCAAGAATATTTCCATCTTTATTTTCCTCCTATACCGAATATTTTTCTAATGAGCTTTCCTGATGCCCAGCCAATTCCCATCATAAGTGCCATGATTAAAGCAAGCACAGTGGCGGTAATCAGCATTGGAATAAGTTTTGATACAATTGCTGCCATTTAACCCCCTTTAAATTCTATTAGTGGTGAATCTCAATTCTTTCGCCTTTTACTCCCAGGAACTTGAATAAAATCTCTATGGTAGCCGCAATTAATACTCCCATGCCTGACATGGTTATAACTGTGACTACTCCAAACCATAGATGGCTATTCTTATTCAGTTCAACGAGCCATTGATTAATACCTTCCATCATCTCACCCCCTTTCTACTACATCCGCAGGCGTTCAAACTCTAAGGTCCTTGTAGATGTATCTGTCTTATAAAAAGATTCAGAGAAACTTATGGGTGCATCGCCATGTGCGTAACAGATATGTCTTAATCTAAGAACAGATATATTAGATGGCGATTCAAGAAGCTCTGCGTCTTCTTTGCTAATATGTGTTACATCAGCCATCTCTGTTACCCTCTGGATCTTTATGCTGCATTTGTTTTCAAGGAATTCATACTGAGAAATGTCTGTTATTTCTTCGGAATTGATAAGCCCGGGCAGAAGGCTGAAAGGCACATATAATTTTTGTATAAATAACGGAGCACCATTTACAATCGTCAATCTTGAGAGAAGGAAGCAATGGTCTTCTTCTGCAAGGTTAAGGTGATCTCCTATTTCTTCTGAAGGCTGAATGGTTTTATTTACGATTACACGGGTAATATACGAGGAATTGTGATAGATATCACTCTCGTCGAGGTTTATAAGCATGGTGATCCTGTTTTCAGGCTTTCTTCTTCTAACGAATGTGCCCTTGCCCTGAATCTTTTTGAGATATCCCAATGAAACAAGCTCTGCGATTGCCAGCCTTACTGTTGCCTTACTTACATTGTACTGACTGCATAACTGTTCCTCAGTCGGCATTTGTGTGCCAACTCCCCATCCGCCTTTTTCGATCAGTCCCCTTAGTATCTCAAGCAGTTGGTGGTAGAGCTTTTGTGGGTTTGCCCTGTCAATTACATTTGAATACATTTATGCCCTCGTTTCCTGATAAGTTAAGTTCATTCTTTCATTAGGATGAACGCAACATTCATGCCAGCATAAAAAATACTTATTAATTAAGGAGTTAAGTGTTTGATTGAATAGTCTCTATGCAATAAAATTACTGCACCAAACTGCGGGCAGGCTAAATATATTTGGTTAAAAATCCTTTAGAATTAAGATGTATAGAGAAGATTTGTGAAATCAGAATTCATTAGCGTAATTATCTTGCATGCAAGAATTTATTGCACAAAAATGGTGTTTATTGAATGGGAGTCAAGAAGTTTGTTTGCTATTCTGCTAAGTTTCTTTTGAAAAGGGCTTCCTTTCTTGCCAATGATGATAAGGTCGTAATGCCCAGCCTCTGAAATAACTTCATCAGCGGGTTGTCCTTTTTTAATGATTGCTGATAAGGGCTTGATGTTCATAGAGGTTAGAGTATCCTTTGCTGTAAAAACAGCCTGCTCTGCCTTTTCAGTGAGGGTATTTTCCAAATCTTTAATATGCCTTTCGATATTTGGCACCTCTGCTATTTTTTTGTATTCATTGATTATTTCTTCGGCATCAGGGATAACGGATATAACGCTTATGTCAGCTTCCAGTGATTTTGCAAATTCCCCGCCAAACAAAACTGCTTTTTTAGAGGCGTCAGAGTTATCAACTGCAATTAGAATACTTCTGATATTAATTACTGAGCTTGTAACGAAAACCGGGGTCTTTGATTGGCTGACAACATTTTTTGTTGTGCTTTCCACAAACTCCTGTGCGCCTTTCCCCTTACTGCTATGTCCCATAGTGATAAGTTTAATAATACCGTGGGCGCCAATATATTTTAATATCTCTTCCGCCGGAATACCGCATGAGATTATTCCCTCTACCGATGTGCCTGAATCCCTTCCAATTGCATAAGCCTTACGTATAACTTCATGTCCGAGGATTTCAAGCTCATCCGATATCTTATCTTTAAGGGAAATCCATCCTGTCTCCTCGGGTGTGTACACCTCGCCCTTATTGACATAAAAAGCCGTTATATATGAATCTGTCTTTACTGCAATATTGCAGGCAGACCTAAAGGCATTAAATGCATTATCTGAACCGTCAAGAGGAACGAGTATCTTCATGTTCATTTATCTTTTAATAGATCAAAATCTATTCTGAGTTCCTTTATCTTCTGCTGCAGGCTCTGCCTGTGGATGTCAAGCATTTTTGCTGCCCTGGATATATTCCCGCCGCATTCTTTCATGGCCGCAAGCACAAAACTGCGCTCAAATTCATATTTTGCAGCCTTAAATGGTTTTAGGTGGATCTTTGGTGTAGTCTCTCTTATCTTTCTGATTGAAGACGGGAGATCATCAGTGGTTATTTCATTGCCGTGTGCAAATGCAACCGCATATTCAATAGCATTTTCAAGTTCCCTTACATTGCCCGGATAATTGTGATTTATCAGAGCCTCTAAGGCAGATGGTGTGATCCCTTTTACTTTATTGTCAGTACGCTTTTTTGAATATTTTTCGAGGAAATGGAGTACAAGGAGGGGAATATCTTCACGCCTTTGGCTGAGCGGTGAGATGTGGATTGATATGACGTTCAGTCTGTAAAAAAGGTCATCTCTGAAATTGCCATCTGCAATTGCCTTTTCAAGATTGCGGTTTGATGCTGCTATAACCCTAACATTTACCCTTGTTGGATACGGAGAACCAACCTTATTAAACTCGCCTTCCTGAATAGCCCTGAGAAGTTTTACCTGAAAGTCAGACGATGTCTCCCCGATCTCATCAAGGAACAATGTTCCTCCTGATGCCAGCTCGAGAAACCCGGTCTTGTCTCTGACTGCCCCTGTAAAAGCGCCCTTAACATAACCAAAGAGTTCTGCCTCTATAAGCTCCTTTGAGATTGCCCCGCAGTTTATCGGTACAAAACGATTGTTTTTACGCGATGAGTTGTAATGTATGGCTCTTGCCACAAGTTCCTTTCCTGTGCCGGAATCTCCTGTTATAAGCACATTGCTGTCGCTTCCGGCAGTTTGTCTTATTATCTTGAAAACATTTTGCATCTTTGGGCTTTTACCTATTAAATTTTCAAAGCCAAAACACTGCGAGAGCTCCTGCCTGAGGTGTTGTATCTCTTTGGCAAGCGCAATAGCTTCAATAGCCCTGCGGGTAATAATCCTAACCTTATCAGATGAAAGAGGTTTTGTCAGATAATCATACGCTCCGCGCTTTATAGCTTCAACAGCGGTCTCAATGCTCGCAAAGCCTGTAATAACGATTACCTGTACAGAAGGAATCCTGTCTTTTGCATATGTCAGAATGTCAAGACCGCTCATATCAGGGAGTTTCAAATCAGTAAAGACAACTTCAAAATCTTTTTCAGAGATAAGCGACAGGGCAATATCACCTCTGCTGGCTGTAGTCACCTCATGGCCTTCTTTTGAAAGAAGCATTTCAAGAGATCTTAAGATGCCTATTTCATCATCAATCACCAATATCTTGCTCTTTATCATATCTGCATCTTATTAATAGGCAACTTAATTTTAAAAACAGTTTCTTCGCCTATCTTGCTTTCCACCTGAATGTTTCCATGGTGCCTTTCTATTATTTTCTTTGTTATTGCAAGGCCAAGTCCGCTCCCTCCCAGTTCCTTTCTTGTTGAAAAAAACGGTTCGAATATATATGGAAGCTGCTCTTCTGAGATGCCGGTACCGGTATCTTTTATCTCAATCACCATATTATTACAATCAGTGTATCCCTCAATCTCGATATTTCCACCTGGACTTGTAAATTGGTAAGCATTGGTAAGAATATTAACCAGTGCCTGATGAAAAAGAACAGGGTCTAAAATGACTTTCTCAGGCAGTTCGCTAACAAAAGCCATAAGATTTATACCGCTTTTTTCATTCTGTCTGCTTGCAACCTTAATGGCGTCTTTGAGAAGTTTTGCGGGATTGGCCTCTTTTAGTTTCAGTGATTCTTTTCTTGCAAAGTCCACAAGTTCCTCAAGCACTGACTGACAGCGGCTGATCTCTTTTAACATTAAGTCAATAGTTTCTTTTTTGGGGTCATCTGCCTGCATATCCTCATAGAACATTCCAAGAAACGTTATTACAGAAGACAGAGGATTATTTATTTCATGTGCTATCTCAGATGCCAGAAGCCTCATGGCAGTAAGCTTTCTCGTCTCTACAAGTTCATCCTGTTTTTCAATAAGCTCCCTGTTGGCATCTTCGAGTTTTTCAAGTGTTTTTTCCAATTCAATCCTCGAAACTCTGAGTTTGCTGATAGTCTGGTTATATGCCTCTACAAATGATGCTATCTCCCATGGTGATTTATTGGGATTTATCTCTATACTCTTGGTAAGGTCACCGCCCTTCAGCCAGCCGAAAGACTGTTCTATCCTTTTCAGTGTCCTTACTATATTTGTTGAAAACAGCCCTGATACCACAGATGTTGAAACAATAAGAAATATAAAAGATGCGATAAACAACTTTCTGGACACAGAGATAGTCTTGTCTATAATAGCCCTTTTTTTATCTGAGATATCTTTTGTAATCTTCTCAATCGCCCTTCCGGAGTTGCGCATTTTTTCAACTAAACTTTCTTTAAGTGATTCATTATCAATGAAGGAATCAAAGGCCTTAAGATAAAGACTCAAAGAAACACTTAGTGATGGCTGGTTTATGATAAGCTCTTTTGATATACGAAGCAGTTTGTCTATCGCCTGTTTTTCCCCATAAATTATGTAGTTCTTCTCGTATCTGCGAAGTTCAAGCGCCGTCTCTTTGTGTAATGCATTTTTTTCTATTGTTCTTCCTAATGGCCTTATATCCTCCAAGAGTTTTTGCTCTGTTTTTATGCTGGAGATAAGAGAATATGCCGATTCTTTATATGTACGGATGTCTTTAAGCAAGGATCTGTAGTGCTGCTTGTTTGTTTCAGTAAAAATTTTATTCTCTGCATCGTGGATCATGCCATCAAGCTGTTCCAAATATCCATGAAATATTTTAATGTTTTCCTCTTCTTTAAAAAGCAGGATATTTTTTTCGTATCTTCTCAGCTCAAGAAGAGTGAGGTTTATATCGTCTGCTATTTCAATGAACGTTATCTTATGGGAAATCGTGCCGAGGTTATAAACTGCGTAAATGGCTATAACTGATGCGACCAGAACAGGCAAAAGCAGGCTCAGGAGAATTTGTTTCCAGAGGTTCATACGCATTGGTTATTTTAAATACCCCGATGAACTATTGCAAGAGGTTAACCGGGCGTGTTACGTTGGGATTCCTTAGACTTTTCGGAGCTTAATCTTTTATAATCAAATACTATGATAGCAGATAAAATCCTTGTCTTAGATTTTGGCTCCCAGTATACCCAGTTGATTGCAAGAAGGGTGAGAGAGAACAATGTCTACTCAGAGATATTTCCTTATAATGCCTCTTTGGATAAAATCCTGAATTTCAAACCTAAGGGCATTATCCTTTCTGGTGGTCCTTCAAGCGTATACGACAAAAAAGCTCCGATCCCTGATCTTAAGATATTTGAGCTTGGTATCCCAATGCTCGGAATCTGTTACGGAATGCAGCTCATGGCACATCTCCTCGGAGGAAAGGTTGCGAAGGCCGTCAAGCGGGAGTATGGCCGCGCAGAACTAATGATTGATGATGATTCAGATTTATTTAGCGGTATACCCCCCCATCCCCCCCTTACTAAGGGGGGGAGCAGGGGAGGTGGACTCCGAACTATCGTCTGGATGAGTCATGGAGACAGGATCGAGGGAAATCCTGAAGGCTTTCTTCCAATAGCACACACGGAGAACTCGCCAGTTGCTGCAATGGCAGATAAAAAGAGAAATTTTTATGCCCTCCAGTTTCATCCTGAGGTTGCGCATACTGATAAGGGCAGAGAGATTCTGAAAAATTTCGTATTCAGAATATGCGGATGCAAACCTACATGGACGATGAAATCCTTTATCGAGACAACAAAGCATGAGATACGGGAAAGGGTTGGGAAACAAAGGGTTGTCTGTGGCATAAGTGGTGGTGTGGATTCTTCTGTCACAGCAGTCTTAGTTCATGAAGCAATAGGTGATGCCCTCACATGCATTTTTGTTGATAATGGTGTTTTAAGACAGGATGAGGCAAAAAAGGTAGAGGGTGTGCTGAAAAAAAGTTTTCACATGAAGATAAAATACGTTGATGCTTCTGAAAGGTTTCTCAAAAAGATGAAAGGCGTAAAAGATCCTGAGAGGAAACGAAAGATCATTGGCAACGAATTTATACGGGTCTTTGAAGAAGAGGCGGCGAAAATAAAGAATGTTGCCTTTCTTGCGCAGGGAACGCTCTATCCTGATGTAATAGAGAGTGTTTCTTTTAAAGGCCCCTCTGCAACGATAAAGAGCCATCACAATGTAGGCGGTCTCCTCAAAAAGATGAAACTCAAGCTCATCGAACCTCTGCGGGAGCTATTCAAGGATGAGGTAAGGGTTCTCGGGCGCGAACTCGGTATGCCGGATGAGATAATAAATCGCCACCCATTTCCCGGTCCAGGGCTTGCAATACGATGTATCAGCGATGTGACGAAAGAGAGGCTCGATATCCTCAGAAAGGCGGACGTTATAGTTTTAGATGAGATAAAAAAAGCAGGACTTTACAACCAGATCTGGCAGACATTTGCAGTGCTTCTTCCTGTGAAGAGCGTTGGAGTCATGGGAGATGAAAGAACGTATGATAATGTGATTGCAATCAGGGCAGTCACAAGCGTTGACGGGATGACTGCTGACTGGGCGCAGATTCCATATGAAGTCCTCGGCAGAATCTCTAACAGAATAATAAATGAAGTAAAAGGCGTGAACCGTATTGTGTATGACATAAGTTCCAAGCCCCCGAGCACAATAGAATGGGAATAAGTCATGGATATAAAGGCATATCTAAGAGAGAAAAAAGAGCTTGTAGACGTTTTTCTTAAAGAATATTTTGCGCCTAATTTTGTCCCTGCAGTCCTAAAAGAGTCTATTACATATTCACTCTTTGCAGGTGGAAAAAGGATCAGGCCAATTCTATGTCTTGCGGCATGCGAGGCATGTGACGGAGATTCTGAAGATATCCTGCCATTTGCATCCTCAATAGAACTTATCCATACCTATTCACTGATACATGACGACCTTCCTGCAATGGACAATGATGACCTGAGGCGTGGAAAGCCCACAAATCACAAGGTCTTTGGAGAGGGGATGGCGATTCTTGCAGGAGACGGCCTGCTCACCGAGGCGTTTTTTATCATGGCTAATTCTTTGTCCAATAAAAATATAAAAAATACTGCATTGATAAGGGCAATAAAGGAAGTTGCATTTGCATCAGGCATTTACGGTATGGCAGGAGGTCAGGCTCAGGACTTATTGTCAGAAAATTCAGAACCTGATAAGGAAACCTTATTTTTTATTCACAAACATAAAACAGGCGCACTCATATCATGCTCTTTAAGGGCAGGGGCAATGCTTGCAAATTGTACTAAGCCAGCCCTAAATGCAATTACGAGATACGGCGAAAATATCGGCCTTGCTTTTCAGATTATTGATGATATACTTGATATTGAAGGAGATACTCAAGAACTCGGCAAAACTACTGGCTCTGACGAGAGAAAAAAGAAGATGACCTATCCTGCCCTCTATGGTATTGAAGAGTCCAAAAACAAGGCAAAAGAACTTATATCAGAGGCACTATTCTCTATTAAGGATTTTTCAAATAAAGCAGAACCCTTGAGATTGAGAGAAATTGCAAAATATTTTCTCGAAAGGAAGAGCTGATATGCAGGATAACGCCTTGTCATTCCCGCTTGTCGGGAATCTTTCTTTCCAGAGAGATTGCGGACAAGCCGCAATGACAGAAACCAGCCAGCAGATGCGTTATACTTATGAACATATTAGTCAGTGAGGAATAGTGAAAATGCTCATAGAAAAAATCCAGTCACCTGATGACCTGAAAACCCTGTCAGTTGAGGAACTGAACAAACTCTCCGAAGAACTGAGGGATATAATAGTAGAGCGCGTATCAGTCAACGGAGGTCATCTTTCATCAAATCTTGGAGTTATTGAGCTTACTATTGCGCTTCATTATGCGTTCAACTCGCCTGTTGATAAGATTATTTGGGATGTAGGGCATCAGTCATATGCGCACAAATTGATTACTGGAAGATATGAGAAGTTCGATACTATTAGAAAGCATAAAGGATTATCAGGTTTTCCAAAGATTGATGAAAGCCCTCATGATGCCTTTGGGACAGGGCATAGCTCAACGGCAATCTCTGCTGCGCTTGGAATTATTGAGGCGAGAGACATCATCAAAAAATCTCAAATCTCAAATCTCAAATCTCAAATTCCCAATAAGGTAATTGCTGTTATAGGCGATGGCGCCCTGACAGGAGGTCTGGCATTTGAAGGTTTGAACAATGCAGGGCAGCTAAAGAAAGATTTGATTGTTATTCTGAATGACAATGAAATGTCTATATCTCCCAATGTTGGTGCATTGTCTGCGTATTTGAACAGGATACTCACAGGAGATTTTTACCAGAAATTTAAGAAGGAATCAAAGGCATTTATCGAAAGCATCCCAAAGCTTGGGGGCCCGTTCTCAAAAATAGCACAAAAGGCAGAAGAAACTTTAAAAGGACTCTTGCTTCCCGGAATGTTGTTTGAAGAACTCGGCTTTAACTACATAGGCCCCATAGAAGGCCATAATATTGAACTGCTCATAGAGACATTCAAAAAGATAAAAAATACAGAGGGTCCCACATTAATCCATATAATCACCAAGAAAGGCAAGGGATACGAATTCTCTGAGAAAGATCCCTGCGTATTTCATGGCGTCGGTCCGTTCGAAGTGGAAACAGGGGATCTTATGGGTGACAAGACTATCCCATCGTTCAGTGAAGTATTTGGCAAATCCCTTACAGGCCTTGCTGAACATGACAAAAGGATTGTTGCAATCACAGCAGCGATGAAAGAAGGCACAGGGCTTGAATGTTTTGCAGGGAGATATCCTGACAGATTCTATGATGTCGGTATTGCAGAGCCTCATGCAGTTACCTTTGCCGCGGGTCTTGCATCACAAGGACTGAGGCCTGTTGTTGCTATTTATTCTACCTTTCTGCAGCGGGGATATGATGAGATTATCCACGATGTCTGTCTCCAGAATCTGCCTGTTGTCTTTGCGATTGACAGGGCAGGCATTGTTGGCGAGGATGGACCGACGCATCAGGGAGTCTTTGATCTTTCGTATCTCAGGGGTATTCCAAACCTTGTGGTCATGGCTCCGAGAGATGAGAGAGAGATGAGTGAGATGCTTAAACTTGCATTAGAACATAATGGTCCTTCGGCAATAAGATATCCGAGGGGGAAAATCAGTTTCAAGTCTCAAGTCTCAAGTTCCAAGAAGACTGAAATAACAGAAATAGGGAAAGCTGAAATACTAAAAGAAGGTGATGATATAGCGTTGATAGCGATAGGCAGCACTGTCTATCCTGCGCTTTCTGCTTCTGAAAAGTTAGAAAAAGAAGGTATTAATGCAACTGTCATCAATGCACGATTTGTAAAACCACTCGACAAGGCGCTCATCTTCTCAATAGCAGCAAAGATAAAAAGAATCGTAACGGTCGAAGATAATGTGCTTACCGGAGGATTCGGCAGTGCAGTGCTCGAATACCTGAACAGCGCTGATATCCATGATGTAAAGATAAAGACTCTCGGTATATCTGATGAATTTGTCGAGCAAGGCTCACAGGCAATACTGAGAAAGAAATACGGGATTGATGACGAGGGGATATACAGGGAAAGCAAGGCATTACTCTCTGTCTTTACTACAGTTATCTGATTATTATGGTAGTTTTCGAAAAACCTGCTGTTAACAGGTTTGCGCGAAAGAACACCGGCATTCTTTTTTGGTCCGCAGGAGAATGACAACAAAGGTTTTTAACCTTTGCGAATGGTTGACAACTTTTGCGTGAATTGATAGGCTTATGAATATGGATGCTGCTTCGGTATCAGGTGTTCAACAAACGAAGGTAAGCTTGAGGGCTAAACTTGTCGCCTCTCTGAAAATAGATAAAGAATTAATTATCGTATTTCTGCTCGTCTCTATTACAGCAATAATCTTCTTTTTTGTTTCTAACCAAAGGGCATTTTTGAACTTCTTTTATCTCCCTGTGCTAATCGGCGCCTACTTTTTTGGAAAACGTTATGCCACGTATTCAGCCTTTCTGTCTATCATCCTGATTTTCTTGATTGCATACTTTTATCCTGCAACATTTATTTTCCAGTCTGACAACGGTGTTTTTAAATGGTTAGATATTGCTACATGGGGTGGTTTCATCATTATTACCGGATACTTAATGGGGCATCTCTACGAGAAAAAAGAAATTGCCAATCAGAGGATTAAGAAAACATATCAAGGAATCATCGAAATGCTTTCTCTTATGATTGATGCGGTTGATCGTCATACCCAGAGTCACTCATACAGGGTATCTGTCGTTTCTACAATGATTGCACAACAGATGAAATGTTTGGATGAAGAAATAGAAAATATTCGCATTGCTGCCCTCCTCCATGATTTGGGAAAATTAGGTATCAGCACCGAGGTGCTGCAAAACATTAAAAAACTGTCGAGTGATGAGCGCGAACATATGAAGACACATGCGAAGCGAGGCGTAGACATAATAGAACCAATAGGTGGAAAGGTGCTCGATATCCTGCCGTTTATTCTCTATCACCATGAAAAATATGACGGTAGCGGATATCACCATTTAGACCATGAAACTATTCCATTAGGTGCGCGGATTATTGCAGTTGCGGATGTTTTTGATGCCTTAAGCTCTGATCGTCCATACCGTAAAGGCCTTTCTCCTATGCAGGCAAAGAAAGAGGTTGTGGATAATGCAGGGACACAGTTTGATCCTGCTGCTGTGAAAGCCTTCGAAGCGATATTCTCTCAGATAGATTCAGAGATCCCCTTGCTTACTAAACAGCTCCAGTCGTGATTTTTCTTTTCTCGAGGTAAATAGTATGTCCTGTTATCAGGCTTCCCGACCGGGAAGCAGAAAGCTTACCCTCAACACGGCACATAGTTAATAACATAATCGTATCTTCGGAAGGCTCGCTTCAGATCCTCCCGCTCATCAGGTGTCAGGAACTGGTAAAATGAGATGATTTTCTCCCGTGAGCGCTGGGCAGTACAGCTGTAAAGGTAAAAGTCTTTTTTGAGTTCATCGGGCATATTGGTTTCAGCAAGGATCTGCTCGAGGTCGCCGGTCTTGCAGAGGATTCTGTCTATGGAGTTGCTCTCTCTGCCGAAATAGAACGCTCTTCCTTCCTTGCTGACAATAAAGGTGCTCGGCCCGCAACCAGAGGCTGCAAGAATGGTGCAAACAACCAAAATAAACGCAGCAGTGAATCTCATCTGTCGTTTCTCCCCTTTAGCAAAGATTGAATTTTCTCCGTCAGCGACTTATCAGAGAAGTCAACTCTACCGATAAACCGGTCCTGAATATTGCCTTCCCTATCTATTATTATTGTCGTTGGCAGGCCTAAAACAGTATACTTCTTCACGAAGACATCTCCGCGGCTGTCCAGCAGCACCGGATAGCTGACCGGCGTCTTCCTCAGCGCATCTAAGACATTTTCTATCTTGCGATCTATGGTGATGCCCAGGACCACTATCCCTTTATTCTTGTTCGCAGCGTAGAACCCATTGAGGGATGGCATTTCGATAACGCATTCCCTGCACCAGCTTGCCCAGAAATTTACAAGGACGACTTTACCCTGAAAGTCCGAGAGACGGTGAGGAGTTCCGTTAAGGTCCGTGAGTGTGAAATCAAACGCTTTCTCAGCGGCATATCCTGCGCCGGCAAGCGCTGTAAGCGCCAAAAACGCGGCAATGACTATTCTTGAAACTTTTATGATCATTCTCCCCTTACCTAAATGTAAAGTATTCGAATTAATTATATGGAAAAGATTAGCAATCTGCAATCAATAAAAAGTGGTTTGATTAACAAATAATACTACAGGCTACCGTCGATGAAATGCGTGTAATGTCTGATATAATGAATATACTTATATGAAGGAACGGCTCGACAAAATCCTCGTCTCAAAAGGCATCACAGAAAGCAGGGAGCGCGCAAAAGCTTTGATAATGGAAGGCAAGGTGTTCATTAATGGAATCCCTGCAACAAAGGCTGGCATTATGGTGAATCAGGATGCAGTTATCGAACTTAAGAGTGAAGACATTCCCTATGTAAGCAGGGGAGGTCTGAAGCTTGAGGCAGCGATAGATAATTTTAAAATAGACCTGAAGGATAAAATAGCAATGGATGTCGGCGCCTCAACAGGCGGTTTCACTGACTGCATGTTGAAGAAAGGTGTAAAAAAGGTTTATTGCATAGACGTCGGATACGGGCAGATAGCATGGTCTTTAAGAAATGACCCGAGGATAATTCTTTTTGAAAGGACAAACATCAGATATTTGGAAAGGGAAAAGATTCAGGAAATGATTGATATAGCAACAATTGATGTATCTTTTATATCTTTAAACAAAGTCGTACCAAAAGTGGTAGAATTCTTAAGAGAAGGCGGAGAGATACTTGCCCTTGTAAAACCACAGTTCGAGGTTGGCAGGGGAAAGGTTGGAAAGGGTGGCATTGTAAGGGATGAAGATACAAGGCTTGAGGCTGTGGAGTCTGTGAAGTGCGATATAGAGGCAATGGGCTTATGCGCAATAGGGGTATTCGAGTCCCCTGTCCTTGGGCAGAAGGGAAATATAGAGTATTTTTTGTATATAAAGAGGGGCAACTGAGTTGGAAGAACAAAAAGCCTTAGGTGTTGACTTTTCTATCGCATCTAAAGACGTGATAGAGGCTTTGCTTGAAGAAGTGGCAGATCCAAACATGTTTGAAGAGATTTTACAATTAAATAAGCAGAGACCGGAGATTCTGCAGTTATTGGTTGAAAATTATGAGACGCCTGAACATATAAAGGAAGATGCCGCTAAGCTCCTCCAGATACCTGTGAAATCCGTACAAATTTCTGCAAAGCCAGAAGCGGCTCAGAATCGCTCAACTACATTGCTTCAGAGGGTACAGGGACTTACTGTTTCTGAAAAAAGACTGCTTGCGATGAGAGGCGGACGTGAAGCGAGATCAGTCCTTATAAAGGATACGAACAAACAGGTTGTAATGGCTGTTCTGGAAAATCCAAAGATTACAGAGTCAGAGATAGAAATACTTGCGCACTTAAGATCGATCTCAGACGAAATACTAAGGGCAATAACGAAGAACAGGGAATGGATGAAAAACTATGCGATAATGCTTGCAATTACAACAAATCCAAAAACTCCTCCGGGGATAGCTATCCCAATGCTGGGCAGTTTGAAGGTGAGGGATCTTACCACAATCGAAAAGAACAGAAATGTTGCAGAGGCTCTCCGCACAGCTGCGAAAAAAATGGCGCATGCAAAAAAACCGCATTAAGTAGTTCTTTGTTTGACTTTTAACAAATTTTTTTTTAAAGTGTAGAAGCTTCAAAAAAGTCTTAAATAAGAGAGGTAATTATGCATAACTCCGCCATTCAGCTGATACTTCAGTCGGGATATATTGTCAAAGGTGTGTTGATAATCCTTCTTTTCTTCTCTATTGTTTCATGGGCAATAATATTCTATAAATACCGTTATCTTTCGAAGGCAAAGAGAGAGACGGAGATGTTCCTTCAGGAATACAGAACGAATCGTGATATAAAAGGTCTCCTTGAGATCGCCAACCCGCTTGATCTTAGTCCAGTATCTAATGTCTTCAAGCACTCATATGTGGATAATATTAGTGACAGGTCTGAAATAAAGAGGCTTTTAAGAAGATATGCAGCGCTTGAATCAGCCAAACTCGAGCGATACCTCAATTTTCTTGCAACAACAGGCACTACCACGCCGTTTATAGGACTGTTTGGCACTGTCTGGGGAATAATGAATGCATTCAGGAGCATAGGAGCTGCTGGTTCAGCATCGCTTGCAGTAGTGGCGCCTGGCATTGCAGAGGCATTGATAACAACAGCAGCAGGACTCGCTGCAGCAATCCCTGCTGTAATTGCATACAATTATTATCTGAGCAGGGCACGGCATATGATCATAGATATGGAAGATTTCTCAGAGGAACTGCTTGATTTCTTTTCAAAGGAAGCGGCATGAAGGCTGAAAGGAACAGAGGCGTTCTTTCAGAGATAAATGTAACACCGCTGGTTGACGTGATGCTGGTGCTGCTAATAATATTTATGGTTACAGCGCCTTTGCTCCAGCAGGGCATTGATGTGGATCTCCCCAAGGCGAAGGGCAAAGACCTTCCCCCAGAAGAAAGAATAACCATTGTGATCAAAAGAGATGGTGTGGTTTATGTGAATGACAATCCAATGGCAATTTCAGAGTTAAGGCAGAAACTTGAGGCAGCAAGCAAGGCAAACCCTAATATCTTTCTCAAGGCTGATAAGGATGTTCCTTATGGCCTTGTTGTTGAGGTGATGGGTGAGATAAAGGAAGCAGGGATAGAGAAGCTTGGCATGGTGACTGAGCCGAAGATAAAGCTTGATGAAAAATGAAGGAGCCAAGCATCCAGACGACCGCGATACTCTCGCTGGTTATTCATATTGCCTTTCTGATAGCAGCATCCACAGCAATAAAGCACACAGAACATCTTGTGCTGCCTTCTCAATATGTAGTCAGCCTTGTGAGCCCTAATATTGAAGAGGCCGGCGTACAGGTGGATAATACCGCAAGCCTTAATGAAGTGAAGTCTCCCAAGGAATCAACAGCAACTGAGATAGTCTCAAAAAAAATGAAGATTCAGGACGAGAGAGAAAAAACAGAACAATATATATCAGACAGGATTTCTGCCATAAAGGCAAAGAGAAAGGCATCTGAGATAGTGAGGCTGAGGAAGATTATCTCGTTAAAAGCACAGTCCAGCGCGGGAAGGGAGATTAGGGAGGCATCACACGCTGAAGAAGGCGAAGAAGATGGGAATATATTGTCAAGTTATTATATAAAGATAAGAGATGAAATAAAGAAGCAGTGGGTATTCGCTGAGACAGCAGATGAACACCTTGAGGCAGTAATATCCATAACAGTAATGCGGGACGGCAATATGAAAATAAACAGGATAGAAAAAAGTTCAGGCAATTCTCTCTTTGACCGGTCTGTGCTCAAGGCTATAAATAAGGCAAGCCCGGTTTCTCAGCCGCCATATGAGATGGAGATAGGGCTGAGGTTTACTCCATGAGTATAGAAGCCAGAAGTCAGTCACCTCGGGCGACCCGTTCTCCTCGGCGAATCCGCCCAAGCGCGGACAGAGGCGAGAAGTCAGAAGTCAGAAGTATAAGACTAAAGTTTTTTCTTGTTATTTTTTCACTTTTCACTATTCACTTTTCACTATTCACTTTTGCTGATGCCAAAGTCTACATCGACATAACATCGCCTGAAAAAACAAGGTTTCCAATAGCCATTCAGGAATTTAACGGCGCTGAAGGAAAGGACATCACAGACATAATAAGGAATGATCTTGATATCACAGGATTTTTTATGTGCATTGACAAAAATTCCTATATAGAAAGCCCTGCGCAGGCATTTGATTCTAAAAACTGGCGCATCATAGGCGCAGAGGCGGTCATAAAAGGCACAGTGAGCGTAGATCAGAACCTCAGTGTGAGAGTATCTCTCTATGATGTATTTGATGGTGTTGAGATATTAAGGAAAGAATATAAAGGGCAGAGAAGTTCTATACGGCAGATTGCCCATGCAGCTGCAAATGACATCTACAGACATATCACAGGAGAAGATGGCATATTTAGGACAAAGGCAGCTTTTATTGCAGAGGATGAAGACAAAAAGGGTCTTTACATAATGGATTGGGATGGCGCTGAGATAAAAAGACTTGGAATCAGGGGAGACTTTGTTCTGCAGCCTCACTGGTCGAAAGACGGAACCAAGATTGTCTACTCCTCTGAACGGAGTAGACAATGGGGGATATATCTGTTAGACTTTACCAAAATGACAGAGAGAAAAATTTTTTCCTCGAATGGACTTAACATGGCAGGCAATTTTTTCCCTAATGGAGACGAGATTGTTTTTTCGTCTTCAAAAGATGAGACTTATGGGATATATAGCCTGAAGATCGCTGAATCAAAGATTACAAGAATAACTTCGGGAAGAGGCATAGATGTTTCTCCTTCTGTCTCTCCTGACGGGAAACAGATTGTACTCGTCTCCGACAGAGGAGGTTCGCCGCAGATATATATAATGAGCAGCAAGGGCTATGATGTAAGGAGACTTACCTTTGAGGGATTTTATAATACATCTCCGAGCTGGTCGCCTGACGGGAAGCGAATTATATTTGTTGGGAGGAATGCAGGGAAAAACCAGATTTTTATCATTGCTCCTGATGGTTCAGGGCGTACAATGCTTACTGACACAGGCAATAATGAAGACCCTTCATTTTCTCCAAATGGAGGATTTATAATATTCTCGTCTGACAGGGATGGGATAAAGGGAATTTACATAATGAGGGCAAATGGCGAGTCTCAGAAGAAGATAACGCCAGCCTGGTTAAAGGCATCGAATCCAAAATGGTCACCGAATTAAATCTATTAACAAAGGAGGTTTTTTATGAAAAGGTTTTTCGTGCTGGTATTGGCACTGGGATTTCTTTTCGCAGGATGTGCAAAGAGGGCTATCACTGTACAGCCTGAACAGCCTGTAGCAGCTAAGGAGGAGGTTCAGAAAGCAACAACTTCCGAGGCGCCTAAGGCAAAGGAGGAAAAGAAGATAGAGGTCAAAAAGGTAGAGCCTGCTCCTGTGACAAAAGAGGAGGCAAAGAAAGTTGAGACCATATCTGTAAAGGAGGCTGTTGAGACCAAGGAGTCTCAAGCAAAGTTTGAGAATATACACTTTGACTTTGATAAGTATGATATAAGAGATGATGCAAAGCCTGTGCTGAAGGTTGTTTCAGACTGGCTTATAAAGAACAGGAAGAACAAAATGCTTCTTGAAGGCCATTGCGATGAGGTGGGCACGAATGAGTATAACCTTGCTCTTGGGGAGAGAAGGGCAAAATCAGCGAGAGACTATCTTGTAACACTTGGCGTAGCAAAGGACAGATTTGAAATGATAAGTTATGGCGAGGAGAAACCACTCTGCAAAGAGCAGACAAACGAATGCTGGCAGAAGAACAGAAGAGTCCAGTTTGTAATTAAATAAACAAAGGAGTAAGCATAGTGAAAAAAATCTTTTTTGCCCTGTTGTTATTTATCTGCGGATGTGCCACTACGTCTGATTTTGACCCCATAAGGACCGAGATAAATCAGCTTAAGAAAGACTCCTTTGACATAAGAAAAGAGACTGCTGATATGAAATCCGAGCTTAAGGCAGAACTGGAAAACATGGGGGGAAAGACTACAGAGGCAGTGAAAGAGGCATTAAAGGGAAAAGAAGAGTCTTTCGATTCTCTCAGAGAAGCTATGGCATCACTCCGCTCTGAGTTGTCAGGGGTGTCAAGAGACCTCCAAACCCTTACCGGCAGGTTTGATGAAAGCAAATATTTTATAGACAATTTTCTGAAAGAGAAATCTTCTGATATAGACCTTCTTCGTTCTCAGGTAACAGCCCTTGAATCGCAGTTGAAGGAATTGCAGGTAAAAATGACCCAGAAATCAGAGGCAGAAGCAAAGACAAAAGCAAAAGCTGATGCGAAGAAAGAGGCAGAAGAAACAAAAAAGACTGAACCAACGACTGAGATAAGAGATCCGGAAAAACTCTACGAAGCAGCCTATAATACATTTAAAGATAAGAAATATAAGGAAGCGAGAGAAAAATTCGAAGCTTTTTTAAAAGAATTTCAAAAAGATAAGCTCGCAGGCAATGCCCAGTTCTGGATAGCAGAAACCTATTATGCTGAAGAAGACTATGCAAGCGCTATCGTTGAGTACGATGCCCTGCTCAAAAACTATCCTGACAGTGAGAAGGCTTCTGGAGCCCTTCTGAAACAGGGTTATTCATTTGCAGGAATGGGAGATAAAAAGGCTGCAAAGGGGATATTCGAACAGCTTATGCAGAAGTATCCAAAATCAAAAGAGTCTGAACTTGCCAAGAAAAAAATAGAAGAAATAAGCAAAAAGAGCAAATAGGGAAAGTTCTTTTAGATGAGACTGATCGGTGTAATAAGCAAAAGATTCATAAGGAACAGATTAGCTTTTATAGGTGCGGTAATAGTTGCGTTTATGATAGCTATTGCTATCTTGGCTCCTTATATCGCGCCGTATGACCCTACTGCCATTGATGTTCATAATGTGCTTTCACCCCCGGGCAAGGCACATCTTCTCGGAACAGATGAGCTCGGCAGAGATGTGCTCGCCAGGATGATATGGGGAAGCAGGGTATCACTGAAGGTTGGTTTTGTAGCTGTTGGAATAGCTATATTGATAGGTATAATCGTAGGCTCTATAGCAGGATTTTATGGCAGAAAGATTGATGCGGTATTCATGAGGTTTGTTGACATCATGCTCGCATTCCCTACATTTTTTCTTATACTCGCTGTAATTGCTATCCTTGAGCCGAGCATTTTTACCATTATGATAGTTATAGGAGTGACAGGATGGATGGATGTTGCACGGCTTGTAAGGGCAGAGTGTTTAACTTTAAAAGAGAGGGACTTTGTCATAGCAGCAAGGGCGCTGGGTGCGAGTGATATAAGACTTATATTCAGACATATCCTTCCCAATGCCCTTTCACCGGTATTTGTCGCGGCAACATTTGGCGTGGCAGGAGCGATACTTATTGAATCAGGGCTTTCATTTCTCGGGCTTGGTGTTCAGCCGCCAAATCCGAGTTGGGGGAATATCCTTACAGCAGGGAAGGATAATATAGAGGTTGCATGGTGGCTCTCTGTCTATCCTGGGCTGGCGATATTGATTACAGTCCTGAGCTATAATCTTGTTGGTGAAGGGCTGAGGGATGCACTTGACCCAAGATTATGGGATGTGGAAATATAAACGCATGATTATTAAGGGCAAAAATTGGAAATTCGGGAATGATATTGATACGGATGCAATAATCCCTGCTCGTTATCTCAATACCTCTGACCCAAAAGAACTCGCCAAACATTTGATGGAGGATGCTGAGAAGGACTTTCCTTCCAAGGTGAAGCCAGAAGATATTATCGTTGCAGGAAAGAACTTTGGTTGCGGTTCTTCAAGGGAGCATGCTCCGATTGCAATAAAGGCAGCAGGAATTCAGGCTGTAGTTGCGAAAAGTTTTGCGCGGATATTCTACAGGAATGCATTTAACATAGGCCTTCCAATATTCGAATCAGATGAGGCTTCTGAAAAGATACAGCAGGGGGATGAGATAGAGATAGATGCGGATAAAGGGATTATCAGAAATATCACAAAGGATGAATCCTATACGGCGAACCCAATCCCGCCGTTTATGCAGGAGCTTATTTCAGCAGGCGGTCTTGTGGAATGGACGAAGAAAAAGTTGAAAGTTTAAAATTAATATTTATGTTTGTGCCATTGCTCGAAAATTTATTTAACTCGATAGGTTATTGAAATTATCATGATTTGTTTTATTTGGATAAAAACATCCCAAAAACCATCAATGAGAGGTAGAAAAGGTATCGAAAAATAAATTTTCTCACAACATCACAAACAATCTTTTAAATTAGGAGAAATATAGGAAATGGAATCTTACAACATCGCAGTAATCCCCGGAGACGGCACAGGTCCTGAGGTTATAGCAGAAGGGGTTAAGGTATTAAAGACAGCGGAAGAAAAATTTGAATTTAAACTTAACCTAACCTATTATGATTTCGGAGGCGATAGATATTTAAAGACAGGGGAAGTTCTGCCTGAGAATGCAGTATCCGAATTGAAAAAGCATCATGCAATCTATCTCGGCGCAATAGGCCATCCTGATGTCAAGCCTGGAGTCCTCGAAAAGGGAATACTTTTAAGACTGAGATTTGAACTTGACCAATATGTTAATTTAAGGCCTGTAAAACTTTTTCCCGGCGTTGACTGCCCATTAAAGGACAAGAAGCCGGAAGATATAGATTTTATTGTTGTGAGGGAGAATACAGAGGGCTTATATGCAGGAGCAGGCGGCGTTCTGAAAAAAGGCACGCCCGACGAGGTTGCTGTTCAGGAATCCATAAATACTCGAAAAGGCGTGGAGCGGTGTATTCGGTATGCATTTGAGTACTGCAGGAAAAGGAATAAGATGAAGAAGCTCACGCTTTGCGGAAAGACAAATGTCCTCACATTCGCATTCGACCTCTGGGAGCGGGCATTCTATGAAGTTGCAAAGGAATATCCTGATATTAAGGTCGATTACGCTCATGTTGATGCGATCACAATGTGGTTTGTGAAAAACCCTGAGTGGTTTGACGTGATTGTCACCGACAATATGTTCGGAGATATCATTACTGATCTTGGTGCAATGATACAGGGAGGAATGGGGATTGCTGCCGGTGGGAATATAAATCCGAAGGGTGTATCCATGTTCGAACCTATAGGAGGTTCTGCCCCTAAATATAAGGGTAAAAATGTAATTAACCCGCTTGCTGCGATATGCGCAGGAGGGATGATGCTCGAATATCTCGGAGAAGAAAAGGCAGGAAAGACAATCGAAAAGGCTGCCATGGAAATAACAGGGAAACATTTGAAGAGCCTTGCAGCCGGAAAGATGGGTTATTCTACTGCAGAGGTTGGCGATCTGGTAGTAAGATATGTGAGAGGACAGTAGACAATGGGAATTGAACAGAGAATACTGAAGAGAATTCCTTTTACACAGCAGATACTTATAAATAACTCCATAATGGTGAATGGCATTGATATAAGTGAGGGTGGCTTATATGTTCATACAGGACGAATGTTCCCTGCCGGAAGCATAGTTGATGTCTCCATCCCTTTTGGAACAAAGCAGATTAATTTCAAGGCAAGGGTACAGCATTGCCAGGAATGTATAGGCATGGGGCTTGAATTTGTTGACCTCAGCCCTGAGCAACAGACTCAACTCAAAGAACTTATGGCAATTCTGGAGACAATAACGCCTCCTTCTACGAAGAAAAAGATTTTAGTCGTTGATGATAATGAGGTAGCAAGGAGAATGAATAAAAGCAGGCTTGTTCTCGATGGGTTTGCTGTGGTAGAGGCAAATAATGGGGTGGAGGCAGCGAAGATACTTCAGACAGAGCACATGGATCTCGCAATTATTGATCTTTATATGGAACCCATGGATGGTTTTAAGTTAACAGCACTTATAAGGCAGATGCCCCAGCATAAAAAGATCCCAATAATAGTGTTTTCGGGCCGAAGCAATCCTGAAGCAATTGAACAGGCAATGAATGTTGGAGCAACTGTTTTTCTTGTAAAGATGACTACCTCGCCAGTAAAGCTTAGTGAAAATGTTAAGGTTTTATTAAAATAGGGCTATAATGAATCCTTCAGATATTGACAGGCTTGTCAGAGAGGCGAAAGGCGCAAAAAATAATGCAATCGCACCCTACTCTAAGTTCACAGTCGGCGCTGCTATTATGACTGGCAAAGGCAATATCTACCACGGATGCAATATAGAGAATCATTCTTTGATGCTTAGTTCCTGCGCTGAACGGGCCGCTCTTATAAATGCCCTTGTTGACGGCGAAAGGAAGTTTAAGGCGATAGCAATAGTATCGGGTGATAAAGGATATTGCTTTCCATGCGGCGCATGCAGACAGATGCTGGCTGAATTTGCGCCTGAGATTGATATATATCTCACATCAGGCAAGGGGATAGAAAAATTCACAATATCTGAACTTCTTCCTCACCAGTTCAAAAAAAAGTGAAAGGAGACTTATGAAGAAATCAGGCAAATTTCATAGGTGGAGTCTTGAGGAGGACGATCTTGCTGATCTAAGTCCTGCAAAAGCGCGCGACCTGATAATAAAATGTTTTTATGAATCCCAGAAAGAGACCTTTTTAAGCGCAAGGCGGCAGTTAGGCGTCCGTTCCAGCGATGAGGACATCCATGCCAGCGTAGTTGCCGGAGTTCAGCTTGCATTCAGGGAGACTGGCGGAGATTTTGAACACCCTACAAGGGAAGGACTGATGAAGGTTGTGGATGTTCTTGCCAAGAAGTCATCTTCATGGGGCACACCTCCGGATATAATACAGCACCACATTTGTCAGATAAGAAAAATAGTTGATAGGCTGCAAGAACTTGAAAAAACAGAGATCAAATAAAATTAAGGATGCCCGAGCATTGATGCAAGTGGAATAGTACGTTTGTAATCCTCATAGGTAACCGATGACTTCCAGTGACCTGTTATTTTTCAATAAATTACCTTTGCTTTGGCATATTAACAATTAATTTTCTGAGAATCTTCATGCTTTCTTTAACAGGTAATTGGTCTGTCTCTATTATGACCTCAGGTTTTTTAGGCGTTTCGTATGGCACCCGTACCCCCGGCACAGGCCAGCCTCTCAGCCCTTTCTTATAAATCCCCCTTGGTGCCTTATGAGATTTAATTCTTTTCCGTTCCCTTTCCATACAAATCTCAAGCGGACATTTTAGATATGCTTCTGCATATTTTGGTATGAGCTTTCTTGCCAGAGTCCGCCACTTTCTCAAATTCCCTGTTGCGTCAATAACCACATTATGCCCCTGCTCTGTCATGAGCTTTGCCAAATATACAAGAGAACGGTAAACGATATCTCTCTCAAAATCTGAGTACGTCGGCTTCGGCGTGACAATCTTCCTGAACTCATCCATCCTCAGAATAATAAATTTCGGATAGTGTTTCTTAATCTCATCAGCGAGCGTGCTCTTCCCGCTCCCCGGCAATCCTGTTATCCATAGAGCTATGCCTTCCATAAATCTCCTGTTTCTAAGCTCATTTCATTATATAATGGAAACTGGAAAAGGTGAAGATATATTCAGTTGCAGATATCAAAACTTTCCAAATACTTTACAACAACGTAAATTGGTGATTATAATTAGGAGCAATGAAGAGAAAGATAATTATAGGAATATTTATACTGCTTTTTGGTTTTCTTTTCGGGGGGATTTCATTCTACATCCTGAGCAAGACCTCCATGCCATCGTACACGCCTTATATGGGAGTTTCTCCAAGGGTTCCGAGCCAGACGATAGAAACAGCAAAGGCATTTTCTGAGATAGCAAACGCTGTCTCACCGGTTGTTGTTAACATCTCTACCACAAAGGTAGTCAAAAAACAGGCTTCGTCTTTTTTCGAGGACCCGTTTTCCAATTTTTTTGACCCCTTTTACGAATTTGGTTTTCCCAAAAAATGGAAGGAGCAGAGCCTCGGGTCTGGTGTTATTGTATCAGGCGACGGCTATATAGTTACAAACAACCATGTGATTGAGCAGTCAGATGAGATAAAAGTTATTCTCTATGATAAAAAAAGTTTCAAGGGGAAGCTTGTAGGCGCTGACCCCAAAACAGACATTGCAGTCATAAAGGTAAATGCAATGGATTTACCTACAGTTGTATGGGCAGATTCAGACAAACTGCAGGTGGGAGAATTTGTTCTTGCGATTGGTAATCCATTTGGCCTGAGCCATACTGTAACAATGGGGATAGTAAGCGCTGTAGGACGAGCAAGCGTTGGAATTGCAGACTATGAGGATTTTATTCAAACAGATGCTGCTATAAATCCTGGCAATTCGGGAGGCCCGCTCGTGAACATTAAAGGTGAGGTTATAGGGATAAACACAGCAATTTTCTCCAAGACAGGCGGTTATCAGGGGATTGGATTTGCAGTTCCGAGCAATCTTGTCCGCTCTGTAATGGACCAGCTTGTAAAGCAAGGAAAGGTGACAAGGGGATGGCTGGGAATTTCTATACAGAGACTTACCCCGGAGCTTTCACAGAAATTTGGGCTTGGCGACTCAAACGGGGCTCTTGTAGGTGATGTGATGAGAGGCAGTCCTGCTGAAAAGGCAGGGTTGATTAGAGGCGATATAATTACAGAGTATAATGGGAAAAAGGTACAGGATGCTGATATTCTGAGGAACATAGTTGCACAAAGCAAGGCAAGCACTCAAGTGCAAATTAAGATAATCCGTAAGGGCAGGGAATATAATCTGACAGCGACAGTAGCCGAATATCCCAGAGAGGCTGCTGAAACAAATATGGAAAGATCTACTGATGAAGCACACAGGGAGGCGCTTGCTGGTCTTGAAGTGATAGAGCTTACAAAAGAGATTGCCCATCAACTGGGATTGAACAGGGATGAAAAAGGTGTAGTGGTAGTAAGGGTTGAACCGGGAAGTCCCGCAGAAGAGGCTAATCTTAAAAAGGGAGATGTCATACAGGAGATAGACAACAAAAAAGTGAATACGCTGAATGATTTTAACAGAATAGCTTCTAATATAAAGCCTAATGAAACAGTACTGCTTTTTATTAACAGAGGCGGACAGAGGTTTTATGCTGTTCTCAGGGAGTCATAATTCTAAATAAGCATTAAGAGCGCTGATAATAATGAGAGGAGGTGAAATAATATGGTTTTCGTTATCTTAAGAATAGCAGTATTCGTAATTTTTTTGGCAGCAGGTTATCTTTTCGGTGGTAGATATGATTCTCCGGTTATAGGCATTTCATGGGGCGCACTCATAGGTGCGGTTGCTATTTTTGCAGAAATAGCAGTTAAAAAAGTTTCACTCGGTGTATTTATTGGCGGCCTGTTAGGTCTTACGGTAGGACTCTTATTTGCAAATCTTTTGATTTTTCCCCTAAAGACATTTATTGGTCAGGATTTTGCAGCAGTATCGTTTGCTACAAATGCATTGCTCGGATATACAGGACTGCTTATCGGGTTTAAACGCGGCAGGGGACTTAACGTGTCAAGTCTTTTAAGACTTTTCAGGGGGCAGGGATTTGAAGAGAACCTTAAACTGCTCGATACGAGCGTTATAATAGACGGCCGTATTGCTGATGTTTGTGAGGCTGGTTTTATTGAAGGGACTTTTATCCTTCCGCAGTTTATCCTGCAGGAGCTTCAGTATGTAGCGGATTCTCCCGACTCTTTGAAGAGGGCAAGAGGCAGAAGGGGACTGGACGTGCTTCATAAGTTGCAGAAGATGTCCAACGTCACTGTGCGGATTGTTGATGAAGATTTTCCAAAAATAAAAGAGGTTGATGCAAAGCTAGTTGCACTTGCGAGGGTCCTTGATGCAAAGGTGATAACAAACGATCTCAATCTGAACAAGGTTGCCGAACTTCAAGGAGTAACAGTGCTAAACATACACGAGCTTGCAAATTCACTTAAGCCTGTTGTGCTTCCTGGTGAGACAATCAAGGTGTTTGTTATCAAGGAAGGCAAGGAACACAATCAGGGAATTGCCTATCTTGATGACGGAACAATGGTGGTTGTGGAAAATGGCAGGAGGCTTATCAGCAAAAATGTTGATGTAACAGTGACAAGTGTCCTGCAGACAACAGCAGGCAGGATGATATTTGCAAAAACTAAAGAGGATTATGAAAGAGAAGAAATAAGGGCGGTTAAATAGTGAGAAATAAGATAGTAGCTATTGTGCCTGCAGCTGGGTTCGGCAAAAGATTTGGGCCTGGAGGCAATAAGCAGTTTCAATCACTTAAAGATAAACCTTTGATTGTTTGGACTCTTAAGGTATTCGAATCAATCAGGGACATAGAAGAGGTTATACCTGTTCTTAAAAATGATGATATGGAAGCAGGACTGGATTTAATAGATAAGTACAGGCTTTCCAAGGTGAAGAAGATAGCCCCCGGAGGAAAAGAGCGGCAGGATTCTGTTTTCAGCGGTCTCAACTTGGTAGAAAAAAAGACAGCCGCTGTACTGATTCACGATGGTGTGCGTCCGTTCTTTAAGAGATCTCTGGTTGAAGAATCAATAAACCAGCTTAAAGATTGTGACGGTGTTGTTGCAGGCATTCCTGTTAAGGACACTATAAAAGGAGTGAGCACGTCTAATGTCCGAAATGAAATCATAGTTGAGAAAACATTGAATCGTAGTCTGCTCTGGGCAGTCCAGACACCGCAAGTATTCAGATATGATATCCTTATGAATGCTTATGCAAAGGCAATGGAAGAGGGATTTTACTCTACTGACGATTCAGCTATAGTAGAGAGATACGGAGGCAAAGTAAAGATCATAATGGGCGATTATTCGAACATAAAGATAACAACTCCTGAGGATCTTGATATAGCAGAGGTACTTTTAAGGAAAAGATTGGATAATGTATGATTTGCAGGCTGGGCTGCGTTTAGATTTAATTGTGTAATAATTATGAGAATAGGTTTTGGATATGATTCACACAGGCTTGTTAAAGGCCGCAGGCTTATCATAGGCGGTGTGAAAGTTCCATTCGAAAAAGGTCTTGCAGGACATTCTGATGCAGATGTCCTATGTCATGCGATCATAGATGCGATCATAGGCGCCCTTGGGCTCGGAGACATAGGCAAACACTTTTCTGACACATCGGCTGAATGGAAGGATGCATCAAGTATAAATCTTCTGAGAGACATCCTGAAGCTGTCGCGTGAGAATGGTTTCGAGATTTTATGGATAGACTCAACTGTTATTGCTGAGATGCCGCGACTTGCACCTCATATAGAATCAATGAAAGAAGAAATATCAAAAGCAGGCATTTCTTCAGGGCTTATCAACATAAAGGCCAAGACAAATGAAGGCATGGGTTTCATAGGACGAGGCAAAGGTATCGCTGCATACGCAGTCTGTTTGCTAAAATCTGTTTAGACGAAAAAAATGACTCCAGAAGGCTATTTTTTTATGCTCACTCGCATTTTGAGTTCCTCTTTTGGAGCCTTCTGAAGGACCATGATTATCAATCATTTGATATCCTCC
This sequence comes from Nitrospirota bacterium, assembly GCA_016208915.1. Lineage (GTDB taxonomy): Bacteria > Nitrospirota > Thermodesulfovibrionia > Thermodesulfovibrionales > UBA1546 > JACQXE01. Next base: position 2,078 of record JACQXE010000043.1, on the reverse strand, counting down.
TGACAGCTCCAAAACCAAGGCTCTTTATTATTGCCTTATGGAGTCTTTACATGTATAGATGCAAAACTCATTCCAAGTTTTATATAAAAATTCCTTTGTTCGCCATTCTATTTGATTTTATTTGAATAAAAGATGTTTTAGTAAAATTCAGGCTTTAATGACAGACTGTATAGCAGGGGGTGTTGGCGTAATTTCACCCCGTCATAAGGGTGATTTCACCCTGAATTTCAGCAAGGCACTATGTCTGTAAAAAAGATGCGCAGGCCTGCTCCGAAATAAAATTCTTATCCTTCAAAGAGTTAGAAAATTCTAAGGCTAAAAAATCAAAAAACTCAATAAAAAGGCACAAAAATTGCTTGTTTTTTAAACGCTATGTGTGTTTTTTGTCTCTTTTGGGGGGCTCCGGGGGTTTTAATGAATTGTAACTCCCTGTGGTCTTGCCACAGGGTTACCTTATTCTGTGTCATTCCGACTTGTTCGGAATCTTTCCGAAAAAAGATGCTGGACAAGCCAGCATGACAGACGGGGGAAGGATTGTCCGCCTCGGCGGATTCGCCTGGGGCGAAAAACTGGCAACTGTAGTTCAGGTTTGAAACTTGTAACTATAAACTGGAAACTTTTCTTTATCGTGTTTGCCGTCTTTTTGTTTATGGCTTTGCCAACATGGGCAGGTGTTGCCTTATCAAACGCTCTGGACGAGGCGGATGGGAACTGTAATGGGTTTTTCTCTATGAGGGTTTAATGATTTTTAAACAATCTTCAGCATTAAGAACTCTGAATGGCAAATTCGAATGCCGGGATAGAAAATGCCTATTTTCTGTTACCAGTATCTCAGCGCCTGTCCACTCAACATATGCTGAGATAAAAGCATCTGCCGGTTTCATTCCGTGCATCTCATACCTTGCGCCTAATTCAAAAGGAACAACGAAGTCTTCATCAATGGTTGTAAGGTTTGTCACAAAGGCTATGAATTCCCTGAATTCTTCGTGTGTAAGTTTACGACTAACTTCTGTGATTATAAGTCTCGGTATGCGTATAGAATATGCCGGAGAAAAGTTGGTAATTGTATATAGGAGGTTGTTGCAGGATGATTTTCTGGGAGTTCCAAAACCAAATATATATTGGTTGGAATCAAGAACGAGCAGCAAGCTTTTTCTCCCAAACTTCTTCTCTGATCTTCCTAAGATCTTTTATCACATCTTCTTCCGTCATATTAGCATAAGGGTGTTTTCTCTTAGAAAGAAGTTCGCACAGCTTGTCGAGATGTTTCTTTGCTTTTTTGGGATTGGGTTTTACCATTATCTTCACCTCACTCTTATAAACAAATTAAAACATAAAATGTCTTTTTTGTCAAAAAAAAGGAGGCATATAAAATGTATACGCGGTGGAATTTTAAGAGAAATAAAAACTAAAAACTTGCCCGCCTCGGACGGGTTCGCCTGAGGCGAAAAACTAAAAACTATTTTTAAGAACGGGGGATTGAGATGAAAAAGGGGAATGGATTTTTGAGAGGTTTGTCTGTTGCTGAAAACCGAAAACCGAAAACAGAAAACTGTCTTTCCGACTTGAAACTGAAAACTCGGAAGTTGAAACTGTTGTTGGTGTATTCTTTATTTTTTCTAATAAGTTTGCATTTTTTTTCTGCATCTACTGCTTATGCAGGATGGGCATATACTTACAGTGGTGGTACGAGTTCTATTAAGCAGACAATAGATGGCGGATATATTATTGGTGGCAGTATAACAGGCTATCCAAGTGGAGATGCAATACTGTTGAAAATTGATGGAAATGGAAATGTTCAGTGGGAAAAAGCATATGATGTTTATGATAATCTCTATTCACACGATGGCATCTCTGCAGTTCAGCAAACTGAACTTCCCCCGGTTTAACGGACACACCGAAAGGTTAGGTTACGATATAAATAACCTTATAACCTTGGAGGTGTAAAAATGCAAGAGAGCAAAAAGCATAGGACGTACGATCTGCAGTTTAAAAAGGAAGCGATACGACTTGTGACAGAAGGTGGACGATCAGTGAGTGACGTAGCCCACGGTCTTGGGATTCATGAGAATCTGTTA